>CADCVU010000204.1 GCA_902806245.1 uncultured Solirubrobacterales bacterium
ACGAGCAGACCGCCGTGAGGTCGAAGCAGAAGAAGATCACGATCAGGTCCTGCGCGGTGGCGAGGCCGATCATCGACGCCATGAACACGACGAGGAGGGCGTAGAACGACCTCCCGTCGCGGACCGGTCGCTGCATATGGCGCAGGTGCAGCGGCAGGTAGCGGATCGAGTAGGCGAACACGACGGCGCCCACCCCGCTCGCGAGCAGGGCGTAGAGCGCTCCGAGTCCGTCGAGGGCAAAGGCAAGGCGAAGATCGAGCGTGGGCGCCCAGGGGACGTCCACCTCCGCGCCCCCCGACAGCCAGACCACGAGCACCCCGACGAACGTAAGCGCGGCCACGGCCGCGGCGAGTAGGGCTTCGGCGCGCGGAAGCGCTCGTTCGCTCTGGCGCGCCAGACCGAGGGAGGTGCGGACGGAGATCGTCGAGGGCATGAGCGCAGGAAGAGAGTGCGGCCGCTCGCGGAGGCGGGCGGCCGCTCCCACATTCTCCCGGATCGCCGAGGCCGCCGGCGGACGGCGGCTTCCTAGACTGGCCGCCCCATGACCGACGGCAGCCTGATCCTCGTCACCGGAGCGCTGCTCGCGCTCGGGATCGCGGCGTCCCTGGCCGCCGGCCGGCTGCGGGTGCCGGGCCTGATCCTCTTCCTCGCGCTCGGCATGGCCATCGGGTCCGACGGTCTGGGGCTGATCGTCTTCGACGACTTCGAGCTGACACGGACGATCGGCGTGGTCGCGCTCGCGCTCATCCTCTTCGAGGGCGGATTGACCGCCGGTTGGTCGGAGATCCGTCCCGTGTTCTGGCCGGCCTTGTCCCTGGCCACGGTCGGCACGCTGATAACCGCGGGAGTGGTCGGCGTCGCCGCGGCATGGCTGCTCGACCTGCCCCTGCTCTACGGGCTGCTGCTCGGATCGATCGTCTCGACCACCGACAGCGCGGCGATCTTCTCGGTCCTGCGCGGATCGAACCTCAAGCGCCGCATCGCCCGGCTGCTCGAGGCCGAGTCGGGACTCAACGACCCGGTGGCCATCCTGCTGGTGATCGGCTTCATCGAGTGGATCTCTCAGCCGGACTACGGCCTGGGCGACATGGCGATCCTGTTCGTGGAGGAGCTCGGGATCGGCGCCGTGGCGGGGGTCGCCTTCGGCTGGTTCTCGGTGACGGCGTTCAAGCGGGTGCCGTTCGTCTCGAGCGGCCTCTACCCCGTGGCCTCGATCGCCACCGCGGCGATCGCCTTTGGCGCCGCCGACGTGCTCGGAGGCTCGGGCTTCCTCGCGGTCTACCTGGCCGGCCTGGCCCTCGGCGGCTCGCGCGTGCCGGCGCGCACGACGATCATCGACTTCCACGCCGGGCTCGGCTGGGTGAGCCAGATCGTCCTCTTCTTCACGCTCGGGCTGCTCGTCTTTCCGACCCAGCTCGGCCCGGTCGCCGCTCCCGCCCTTCTCCTGGCGGTGGTGCTGGCGGTCGTGGCCCGCCCGATCGCCGCCCTCGTGGCCACGCGCGTGGGCCGCTTCCCCCCGCGAGAGGCGATCCTGATCGGGTGGGCGGGCCTGCGCGGGGCGATCCCGATCGTCCTCGCCACCTTCCCGGTGATCGCCGAGACCCCGCGCGCCGGCGTGTTCTTCAACATCGTCTTCTTCGTGGTCCTGACCTCCACGCTCGTGCAGGGCGCGACCTTCGAGCTGCTGGCGCGCGCGCTGGGGGTGACCTCGAACGAGCCGGCGCTGCCGCGGCCGCTGATCGAGGTCGGCGCGATCCGCCGCCTCGGAGCGGAAGTCATCGAGTATCCGGTGGGCGAGGGCGAGGCGGTGGTCGGGCGCGTGGTCAACGAGCTCGGCCTGCCGCGCGACGCGCTCGTGAACGTGCTCGTGCGCGGCGAGGAGGCGCTCCTGCCGCGCGGTTCGACGCGGATCGAGGCCGGTGACCGCCTGCACATACTCACGCGCGCGAGCGTGCGCGACGAGGTGGAGGCGCTGCGCGTGCGCTGGCGCGACGGGCCGATGGAGACTCCTGCGGTCGTCGCGCCCCAGAGCGCCGGGCGCGCCACGATCTTCACGGTCCGCCCATGGGCGCCCGGCGACGGCGACCTCTCGCGGCCCGAGCGTCTCGGCGGCGTGGCGGTCACCCGGCGCCTGCGCACCCGGCGAGGGCGCGAGGGCGCACTGGTGCTGCTGGAGGACGGGCGCTTCGGCATCACCGGCGACGGTCTGGTCGCGGTCGGGGGCTCGCGCCAGCTCCTGCGCTACTGCGGCGAGCGGATCCGCCGGGCCAGCGAGCCCGAGGAGCGCGCGTGGTGGCAGGAGGCGGCGGGGGTGGTCTCTCAGCGGGCGGTGGGCTGAGCGCCGGCGCGTTCGACCAGGACCGAGGTCCAGCCGCGCGAGCTCACCCGGCGGCGCTCGGTGAGCCCGGGCCCGAGCGCAGCCACGACCTCGTCGGCCTCGGGGTCGAGCAGCCCGGAGACGATCACCCGCTCCGGCGCGAGCTCGACCAGGCGCGGCGCCAGGCGCAGCAGCAACGGGCGCATGAGGTTGGCCACGACGGTCTCGGCGCCGGGCGGGCGGTCGTCGCGGAGGTTGACGCGCTCGACCCGCTCGAGCTCCACGCCGTTGGCGCGCGCGTTGCGCTCGGTGGCCTCGAGCGCGGCGAGGTCGGCGTCGACGGCGCTCACCGGTGAGAAGCCGAGCTTGGCCGCCGCGATCGCGAGGACGCCGGAGCCGCAGCCGAGGTCGGCGAGCGAGCCGCGGCGCCCGCGCGCGCGCCGCTGCTGCGCGAGGTCGACGAGCAGCTCGAGGCAGCCCTCCGTGGTCGCGTGGGCGCCGGTTCCGAAGGCCTGCCCCGGATCGATCACCACCTCCTCGACCCCCGGCCGGACCGCGGGCCCCTCCCACGGCGGTCGCACGTAGATGCGCCCCGCCACGAGCACCGGCCGGTGGAAGCGCTGCCAGCGCTCGGCCCAGTCGTCGGGCACCTCCTGGCCGCGCACCGAGACCGTCACCCCGCCCACCTCGGCCTCGCCCTCGCCGAGGGCCGGCAGCTCGCCGGGAGCGCCGTAGAGCGCGAACTCCACGTGGTCGTCGCCGTCGACCTGCTCCACCCCGCCCGGCGCGAGCTCGAGGATGGCGGCCAGGACCTGCTCGGCCGCGGCCGCCGGCGCGCGCACGGCGAGGCGGATCAAGGCCGGTGGGCGGCTGCGCGGCGCGCGGCGCTCACCCGAGCGCCCGGCGCACCCGCGCGAACAGCGACTCGTGGCCGCGCTCGGAAGCCGGGCGCAGGTTGCGCTCCTCGAGCGAGCCCTCGAGCTCCTCGAGCAGGCCGCGCTGGCGTGCCGAGAGCTCACGCGGGACGACGACGTTGACGACCACGCGCTGGTCCCCCGGACGCCCGCGGCGCAGCGAAGGCATCCCCAGGCCGGTCAGATTGACCACCGAACCGGGCTGCGTCCCCGCCTCGAGCTCGATCGTCTCCTCGCCCTCCAAAGTGGGGACGGTGACCGACGTGCCGAGCGCCGCCGCCGGAGCCGAGACGTCGACGACGCTGACCAGATCGTTGCCGTCGCGGACGAAGCGCTCGTCCTCGGCCACGCGGACGACGACGTACAGGTCGCCGGGCGGACCGCCGCCCTCACCCGCGTGCCCGCGACCGGTCAGGCGGATGCGCTGGTCGTCGGCGATCCCGGCCGGGATGTCGACCTCGAGCTGCGCGCGTCGGGCCTCGCGGCCCCGCCCGCGACAGCGGGTGCACGGTGTTCGCGCGATCTTACCGTCGCCGCCGCAGGCATCGCAGAGGTGGGCGCGGACGACCTGCCCGAAGGCCGAGCGCATCGCGGTGCGCAGCTCGCCCGAGCCGCCGCAGCGCCCGCAGGTCTCGATCGGCGTGCCCGGCTCGGCCGCGTTGCCGTGGCAGCGCTCGCACGGGGCCACGACCTCGTACTCGACGTCGACCGCGGCGCCGCGCGCGGCCTGAGCGAGCGAGATCTCCGCCGCCACGGCGACGTCTCCACCCTGAACTCCCGCCGCGCGCCCCCCGCCGCCGAAGGCATCGCCGCCGCCGAAGAAGGCGTCGAAGATGTCGGAGACCGAGCCGAAGCCCGAGAAGTTGGGCTCGCGGCCCTGTCCGGACAGGCCCTCGTGGCCGTAGCGGTCGTAGACCTGGCGCCGCTCGGGATCGGAGAGGATCTCGTAGGCGTCGGCGGCCTCCTTGAAGCGCTCCTCGGCGTCGTGGTCGTGGCGGTTGACGTCGGGATGGAGCTCGCGCGCGAGCCTGCGGAACGAGCGCTTGATCTCGCGCTCGTCGGCGTCGCGGGCGATACCGAGGACCTCGTAGGCGTCGCGCTTGACGGTCACGACTCGCTCCACACGGAGTCGACGTAGCGCGAGAGCTCGGCGGCGGCCTCGCGCACGGAGCCGATCGCCGTCGGGTAGTCCATGCTCTTCGGGCCGACCACGCTGACCACGCCCAGGCGGCGGACCGGCATGCCGTAGCCGGCGGCCACCACGCTCAGCGACTGGAGCTCGGGGGCCTCGTTCTCGGCGCCGATGCGCAGGTAGATCCGCGGCTCGTCGAGGGCGCGGCGCAGGAGGCCGAGCAGGGTCACGCGATGCTCGAGCAGCCGCAGGAGGTCCTCGATCTGCGACAGCTCCTGGAAGCGATCCTCGCCGAGCAGCCGCGAGGTGCCCTCGACGTAGAGCGCGTCCTCCGCGGTCGCCTCGAGCTCGACAAAGGCGGGGGCGAGCGAGGCCAGGAACTCGCGCTCGGTCGGCGAGAGCTCGGGATCGGCGAGCTTGGCGTGCAGCATGCGCGCGCCGAGGCCCATCCCCGCGAGCTGCTCGTTGAGGTAGCTCGCCGCCCAGTCGACGAGCCCGAGGTCGACCGGGTGCTCGTAGCTGACCACCCGCTTCGAGACGCCCCCGGTCGAGGTGATGACCACGACCATCGCCACCTGGGGCTGGAGGCGCAGGACGTCGACGCGCCGGATGGTGGTGGCGGCGATCGGCGGAGCCGAGACGATGGCCAGCATGTTGGTGACCTGCGACAGCTGCTCGGTGGTCGCCCGCACCGCCTCGTCGACCTCGCGACGGACGAGGTCGAGCTCGAGTCGGGGCCGCGGCGCCGGCAGGTTGCCCGGCTCGAGCAGCTCGTCGACGTAATGTCGGTAGCCGGCGTCGGTCGGAACCCGGCCGGCGGAGGTGTAGGGGTGCTGGAGCAGCCCGAGGCCCTCGAGGGCCGCGAGCTCGCTGCGCACGGTGGAGGGCCCCCAGGGGACGTCGCCGCGCTCGGCGAGCCACCTCGAGGCGACCGGCGCGCCGAGCTCGAGGTGGCCCTCGACGACGAGGCGGAGAACGTCGGCCTGGCGGGGGCTGAGCGCGGTGTCCATGCTCCTATTGTGGCGGCTCGCTCCGGCCGCGGCAGGTCGGTCAGCCCGGAGTCAGCTCGGCCTCGGCGTTGCGGACGATTCGATTGCCGTCCTGCTCGGCCTCGGTGTCGACGAGCGTTCCGCCCTCTCCGGCGGCCCGCACCGTCCCACGCACGACGATCTCCTTCTCCGGCAGGCCCATCCCGCGGAACTGCACCGCGAGGCGCCGCAGCGAACGCGGATCGCCGCCCGCGGCGGCGGTGTTGGCCCGCGCCACCAGCGCCATGGTGTAGAGGCCGTGAAGGATCGTCGAGGGCAGCCCGACCTGGCGCGCGAACTCGGGGTCGATGTGAATCGGGTTGAAGTCGCCCGATGCGCCCGCGTAGCGGTGCGGCAGGTAGCGGTCGGGGGTCACGCGCAGCTCCGGGATCTGCTCGCCCTCGTTCATGGTCATCCTCCCCGCTCGATGTTGGTCCAGGTCCCACGCGTGACCTCTCGGCCGTCCTGGTTGACCGAGACGGTCTCGAAGACGTAGAAGGTCTTGTCGTCGCGCTTGGAGATGTCGAGGACCGAGGCGGTGGTGGTGATGGTGTCGCCCGCGTAGACGAGATCCGACCAGGCGAACTCCTGCCCGCCGTGGACCATCATCGCGAAGTTCATGCCCACGTCGGGATCGAACATGGCCGGCACGATGGCTCCCGACGAGTAGACGACGGCGAACATCGGCGGCGCGACGACGGCGCGAAAGCCGGCCCCGCTCGCGGCGTGCGGATCGTGGTGAACGGGGTTCTCCTCGCCGACCGCGTTGGCGTACTCGCGGATCTTCTCACGCCCGACCTCGTACTCGAAGGGCTCGTAGCCCTTGCCGACGACCGTGCTCTGCTCGGCCACGTCACCTCCCGGTTGCGGTCATCCGGCCGGGAGCTTTCCGGCGCGGCGCGCGGCAGTCTAGTCGCGGCGAGCAGCCGCGCGCCGACCGGCGGGTTGCCTGAGCCGCGCGCGTGCGCGGCTCCGGCCGACCCGCCGGCGGGTTCGTGCGCTCGCTACAGGCGGCGCCTGCGCGCCGGGGGCCGACCACCGCGGCCGCCGCGTGGTGCGCCGCCCTTGCGGCCCCGCACCATGTCGAACAGCCGTTTTGCGGCGAAAAGTCGCATCAACTTGCCCATTCCTGTGTCTCCTCCTCAGCCGTTGGGCCCTCCGCGAGCGCCCTGTCCAGGGTTTGTACCCACTTGCGAGGACGGACAAGCGGACGGCAACGCGGTATGACGGATGGCGCGTCCGCGGCCGACCGGCCGCGTCGCTCTAGCGCCCGCCGCCGCTGCGCGCCGGAGAGCGCCGGCGGCCCCTCCCGCTCGAGGGACTCGCGCTGTAGGTGCGCCCGCCCCCGCCGTGCCCGTTGGTCGACGGGCGACCCGAGCGGCCGTTCGATGAGCGTCGATTCGAAGAGCGTCCGCCGGACGAGCGTCCGCTCGACACCGGCCCGGTCGACAGGCCCGACTCGGCGAATTCGCTCTGCAGCGAGAGGCTCGAGGCGATCCGGCCGATGTCGTGGGCCTGATCGGGCGCGACGAAGGTCACCCCGACGCCGGTCTTGCCGGCGCGCCCGGTCCGCCCGACGCGGTGGACGTAGGCGTCGCGGTCGCCCGGCGCGTCGAAGTTGATCACGTGGGTGATGTCGTCGACGTCGATCCCGCGTGAGGCCACGTCGGTGGCGATCAGCGTGTCGACCGAGCCGGAGCCGAAGCGGGCGAGCGCCTTTTCGCGCTGGGCCTGCGACTTGTCGCCGTGCATGGCCAGGACCTCGAGGTCGTGGCCGCGCAGGCGCTTGACCAGCCGGTCGGCGCCACGCTTGGTGCGCACGAACACCAGCGTGAGGCCGCGCTCGTCGTCGCGCAGCTCGCGCACCAGGGCGTCGATCTTCGAGTCGCCGCTCACCGCCACGAAGCGATGCCGCACGTCGGCGCGCTGCTCCCGCGGCGCGGCGTGCTCGTGCACGCGGGCACCGTGAGTGTAGGCCTGCGCGACGCGGTTGACCTCGGCGTCGAGGGTCGCCGAGAAGAAGAGCGTCTGGCGCTTCTTGGGAAGCTTGGAGACGATCCGGTCGACGGGCGGGCGGAAGCCCATGTCGAGCATCCGGTCGGCCTCGTCGAGGATGAGGATCCGCGTCCTCGAGAGGTCGACGGCGCGGCGGGCCATCAGATCCTCGAGCCGGCCGGGGGTGGCCACGAGGATGTGGGCGCGGCGGGCCAGCTTGGCCTGCTTCTCGATCCCGGCGCCGCCGTAGACCGCAGCGATGGAGAGCGCGCGCGCCTGAGCCAGCGGCCGCAGCTCCTCGACGATCTGACCCGCCAGCTCGCGGGTGGGAACGAGCACGAGCGCGCTCGGGCGTGGGTCCTCGGCCTCGATGAGGTCGACGAGCGGCACGCCAAAGGCGAGCGTCTTGCCCGACCCGGTGGGCGACTTGACGAGGACGTCCTGACCCGCGAGGGCGTCGGGGACGACGAGCTGCTGGACCGGAAAGGCCGAGTCGATGCCGCGCTCGGCGAGCGCCGAGACCACAGCTCGAGACGCGCCGAGATCGGCGAAGGCGTTGGAGGACATAGGGTGAAAGCTCCTTGCTGGCGGCGCTACGGGCGGCCGCCTAACGATTCGGGAGATTCAACTGACCCGGATCGCTGGAGCGTTACGGAAGAGGAACCTCGCGGCGGCCGATTGCCGCGCGCTGAAGCGACGCTAGCAGGGAGATCCGCTAGGCGGGAGAGCTCGCCCCGGTCCCCGGCGCGTCCCGTCGCGCCCGCTCGCGCTCGTCCACCCACGCGTCCAGCCTTCGCCACCAGCCGAACAGCCAGTCGATCCGCTCGTGGTGATCGGTCGGTATCGCGCTGCGCGGCTCGTGCCACAGCCGCACCTCGATGGTCTGGGGCTCGGGCATCAGCCGCCAGACCTCGCCGAGGCCGGTCGGGAAACCGACGTGCCCCATGACCACGACGTCGATCTCGGGTGCCGACTCGACGGCCGCGAGCGTCCCGCCCGGTCGTGGGGCGCTCACGTGACGCATCCCGCGCGCCCACCCCGCCTGCTCGGTGTGCCCGGCCCGATCGAGACGCTCGATGCTCTTGAGCCGGCGCTCCTCGGTCACGTTCCCGCCCTCGGGGAAGATCACGAGGGCCGCGCGTGCGTCGAGCTCCTCGGCCATGGCGGCGATCTCGACCTCGGTGTCGCCGCCGCGCGGGTCGACGAAGCGGTTCGGGAGCCGGTCGCCGAGCACGTCGATCAGCGGGTCGAGCCTCAGCCTCTCGTGCATGACCACCCGCGGCCCACGATCGCGGCGGCACAGCAGCTCGTGGATGACCAGCAGCGTGTCACCCTCCCCGGCGTGGCGGCTCAGCACGAGCACGGGCCGCCCCGTGGCCGCGAGCGCGTCCTCGGCGGCGGGCGAGGCCGAGACGCTCACCTCGACCCGGGCGAGCCTGACGATCGGGCGGTAGACGCCCGCGACGAACCACCGCAGGACCGCATAGTGGGCGCGCTGCATGGACTCAGAGCCGCCGCGGGCGCCGAAGCCGCTGGCGAGCCAGAGCCCGAGGCAGGCCAGCGTGGCCGCGAGGTGATGCGCCGCAAAGGCGAGCACGATCACCGCCATGCGCAGCGGCCGGGCGCCGCCGAAGATCGGCGAGAGCACCGCTGCGAGCAGCAGCAGCGCCGGCGAGGCGACGATCAGGGCGGCCTCGACCAGCGCGACGAGCGGCGCCACCACCAGCCGGCGCAGCAGCTTCGGCGGCATGGGCCTCATCGCCGGGCGCTCCCCTGCTCGCTCAGGTAGCGCAGCGAGGCCTCGTAGGCACCCGCGATGTGACCGGCGATCCTCGACGTATCGCCGAAGCGCAGGCCGGCGAGAGTCGTGGGCGAGCTCGTCCGGCCGGTGGGCATGACGTGGACCGCGACGTCCTCGCCCAGCGCGGCCAGGTCACCGAAGAAGCGGTGGCGCCGGGCGATCTCGAAGGCGACGAGCCCGACCTCCCACGGCCACCGCGGGACCCTGAGCGGCTGCTCGACGCGCCCTACGTGCAGCACGTAGATCTCCCGCGCGCCGAGCGCGGCCGCGCGGCCGACCGGGATGCTGTTGACGATCCCCCCGTCCAGGAAGTGCTCTCCGCCGATCTCGACCGCGGGGAGGAGGCCCGGAACGGCCGAGGAGGCGAGCACCGCGTCGACCAGCGGGCCGGAGTCGAACCAGCGCTCCGAGGCGGTCTCGACGCAGGCCGCGACGCATTCGAAGCGCACGGCCAGGTCCTCGATCCGCCCGACCGCAAGCGACTCCTCGAGCAGCGTGCGCAGCGCCTCGTTGCTCTGGAGGTGAGTGCGGCTTCGCGCCAGGGTGGTCAGCCGGCCCACGATCGATCCGTCGAAGAAGTCGCTGCGCTCGATCCGCGACCACACCTCGCTCAGGCGCGCGACCGCTTCGGTCGTCGGCTCGGCCGCGACCGCCGCGCCGTTGATGGCCCCAATCGACGTCCCGACCACGAGGTCGGGGACGATCCCGCGCTCGAGCAGCGCTCGCAGCATGCCGACCTCGTGCGCGCCGAGCTGGCCGCCCCCGCCGAGCACGAACGCGACCTCGCCTGTGGCCATGACGAGGGACCTACCCGCGGCGGGCGGGCGGGTACTCGCTCATCCGTCGTCCGCCGGATCGAGTCCCCGTGCGGCGAGCACGTCGCGCAGGAGCCGCGGACGGTCGGTCATCACCCCGTCGACGCCGAGGTCGAGCAGACGGTGCATGGTCGGTGCGTCGTTCACCGTCCAGACGTGAACCGGCAGGCCGGCGCGATGGGCCGCCCGGACGAAGCCGGCGGTGACGAGCGGGATCGCGCCGGTGCGCAGCGGAACCTGCACGCAGTCGGCGCCCTGGCGCGGCATCCGGCCGCTCAGCGCCGAAGCGCGTGCGACGGCCACGGCGCGCGGTCCCTTCGAGGTGCACGCGCGACCGCCGCTGAGCGCTTGGATGCGGCGCAGGCGGCGATCGGAAAAGGCGCCAAAGGCGACGCGGTCCCACGCCCCGAGCCGCTCGATCAGCGCGGCGAGCGGCTCGACCGAGGCGTCGTGCTTGGGGTCGATGTTGACCCGGACCTGAGGCCAGCGCGTGAGCAGCGCCTCGAGCCGCGGGACGCTCAGACCGCGACCGCGAAACGGAAAGCTCCGCCCGCCGTCCGGCGAGAAGACGTGGCCGGCGTCGGCGGCCTCGACCTCGGCGACGGTCAGCTCGGCGATCGCTCCGGTCCGGTCGGTGAGCTCGTCGAGCCGCGGGTCGTGGAAGGCCACGAGCACCCCGTCGCGGGTCAGGTGCGCGTCGGTCTCGAGGTACCGATACCCGAGCGCGACCGCGGCGGCGAAGGCCTCGAGCGTGTTCTCGGGCGCCTCCTCGGCGCCGCCGCGGTGGGCGATCGCGAGCGGTGGCGGATGGTCGAGGAAGGGGTGGAGAGAGCGGGGCACGTCTCAGAGGATCGCCGTTCCCGCCGGAGCCGTGCCGTGCTCGGCCGGATCGTGGTGTGTTTCGGGGTCCGAGGGGTAGAGATCCGTGATGGGAAACCGACAGGGGGTAAGGGGAGAGCATGGCTGACAACAGAGGCGTGGTCTACATGGGGCCGGGCAACGTCGAGGTCCAGGACATCGACTTTCCGAAGCTCGAGCTCGTGGACGGTCCGGGTGTGCCGAAGGAGAACGCCGGGCGCCCGACTCCGCACGGGGTCATCCTCAAGGTCGTCTCGTCCAACATCTGCGGCTCCGACCAGCACATGGTCCGGGGGCGCACCACCGCGCCCGAGGGCCTGATCCTCGGCCACGAGATCACCGGCGAGATCGTCGAGTGCGGCCGCGACGTCGAGTTCCTGCACGAGGGCGACCTGTGCTCGGTGCCCTTCAACATCGCCTGCGGGCGCTGTCGCAACTGCAAGGAGCGCCACACCGACGTCTGCCTGACCGTCAACCCCGAGAAGCCCGGAGGCGCGTACGGCTACGTCGACATGGGCGGCTGGCGCGGCGGCCAGGCCGAGTACGTGATGGTCCCCTACGCGGACTGGAACCTGCTCAAGTTCCCCGACAAGGAGCAGGCGCTCGAGAAGATCCTCGACCTGACCATGCTCACCGACATCTTCCCGACCGGCTTCCACGGCGCCTACACCGCCGGCGTGGGGCCGGGCTCGACCGTCTACGTCGCCGGCGCGGGGCCGGTAGGGCTCGCCGCCGCGCACTCGGCGCAGTTCCTGGGCGCCTCCGTGGTGATCGTCGGGGACCTGCAGGAGGAGCGCCTCGAGCAGGCACGGAGCTTCGGCTGCGAGACGATCGACATCTCGAAGGGTGACCCCAAGGACCAGCTCGAGCAGCTGCTCGGGGTTCCGGAGGTCGACGCCACCGTCGACGCCGTGGGCTTCGAGGCCTCAGGCCACGGCGGGGAGGGCAGCGAGGCCCCGGCGACGGTGCTGAACTCGGCCATGGCCATCACCCGGGCACCCGGCTCCATCGGCATTCCCGGCCTCTACGTGACCGAGGACCCCGGCGCGGAGGACGAAGCCGCGCAGAGGGGTGCGCTGTCGCTGGACTTCGGACTCGGCTGGTCGAAGTCGCACACCTTCCACACGGGCCAGACCCCGGTCATGAAGTACAACCGCGGGCTGATGCAGGCGATCCTCCACGATCGGGTGCAGATCGCCAAGGCGGTCAACGCCACCGTGATTCGCCTCGACGAGGCCCCCACCGGCTACGAGGAGTTCGACCAGGGCGCGGCCAGGAAGTACGTGCTCGATCCGCACGGGATGATCGCTGCGTGAGGGCGCGTAGCCGGGCGATGACGAGGCCGCGGTGAGCGCGACCCTCACCCCCGCCCCCGCTCGGCCTCGCGGGTCGCGCCGAGCGGGGTTCGCCCTGGTC
This sequence comes from uncultured Solirubrobacterales bacterium, assembly GCA_902806245.1. Lineage (GTDB taxonomy): Bacteria > Actinomycetota > Thermoleophilia > Solirubrobacterales > Thermoleophilaceae > JACCUC01. The sequence continues at coordinate 12,277 of CADCVU010000204.1, forward strand.
GCCGGCATGGCGACCCTCATGTGGTTCAGCGAGATCTTCGACCAGGTCAGCGGACTGCAGCTCGACCGGTACGGGATCGAGCCTCGCGACCCCGAGGGTCTGGTCGGGATCGCTGCGTCGCCGTTCCTCCACGGCGGGCTCGGCCACGTCGCCGCCAACACGGTGCCGTTCCTCATGCTGGGCTTCCTGATCGCGCTCGGCGGCGCGCTGCGGGTCGCGCTCGTGACCGTGATCGTCGCACTGGTCGGCGGCCTCGGCGTCTGGCTCCTCGCCCCGGCCTCGTCGTTGACGGTCGGGGCGAGCGGGATCGTCTTCGGGTACGCCGGCTACCTGCTCAGCCGCGGCTTCTTCAGCCGACGGCTGCGGGACTTCGCGCTCGCCGCGGTCATCGCCCTGGTGTGGGGCGGCGCCCTGCTCGGCGGTCTCCTGCCCCAGGAGGGGATCTCGTGGCAGGGGCATCTCTTCGGGGGGATCGGTGGGCTCGTCGCCGGGTGGGCGCTCGGGGATGTCGCCGGACGCCGCGCGAGACGTTCGTGACGAGTTCCCGGCGCCCGCGCGGTAGGGTGACCCGGTGCTGGGGGCCGACGTTCACTTCGAGCCGTTCCTGCACCTCGCCGACCTGAGCGCCGACGAGGCGCTGATCGCCTGGGGCGGCTTCTGGTTTCACCGCGAGTCCGCCGGCGATCGGTGGCACATCGTCGACGACGAGGAGCTCTCGGAGGCCGCGGGCGTGCCCCGCACGGAGAGCATCGGGGCGCGCTCCGAGTCCTTCGGCCACGCCGTCGTCGAGGTCGAGCGCGACGGCGAGGTCGTCGTGCGGGTGGAGTCCGCGGACCATAACTTCGTCCGGGTGACCGGCCTCGAGCCGGACACCGCCTACAGCTACAGGGTCTTCGTCGACGGCGAGCCGTGGGCCGAGGGCGAGCTCTGGGACTGGGACATCGATCGGGCCACCCTGGTCAGCGCGGGGAGGACCTACGACAACCGCTTCCGCACCTTCCCCGCCCCGGGCGAGCGCGTGCCCGTCACCTTCGCCGTCCTCGGCGACTTCGGGATCGGGATCTACGAGCAGGGTGAGGACGGCGAGCGACAGCTCCGGCTCGGGCGCGCACTCGAGCGCGCGGCGAGCGGGCACGAGGTACGGGTCGTGCTCACCACCGGCGACAACATTTACCACGGCGACGAGGGCACGGTGTCCGGCACCGGCGACGAGGACGACGACTGGTACCCGTGCTTCTACCAGCCCTACCGCTACCTGCTGAACCGCATCCCCTTCTTCCCGACGGTCGGCAACCACGACACATCCGACACCGAGAACTCCGACGACCGCGCCCAGCTCGACGACAACTTCTTCCTGGAGCACCGCTTCCGCTCGTGGGTCGAGGCCGGCCGCGCGTCGCTCGACCCCGGCCTCTTCTATCGCTTCGGCCTCGGCGGCATGGTCGAGTTCGTGTGCATCGACACCTCGCTGGCCGACGAGCTCGACGTCGAGCACTACTTCGACAACGCCGAGCACCTCGAGTGGGTGCGCGAGACGCTGCGTCGCGATGGCGGCGACGGCCAGGCCCCCCGCTGGCAGATTCCCTTCTCTCACCATCCGCCCTACTGCGCGGGGCCGCATCACGACTCGACGCACGGGATGGTCGAGCGGCTCGTCCCCCTCTTCCAGGAGGCGGGCGTGAGCCTCGTGCTGAGCGGCCACGAGCATAACTTCCAGCACTCGACCGTCGACGGCATCCACTACGTGATCAGCGGAGCCGCCGGGAAGCTGCAGACCGAGCCCCCGACCGCGTTCGAGTTCGCCGGGACGCGGGCGTGGGCGAGCGCGGGGCACTTCCTGATCGTCGAGGCGGACGAGGAGCGGATACGCGTGCATCCGGTCGGGGAGGTGGGCGACGACGGCTCGCTCGAGCCGATCGAGCTGAGCGATCCCGAGGGCGGGGTGGTGGAGACTCCGCTGGTGGTGCACTGAGGGTTTGGGGGCGTGGTGGGCGTGGTTGAGCGGGCAGACCCGAGCGCCCGGCTCGTCCGGCTGGCGCCGATCGGGGTCGGCAGGAGATGAAGAGCTCGCCAGCGGTGGAGCGGCTCACGCGAGACCTGGTCGCGGCGGGCCTGCGAGACGACCGCGTGCTCGCCGCCGTGGCGCAGGTGCCGCGCGACCTCTTCGTTCCCCAGGAGTTCCGCCACGCCGCGTGGCAGAACGTGCCCCTGCCGATCGGCGAAGGTCAGACGATCTCCGCCCCGCTCGTCGTGGCCAGGATGTGCGAGCTGCTCGAGCTCTCCGGGAGCGAGCACGCGCTCGACGTGGGCACCGGCTCCGGGTACCACGCCGCATTGATCAGCAGGCTCGCCCGGCACGTCTGGAGCATCGAGAGCCGCCCGGAGCTCTCGCGTCAGGCGGACGCGAACCTACGGTCGGCGGGCATAGAGAACGTGACGCTCGTCGTCGGTGACGGAAGCCGGGGCCACCCCGAGGCCGCCCCCTACGATGCGATCAACGTGGCCGCTGCGGCCTCGGGCTCGCTTCCCGCGGCGCTCGAGGAGCAGCTCGCCTCGGGCGGCCGCCTCCTGGCGCCGGTTGACGGAGCGGACGAGCGGCTCGTCTTGGCGCGGTGTACCGCAGAGGGCATCGAACGGCAGGACCTCGACCCGGTGCGGTTCGTTCCTCTCAGCACTCCCTAGCCTGCACCGCGGAGCCCTTTGCGCTCGCGGGCCGAGCACCGGCGCGATCTACTCGGCTATCCGCCCGACTCATGCGTCAGGCGAGCGCACTTCGGCTGAAGTGTCACGCTTCAGTGATCCGCGCGCTGCTGAACTCAATTCTCTACTCCCCGTCGAGCACGATCGTCGAGACGCCGGGAGACCGCGGTCTCCCCTTCCGCGATCTCACGTTCGAGACCGAGGACGGAGAGTCGCTGCGCGGCTGGTGGATCGGCGCCCGGACGCCGTCGCTCGGCCACGTGCTGTTCTGCCACGGAAACGGCGGCAACGTCGGCGACCGCGTCGCCCACGCGAGCGCACTGACGACCCTCGGCTTCGACGTCCTGCTCTTCGACTACCGCGGTTACGGGGGGAGCAGCGGACGGCCGAGCGAGGAGGGCACCTACCGCGACTCGCGCGCGGCGCGCGCGGCCCTGCTTCGACAGCAGGGTGTCGAGAAGTCGCACGTCGTCTACCTGGGTGAGTCGCTCGGCGGCGCGGTCGCCCTCGCACTCGCGCTCGAGTCTCAGCCCATGGGCCTCATCCTTCAGTCGACCTTCACAAGCGTCCGCGACGTCGCCCGGGCCCACTATCCCTTCCTCCCGCGCGCCGCCGTCCCCGACGCCTACCCGAGCCTGCGCCGCATCGCCGACCTGCAGGCTCCGCTTCTCGTCCTCCACGGCGAGAACGACGAGGTCGTGCCGCTCGCGCACGGCCGCGCGCTGTTCGAGGCGGCGAAGGTCTCGAAGGAGGTGCGGACCTTCCCGGGTTGCGGGCACAACGACTTGGTGGCGCTCGCGCGTGAGGACTACGCCGAGGCGGTCGTGTCCTGGGTCAAGGAACTTGACGGCTCTTGAGCCGGCCGGCGCTTCAGGAGACAGGGGATATGAGTCTCGCCAGCGGCGAGCGGGAGGTCGCGCGTGCAACTTGTCGATGACCGGCTGATCCTCTCGGCCACCGACCTCATCAACCACCTCGAGTGCGCGCACCTGAGCCATCTCGATCTCGAGGTCGTCAGCGGCCGTCTGGCGATCGAGGAGACCCGCGCCGAGGCCGCGGATCTCGTCGCTCGCAAGGGCGACGAGCACGAGCTCGCCTATCTGGAGTCGCTGCGCGCAGACGACCGCGAGGTCGTGGAGATCGAGACCGAGCCCGGCCGCGAGGGACTCAGACGCGGTGCCCAGCGCACCCGTGAGGCCATGCGCGCCGGCGCCGAGATCGTCTACCAGGCCGTGCTCTTCGACGGTGAGCGCTGGCGCGGCTACGCCGACTGCCTCGAACGCGTCCCGAGGCGCTCGAACCTCGGCGCGTGGAGCTACGAGGTGGCCGACACCAAGCTCGCCCGGCGGGTCAAGCCCTACTTCCTGCTCCAGCTGTGCTTCTACTCCGAGCTCCTGACCGCCGAGCAGGGCCTGGCGCCGGAGTCGATGCACGTGGTGCTCGGCACGCGGACGCGCGAGAGCTTCCGCCTCGCCGACTACGGCGCCTACTACCGCAGCGTGAAGAGCCGCTTCGAGCGCGTGCTCGCCGCGAGCGCCAACGGCACCTACCCGCATCCCGTCGAGCACTGCGAGCTCTGTCACTGGCAGGAGCACTGCGACGCGCACCGCGAGGCCGACGACCACCTGAGCCTCGTCGCCAACATGCGCCGATCGCAGGCCACGCGGCTCAGCGAGAAGGGGATCGAGACGGTCGCAGAGCTGGCGCGGGCCACGGACGCAGGCCGGCCGCCGGGCGTCGGCCCGCAGACCTTCGAGACCCTGCGCCGCCAGGCCGCGCTACAGGTCGATCAGCGCGCGAGCGGCCATCCGAGCTACGAGCTGCTCCCGCCCGAGGCCGCTCGCGGCTTCGCCCGCCTCCCCCCTCCGAGCCTCGGAGACCTGTACTTCGACATCGAGGGCGACCCGTTCTTCGACCAGGGCCTCGAGTACCTGTTCGGCGTCACCTCGATCGAGGACGACGAGCCGCGGTTTCGGGCGTTCTGGGCCACCGACCACGCGCAGGAGAAGCAGGCGTTCGAGCAGTTCATCGACTTCGTGCTCGAGCGCCTCGAGCGCTTCCCCGATCTGCACGTGTACCACTACGCGCCGTACGAGCCGACGGTGCTCAAGCGCCTCATGGGCCTACATGCGACCCGCGAGGACGAGCTCGACCACCTGCTGCGCAGCAGGGTGCTCGTCGACCTCTAACGGTGGTCCGCCAAGGGCTGGGGATCTCCCAGCCGAGCTACTCGATCAAGAAGCTCGAACCCTTCTACATGGACGAGCGCGAGACCGACGTGGCCGAGGGCGGCGACTCGATCCTCGCCTTTGAGGAGTTCCTCGACACCGGCGACGCGGTCTGCTCGAGGCCATCGAGCGCTACAACGACGACGACTGCCGCTCGACGTGGCTCCTGCACGGGTGCCTGCTCGGCAAGCGCTCCGAGGCGATCGAGCAGCACTTCGGCGAGCACATCCCGTGGCGGGGGCCTCCGGAGCCGCACGAGCCGGACCCTGAGTCGCGGGCCGAAGTCGCCGAGCTGCAGGCCGTCCTCGTCGAGGGGGTGGCCGAGGACCGTGGCGAACGCACCGAGGACGGCCAGGCCCGCTGGCTGGTCGCCCAGCTCGTCGACTACCATCGCCGCGAGTCGAACCCCGAGTGGTGGGCCTACCACGAGCGCCGGGACGCCGACGAAGAGACGCTCATCGAGCGCGACGGCGAGGCGATCGGCGGCCTCGAGCCCGACCCGGCCGTCGAGCCTTGGCCGCTACCCAAGCCGGCCCGCTCGCTGATCCACACCCTGCGCTTCCCGCCGCAGGATCACAAGGTCGGTCCGGGTAAGTACCTCGATCCGGCCACCTCACAGGTCGTGAACGTCGAGCGGGTGGACGACGGCGCGGGGATCCTCGAGATCAAGCGCTCGATCGCGCGGCGCGACGATCCGCTCCCGCGCGCGGTCATCCCCGGCAAGCCCTACGACACGAGCGAGCAGCGGGCTGCTCTGCGGCGCTTCTCGAGCGATGTCGTCGATCGAGGTCTCACCGCCGGCGGACGCTACGGCGCGCTACGCGGCATCGTGCCAGGCGACCTGCCGCGAACGACCGCCCGGGGCATTGGCGAGAACCTCCAGAGCGGGGGCTTTGACCTCGAGGAGGCCAAGCACATCGCGGCCGGACTCGAGAACAGCCACCTGTTCGTGCAGGGCCCACCGGGGTCCGGGAAGACCTACAACGGCGCGCGCCTCATCTGCCACCTGCTCGGGCGCGGCGCCCGCGTGGGCGTCTCCTCGAACAGCCACGCCGCGATCCACAACCTGCTGGCCCGGGTCGAGAGCTTCGCCGGCGCCGACCCGCCGTGGCGCGGGCTCAAGAAGCCCGGCACGACGCCGGAGAGTCACTTTCGCTCCGAGCGGGGCGACGACGCGCTGATCCGGAGCTCGAACCGGATCGAGGAGTTCGTCGGCGGCGGAGCGCAGCTCGTGGCTGGAACGGCGTGGCTCTTCGCCCGCCAGGAGCTCGACTCGACGCTCGACTACCTGTTCGTCGACGAGGCCGGTCAGCTCTCGCTCGCCGGCGCCCTCGCGCTCGGCACGAGCGCCCGCAACCTCATCCTCCTCGGCGACCCCCTTCAGCTCGCTCAGGTGTCTCAGGCGATCCACCCGCCCAGCGCCGGCGCCTCGGTGCTTGAGCACCTTCTCGGCGACCATGCGACCGTCCCGCGCGATCGGGGACTGTTCATCGATCAGACGCGGCGCATGCATCCGGACGTGTGCCGGTTCATCTCCGAGGCTCGGCTCGAGTCGTTCGAGGCCTGCGGGCGGCAAGGACTGTCGAGCTCGGGCGAGCTGACCGGGACGGGTGTGCGGTACGTGCCGGTGGTCCACGAGGGGAACGTGCGCCAGGCGCCCGAGGAGGCTCACGCCATCGCGTCGCACCTCGATATCTGCTTGAAGGGCGTTGCGTCGAGGACCGCGGAGATTCGCGCCGTCTGCGACCCGAGGACGTGATGGTGGTCGCGCCCTACAACGCCCAGGTGCGCTGCCTGCGCGAGCACGTGCCCGAAGGCGTCCGCGTGGGGACCGTGGACAAGTTCCAGGGCCAGGAGGCGGTGGTCACCTTCTTCTCCATGGCGACCTCGAGCGGGGCGGAGATGCCGCGCAACCTCGAGTTCCTGTTCAGCCGAAACCGGCTGAACGTGGCGGTGTCGCGGGCGCGGTGCCTGGCCGTGCTGGTCTGCAGTCCGGAGCTTCTGCACGTGCCGTGCCGATCGGCCGAGCAGATGGCGCTGGTGAACGCGCTGTGCCGGCTGGTCGAGGTCGCCGCCGGGGAGCCCTCCTCCGGTCGGCGTGGTGCTCTGTAATGACGCCTTCGCGAAGGCGCTGAACAGCAATCGGGGCGCCCGGATTTGAACCGAGTACGCCGCGCGTAGATGTGTCCAAGACGCGTCCCCGCGTCCCCCTGATCCCCCTCGAGCGACGCATTGGACGCATTGGTCGGTGCAGCCGGTACCACGGTGGTACCACGGGTCGTCTGGCGCAGCGACGGGGCCCCCGTCGGAGGAGAAGAGCCTGCTTTGGGGGCTCAGCTGTCGGACGTAACCAAGGGGACGCTGGGGACGGCGGGGACGGACGGCAGCGAGTCGTTCCGTCGCGGCGGTAAGAGCGGCGGCCGACCCTCCCGGAGAGCGACGGCTCAAGCTCGTCTACGTGCGCCGCCTCTCCGCTTGAGGTGGCGCGCTCGACGCAAGCGGCCCGGCACGCCTCAGCGCTTGCCTGCGACCCCGATCGCTCCGACCGTCCTCGAAGGCCGACGCAGCCAATGCAAGCGACGCAGCCCACTGAGCCGCACAAGGTCGATGCCTCAAAACGACGGTCCGGATCGGACATTGTGCCGCCACCGCCCTGCCGTCTGTCGCCTCTTACTAGCAGCTTGCGCCTTGCGTTCGTGAGCCGGCGGCGACTCGATAATCACCCGACACGGACGCTCGGCGAGCACGTACTCGAGAGTCCGTCCCAGTATCGACGACCTGGTGCGCAGCGGCGGCGGAGACATCACAAGCGCCCGCGCATGGGCTTCCCGTGCCGCAGCGATGATGCGCCGTCCGGCCTCGCCTGCGCGGACCTTCTCCCAATCGCCCGTCACACCCACACCGCGCCCACCAAACGCGCGGGCCGCATCGATTGTACGCCGCGCCGAAGCCTCCTGTTCGGGCAAATCGGCGTTACTCGACACGGTGGCCGGGACGCTGATGGTCACGAGCACATGGACCCCACGCCTCCGGCGCGCGGCGAGCTTGACCGCTGTCGCGACAGCCTCGGGGTTGTAGGCGTCGTCCTCGAATGCCACGAGAATCGAGTCGTACTCGAAATCGTGATCCACGATCGGTTCTTTAGGCCTGCGCTCCGCCATGTGTCGAGGAGAGCCTACGCGGCTGGGCGCGAGGGCAGGCACCGTGCTTACGAGTCAGCCAGTCCGCCTTCGGACCTTCGTACCGACCCGAGGAGGCACTCAGGCCGAATGCGTCAACCCCAGGGTCGACTTTGAGCTCTGCGCCTGTCAGGCACACTCGCCCCCATGAAGCGAGAGGCGACATGGGTTCTAACGGTGAGTGCCTTCCTGACGTCGATGGGCGCCCTAGCCCTAGTCAGTGGTCACCACCTGGCCGGTGTGATTATTTTAGTCGCCTTTGCCTTACCGCTGGCGGGAAAGGGGGCGAGGCAGCTCAAGAGGGCCGGCGGGAGGAGAGCCACTCAGGAACGAGTTACGCAGGACACGGCCCCGAGCGGCGAAACGGTGGACGGCCCCGCCAAGGGGCTGATGACCCGAACAGGACTGAGCTTTCGCATGCCGGGCGACGACCAGTGCAGCCCGGTCTACCGCTCCCGACGACTCGGGCGGCCACGCCCACCTAACCTTGCTGCGGCGGCTTCTCATCGGGGCGGGGGCCCGCAGCCATAGGCCATGGGGATGAACTTGCGGGACCGAGAGGCGTGATGGGCAAGACAGGCGAACAGTTCGCCTAGGGCCCTGGCCATGGCGGCCGAGCGTCTGCCCGAAGGCAAGCTCTGGCCTGGTCGCATAGCCGATTCCCTTCGACCCAAAGGCAAGTCAGAAGATACGGCGCAGCGGCGGCGACGTCGCTGATGCGAAGCCTCAGAGCAGCCTTCCCGTGGAGGAGCAAGGTCGCTCAGCTGAAGCGGATAAGCGGAAGTAGGCAGGCGCCCGTGAGTATGCGCGAGGATCAGGCGACGCTGGGGCGCCAGAAGGCGGGGGTCAAGAGAACGAGGATCGTGAAGACCTCGAGGCGCCCGGCGATCATCAGGCCCGACAGGACAAGCCGCCCCGCCGGCGAGACCGCGTCGTAGTTCTCGCTCGCACCGACCTCACCGAGGCCCGGCCCGATCACATTGAGTGTCGCCGCGACGCTCGACAATGCGGTGACGAGGTCGAGGCCCGTCGCAAGCATCATCACGGTGCCGACGATGGCGACCCCCATGTAGATGTAGAAGAACCCGAGCACACCGCGGCGGACATCCTCCCCAAAGACCCTTCCCCGCGTGCGGAGTACCTGCACTGCCTTCGGCTGGAGTTGATGCTGGATCTCCTGGCTCGCAATCTTGCCCAGCAGGAACACGCGGATGACCTTGAGTCCGCCCGCCGTCGACCCGGCGCATCCCCCGACGAACATGAGCAGTAGGAGCAGCCATCGGGCGAAGTCGTTCCATCGGTCGAAGTCCGCAGTCGTGTAGCCGGTCCCGGTCATCACGCTTGTAACCGTGAAAGCCGCTCCGCGAAGATTGTCTCTCAACTCGCCCTCTTGAGCGTTGAGCGCGAGGCTCGCCGTGACGGCGACGATGCCGGCGACAAGCACGAGCAGGTAGACCCGAACCTCGGCGGCCTGAGGCCAGATCGTCGGCCCCCTTAAGGCCTTCCAGTAGAAGGCGAAGTTGACTCCGGCGAGGATCATGAAGATGATCGCCACAAGCTCGACGGTGAGAGAGTTAAATGCGGCGAGCGAAGCTGTCTTCGTCGAGAACCCGCCCGTGGCGAGCGTGGTGAAGGCGTGGTTGACAGCATCAAAGGCGCCCATCCCAGCGATCAAGTAAGCGGCGAAGGCGAGCGCCGTGAGCGTCAGATAGATGCCCCAGATGATCTTTGCCGTGTCAGCAATCCGGGGGGTGAGGCGGTCTGGAGTCACGCCGGAGGACTCGGCGTAGAACACACGCTGGCTCGCGAGTCCCACGGCTGGAGCGACCGCCACAACGAGCACGACAATGCCCACGCCACCAAACCATTGCGTGAGGCTGCGCCAAAGCAGCACCGCGTAGGGTGTCCCCTCGACGTCGTCTAAGAGCGTGGCGCCAGTGGTCGTGAAGCCGCTCATGCTCTCGAACAGAGCGTCGATCGGTCGGTTGAAGGTCCCATCCAGCAGGAAGGGCGCGGCACCGACAATGGCCGCGGCCACCCAGGTCGCCGCTACCGCGAAGAAACCGTCACGCGCTCGGAGCGGCATGGTGCCAAGCCGACCCCCGAAGCGGATCCCGAGCACGGCTGCGGGGAGTACGAGCGCAGCAGGCAGGCCGAAGGCCAATACACCGCGACTGGGCGTCGCCGCGGCGACTGCCGTGCACACCACTAGCCCCAAGCCGACGAGGATAAGTGCGCCCGATACAACTGGGACGACGATCTGCCAGTTGAGACTCGGCCCTACTCGAACAAGAGGTCCTCTCACGCCGCGCCGAACGTCCGGCGCAGGTCCTGCACCCCCCGCCGAGGACTGAAGGCGAGCACCCGATCGTCCGCGGCGATCCTGTCGTTGTCCGTGGGGATTACGACTCGGCCGTCGCGCACGAGCGCCGCGATATGAGTCGTGGCCATCGCATTGGCCTGCTCGATGGTCCGACCCTCGGCGCGGCAGCCGGGAGCCGCCAGTACTTCAAGAATCTCGCCCCCACCGATCATTAAGTGCATTGCTTGCACGCTCTCGCCTCCGACAGCACGGAGAATCGCCTCCGCGGTCACGAGCCGCGGTGAGAACGCGGCGTCGATGCCGAGGGCATCGACTAGCGGCACGAACTCTTCACGCGAGACAACGGCCAAGCAGAGCTCGGCCCCGGCCTGCTTGGCGTGCAGAGCAGCCAGCAGGTTCGATCGGTCGTCGCCTGCACACGCCACAAACGCGTCCGCGTTCTCGACACCGTGCGCGAGGAACGCCTCCTTCCCTACACCCTGCTCGTGGAGCACCGTCGTCGAGCCGAGGCGTTCGGCCACGGTTCTCGCGCGCTCGGCGTCACGCTCCATCAGTGTGACGCGAGGGCCACGCGAAGCCTCGAGGTGATGGGCGAGGGGCAGGCCGATGCGACCCGCTCCGAAGATCACGACGTCGTCCACCTTCGTCCTTCGACCGGCGATGTAAGCGACCGTAGCCTCGATGTCCTCCCGGCCGGCGGCTACTAGTAGGTGGTCGCCCTGCTTCGGTCGGTAACCCGGCTCCGCCGCGAGTGTGCGGCCTTCGCGAATGATGCCGACGACCGAGTTCGGCCGCGGTGCCTTCCTTTCGCGGAGAGGGGACCCGACCAAAGGCGACCTATCGGTTAGGGCAATCTCGGCAATCGATGCTCTGCCGTGCGCAAAGTGCTCGACGTGGACGGCCCCCGGCAGCAGGATCGCTTCAGCGAGGTCCTCGGCGGTGGCGTGCTCCGGATTGATGACGAAGTCGATGCCGAGTGACTCGCGTGCAAACGAGTCGCCGTCGCCGAAGTAGTCAGGGTCCCTGACCCGGGCCACTGTACGTGCGGTCCCCAGCTGGTGGGCGGCGAGCGCCGCGATCACATTTGCCTCATCGCTATCAGTCACGGCGCAGAGCAGGTCAGCACCACTCGCGCCGATCTCCTGCAGAAACTTCGGCGACGCTCCGTTCCCTGCGACCAGCATCACGTCGATATCCCCTTGCATGGACTCGACCCGAGACCCGTCACGGTCGACGATCGTCACGTCATGACGATCGGCACTCAGCGTTCGCCCGATGTTCTGGCCGACTTCGCCGAGGCCTATGACGATGACCCGCATCGCCACATTCTGGCGACTCCGCGCTCCGACCACGGTGACTCCCGACGGCCGAGTGAAGCGACCCTCGGTTCGACGGATCCTGCCGGGAGGCGGCTCCTTAGCGCGGCGCGGGTCACTCAAAGCGCTTCGAGATTCGTCAAAGAGCGGGTAGAGCCGGTACAGCCGTTACGGCTTCGAGGACTCGCCTACGGACCCGTTGCACCTCATCGTGCTGATGAAAGACTCCGACGCTTCCTCGGCCGATAGCCAGCCAGGCGACGGGAGGACGCAGGAGCCAGCCGCAGGGTCGCGTCCCTCCCATGCCTGCTTCGACACGCACAAGTTGCCAGCTATCGCATGTGTAGGAAACTTTGCCGCTAGGCTCGGAACCGATGGCGTTCAACACCCGCCACGAGGAGCTCTTCGACAGCATTGCTCGCCTGCGACAGGCTGAGCGCGAGACTCCGCGCAACCGAGACATCGTCACCGTACGCGCGCGCCTCGAGCATGAATTGGGCGACACGGTCTCGCGTCGGCTGGCGGCGCGGATCCTCGGGGTTAGCCACACGGGCCTCGCCCGCTGGATCAAGTCCGGCGACCTGGCCGTCGTCCTCACTGCCAGCGGACGGGAACAGATTCCGATCGCCGCACTCCTAGATCTCTACGAGGCCGTGCGGCGAGAGGGCCGATCAGGATCCGGTGGCGGCCACGTGCTCGAGCGCGCGTTCGCAGAGGGACGGGACCGCGCTCGCCGGCTCCGCGTCGAGGACCTCCTCCCCGCTGACTCAGCTCACGCCAACGGCCATGGCAGGGCGGAGCGGCGAAGCCTCGCCTACCACCGGGCGCTCGCCCAACGCCTGGATCGCCCGATGATCGACGACGCTCTGCATCTCCTGTGGCAGTGGCGCGATCAGGGGAAAGTCGATCCCCGCTATGCCGAGCAGTGGGAGGACGTACTCGACAAGCCTCTGGCCGAGGTCCGACGGATCCTCAGCGAGGAGAGCGCCTCTGCGCGCGACCTACGACAGAACTCCCCTTTCGCCGGGATGCTGAGCGAGCCCGAGCGGCGCAAGATCCTCGCAGCCGTCCGCTGATGCGCCGACATGAGTTCGAGCATGTGATCGGCGCAGCGGCGAACGTCGTGGGCGAGACGGAGTTCGTCGTGATCGGGAGCCAAGCGATCCTCGGGGCGCATCCCGACGCGCCAGAGCCGCTGCTTCGCTCGATGGAGGCCGACCTCTATCCGCGGGCGAGCCCGGAGAAGGCGGGCCTGATCGACGGCGCACTCGGCGACGGCTCGCCCTTTCACCGCCAGTTCGGCTACTACGCCCACGGCGTGGGTCCAGAGACCGCCAAGGCGCCCGCCGGCTGGGAAAGACGGCTCGTCCGCGTACCCATGGCGGCGCGCCCGGGATCCCGAGGCGAGCCGGTGGCACTCTGCCTCGAGCCCCATGACCTCGTCCTCGCGAAGTGCGCCGCCGGCCGTGATCGAGACTGGGACTTCGCCCGAGAAGCAATCGTGGCTGGCTTGGTCGATCTCGACGGGTTGTTCGGGGGGGTCGCTGACTTGCCGCTCGACGGTCACTATCGGGCGCACATTCGGGCAATGCTCGGTCGCTTCAGTTCCGCACGCGGCTGACTCAGCCAGCTCCGACTTAGGCCGCACACGGGTCGGCTCATCACTCGCCAACCCCTCAGAGCCTGTCGAGCTCTGCCCGCTGCCAGTCGTTGAACCGATCGTACTCGGAGAGCTCCGAGAGTGTGGAATGCCGCAGCTCGAGGTAGCGGAGCTTGCTCAAGTCGCGCAGCAACGCCTCTATCTCGGGGCCGAGGCCTGCGAGCGCGCGGTGGCACTCGGCGCACACGCGAGCGTGATGCCCCACTCGCTGCGCACCGTCCGGGAGGACTTGGGTCCGACAGACCTCGCAGAAGCGGTGTCGCTGCTTCGCCATCGCCTCCTCAATCCGGCTGAGCTCTGTCGACGAGTGGCCCGGGGTGGTCTTCGCAGAGAGCTCGGCTAGGCAGCCACTGCAGAGATAGTCGCCATTGCGGTGCTTGAGCATTGCGGCGGCAAGTCCTTGAAAGGACTCGATCGTCCCGCAGGCCTGGCAGACCTCCGCGCCGGCAATCCCGACTCCGGCTCCCTCGCGAGTGCGACGTCCGAGGATCCTCTGCTGCAGCTCGCCTCGTCGTGGGTCGCCGGCACCTCCGGTGAGCAGAGTGAGCGCGAGGGCGCGGACTTTCTCTGAGGACATCCTAGGCCACCTCCTCGTGCGGGGTATCACGCGGCGCTTGGCCGCTTGGTTGCGGTCAGAGGGCCCGCTATCCCTGCGGAGTTCGGCTCTCTTTGCCTAGGCCGCTCTCCGGCGAGATGGCGACGGATGCGCGCACGGCGAGCCGCGGCTGACGAATCTCCCGCCTCGCCGCTTTCATCCCGGAAAGCCGTGAGTTGAACGAGCTCGTTGCCGCACAGGAGCGCGGCCCCTGCCACGCCATCGCCCTCGAAGCGCCCAGCGCGCCCGAGGCCGACACCGTCGCTTTCGAAGAGGCGCTGTTCGAAGATCTGGGCGACGAAGCTGCTCGCATCCTCGATCGACGGCGCCCCGGAGGGCGTCGCCTCAAGCGCGTCGAGGGCATAACCCTGGACCAGCGGCTCCTGAAGGATCGTGAAGACCTCCGGGCGACTCACGTGATCGAGCACGCTGAACCGACCGCCGACCGCGGCCAGCATCCCCACTTGACCGGCGTGCGACGCGATCCCGGTCCTCAGCTCGCCGAGCCGGTCTCGGCGCTGCTCGAAGGCGTCGTGCATGGCGCCGGTGGTCGAGCGGGTGCCGATCCGCTGATGCTTGGCCGCAACCTCCTCCCAGACCTCGCTCTGCGCGGCGCGCGCCTCAAGTCCCGCAGACGCCTGCTCGCGAACGCGGGCCGCCTTCATGCGGCGCAGCTCGGGGTATGCGGCCTGCGGTGCCGAGGCGAACGCCTCGCCGTGGCGAGAACCGTCCCAGCGGCCGTGCTCGACGCAGCTGACCGGCACGTCGAGCTTCGCCCCCGCCGGGACGAGGACCGAGACGTCGAAGGTCCGGTTCTGCTGCGCGCCGAGCACCTCCTCGCCGTCGTAGAGCAGAACGCCGAGGTCGAGCGGATTGACGACGCTCAAGTCGTTGACCGACGCCCCGCCTGATAGCTCGTGGACGCGAACGCCACGATCGACCCCGTCCGCGAAGGCGAGATAGTCGAGCTGCGGCTCGGGGCCGAAGAGCGGGAAGACTGCGAGGGCCCCGACCACATCGGGCGGACCGACGCGGAGGTGCTCGGGGACGTACTGCTGAAGCCGGGAAGGGCGGTTTCGGTCATGGGCTGGCTCCTTTCGTCCTCGAGACGGCGACTCTGCTTCGGGCACATCTGATCGCTCAGCCGGTCGATCTCCTCCCCGGCCCGAGCCTGAGCGTCCTTGAGCTCTGGCCTCACACGCGCAGAGCCCCGTCTCTGGCGCCTCGATCGGGCACGCTTTGAACTTGATCTCGAGCGCTTGGTCGAGGTCCCTCGCCGGTTAGCGCGCGCACGAGCGGGCACGCCGGCGACTCGCCGGGACGGATCACAGACCCGCGCCGGTCAAGAGGTTGTCGCGGGCGTGTGTTCACAGCCCGCTGCCGGTGTCGTTGTGGAAGCAGCAGACGGCACCCCCGACTCATGCTGTAGAGGCCGGACAGGGCGCCGTGCTCGCCCTCGGGTATCTAGCGGAGTCAGGAGGGCATAAGGGAAGCGCCCATAATTCACGCCTTTTCCGAAGCCACGAAGGCCCCGGGCGGGCGGCGCTGCCGACGGAGGGTTTCCCTAACGCGGTGTCCCCGGTGGGGAGCCCCGTCCGAACATCGACACCGCCGAGGCGCCATTGTCCGCCGGCGTCTGTTGATCCGTGCCCTGCCCATGCACGTCCGACGCCGGCTTCGCATGCCCGACCACGGCTGCCATCACCGAGGCTCTCGAATCTCAGTGCCGCGGTCGCTAAGAGAGACGAACGAATCCGCGCCCTGGCCGCTGCCGAATAATCACTTCTCGATCTCTATCGACTGGGCGACCACGGCAGGGCGCTTGGCGAGATCGCCCAAGATGTCGTCGTCAGGCAGGTCTTGACCGCCCCCGCGCAGCTGATCCGGATCGAGGGGCCGCACGGGACCGAGTACACGGACCTGTTCGCCTTCGCGCGGACGCCGCTGACCGAAGTCCCCCGTAAGGGCGACGAGCCGACCGTCAAGGATAAGAGCTCCCGAGCGGAGCACGTCAGTGACCTCTCCGTCGACGGAGACGATCTTCCCGTAGAAGTCCTTTGGTCGCTCGACGACTTCCTCGCTCGTGCGCGCCTCGGCGATGGGTGTGGTGCTCGAGGCGAAGGCGACGGAGTCGGCGAGGACCGCAGGGTCGCCCTCGCGGGCCGCAAGGTCGTCGCCGATGAAGCTGTCGAACTCACGCCGGAGATCGGCACCGGCTGCAACCTCGAAGGCTGAAATATCGAACCTGCGGACGTCCCCTGCAGCAGTGACGGCATCGCCCTCGAGCACCGGGCGGGAGCCTCCTCTTGCGGTCGGGGCTGCAAGGGGCTCCTTAGTCACCACAAGCAGCGCGGGCCCGAAGAATCCAGGCTCGCCTACCGTAAAGGCACGGGGAGAGAGGATCTCCCGAACTTCGCCTCCTATGCCGATGTCCTTGCCGACGAACTCGTCGGGCTTAGTGACGATCCGTTAAAGGTTGGTGTCGAAGATTGGACTCTGCGCGACGGCATTCTGCTCCTCCTCTCCCTTGAGGACGAGAGCCCCGATGATGAACCCAATAACCGCGCCGATTAACAGAGCCAGGACGAGGGGCAGCGCAAGCCGTGACCATCGACAGCGGTTTCGGAGGACTTCTGTTGCACTTGACTTGAGGTCATGAGGCTCCTTTTCCTTGCGTCCCGCGTGGCACTTGGAGGGTGAGTCCACCCGGTCGTTACACGGCATAACGCCCTAAAGCCGCGCAGAAATGGGCCCTGCGCTCGGCCGATGGCGGTCGGATGGCTCTCCCCGGCACCTTGTCTCGAGCATTCCCCTTGTCTCTCAGGCTGCGGTAAAAGTCAGGGAGCAGACTGTCTGACATCTGACATCGCACCGGAGAGCTCAGATGAACGAGCGGGCGTTCTCGGTCGAGCCCACGCGACGGAAGGGGTCCAGCCGGGCAGCGACCTAGGCACGCGCTAGAGGTCAAGCTCAACGCGCGCCGCCGCCGGTCTCGGGCGACTGCGAGCCCGGGGGTCTCACCCCCTTGCGATCGCCGCCGGGCGCCGGGCACCTGCTCGACCGCATCGACCAAACGATCGCTAGACAACCCGCGGGCGGGCCCGAGGAAGACGCGGCCTCTCCGTTCGAACGAGGGGCTCGCCAGCTGGGCGCGCACGGACCGGCTCGATCCGGACGGAGAGAGTTATCGTCTCGCGCGCCGCGATTTCGCGCCCACTCAGCGCCCGCCCAGACAGCCATGCTCATGCGCCGACTTGCTCCGCTCGCCCTCTCGCTTCTCCTTAGTCGCGTCGCTCGCCGGGGGCTCAACGCCCCGACCCTTGAAGGAGGCGCCTGCCCATCGGCGACGGCCGAGCCAAGCTCGGCGGACGCGCGAGATCCGGCGATGCGACTCCCGGCTAAGACCAAGTCTCGGCAGAGCGGTGCGTGAGTGACTCCGAACCGACGCGCCGTCGCCTCGTTCGGCCACTATGGCGAAGCCGAACGTGCGGTCGACTACCTCTCCGATAAGGGCTTCCCCGTCGAGCAGACGGCGATCGCAGCGCAGGGACTGCGCTTCGTCGAGCAGGTGACCGGTCGCCGGACCTCCATCCGAGCAGCCGCCGAAGGAGCAGGCCACGGCGTGGTCGTCGGCGGCCTGACTGGCCTCTTTCTCGGTCTCTTCGCGACCGCGAGCGGGGGCCTCGTCCTTCTCGGTTACGGCGTCCTGCTCGGGGTCGTCCTAGGCGCCGTATCGGGCTTCGCGTTCCACGCCGCTTCGCGAGGCCGGCGCGACTTCTCCTCGGCCGGACGGATGGAGGCCGACCACTGACCTCTTGGTCGACGAGCCGGTGGCAGACGAGGCAGTTCGACTGCTGAGGGAGATCCCACCGCTCGCGGCTGATCGACGAGGCTCGACCGCTGCTCACTCGCCGACGGTGATCACGCCGCGTGTGCCGCACTCGATGCAAGACGCACGGTCCAGGACGCCGGCCTCTCGGTCACACCCGAGCCCGCCCTTCCCGTCAAGTGCAGGGTCGATGAACGGAGCGAGCGGGGACCGGCCCTCCAGGGAGCGAGATCGTGGTCAGAATCTCGTGCCCGAAGCAGTGAAGACCCGCGCGTTTATGAGCCAAGGGCGTGGCCGAGACGAACGCGCGCGGTTGGCCGTATCCCTACTGGGGACAAGCCTCACACGGTGCCGAGCCTGACTAGGTGGCGAGCGCAGGTACTCGACTTCTTCAGGACCGGCTTCTAATCCTTGCCGGCGCTGGCGAGCGTGCTCGCCGTAGTCGCGGGCGTCGGGCTTCCACAGCTCGAAGCTGATATTCGGTCGACGTTCCCCTGAGACCGCCGGACGTGGAGCGAGAGCGCGGGACATCGCGAGCGCGGTCGGCCAGATCGCGGCCCCTGTCGGAGGGCCACGTTCTCCCTGACCCTGGTCGTCGTGGCTGCGCAGCTCTACTCACCGCGCGTCCTACGCGTCTTTCGCGGCAAGCGGCTGTACCAGGCGACGCTCGCCGGCTTCCTCGCCACCCTCATCTTTGCGCTGCTGGTGCTGGTCGCGATGCGGTCGGTGCCGGCGACAGAGGGCAGCCCGCGCCGAGCTCGGCCGGGTCTTCGGTTTCGTAGCCGGCTCGTCGAACTGAGGCAAGGCGGAGAAGTTCGTGAACCGCTGTCTAGCCTGAGCTGATGAGGGATCGCACTGGCCCGCCCCCTGAGACGGGCACCGGCGACCTGACCCCGAGGGCGCTGCGCAAGGCCGCCGCGTACTCCTGGCAACTGCTGCTAGTCGCCGCAGCGCTCGCGGTAGTGATCTTCGCGGTGACCCGGCTTGGCCTCGTCGTGCTTCCCGTCCTCGGGGCGCTGTTCGTCACGGCGGTACTCGACTCGCCGGCCGGCTGGCTGGGCCGCCGAGGCCTGCCGTCGTGGGCGGCGACCGTGCTCACCCTGCTCGGCGCGCTGGCGCTGAGCGCGGGAGTCGGGGGTTGATCCTGCCTTCGGTGATCGAGCAGTTCGGCAGTCTCGACTTCAACGTGCAGCAGGGCCTCGAGCGCGTCGAGCGCTATCTCGGCGGCGTGCTGCCCGTCTCGCAGGCGGCCTTGCGCTCGACCCTCGGCGACGCATTGAACACGCTCCAGGCGCAGCTTCGAGGGCTCACCGGAGGCTTCTTCGGGATCGCCCGGATCGTCGTCGACCTGCTGATCGGCGCATTCCTCGCTCTGTTCACGGTGTTCTTCTTCCTCAAGGACGGGCGTGGCTTGTACCGAGGCTTCTGCCAGCTGTTCCCCGACCGGCGCCAGGACGACGTCCGCGAGATCGGCCACCGCTGCTGGCGGGTGCTTCAGCACTACATCCGCGGCCTCGCGTTTGTCGCCCTCGTGGACTCGGTACTCATTGCGGCCGCGCTGCTGCTGATCGGGGTGCCCCTCGTGCTGCCCCTGGCGGTGATCACCTTCAGCGCCGCCTTTGTCCCCTACGTGGGCGCCATCGTCGCCGGGCTGCTTGCCGCGCTCGTGGCCCTCGTGTCCGGAGGGTTCGCCGACGCGCTGCTGGTCATCGGCGCGATCGTCCTCATCCAGCAGATCGAGGGCAACCTGCTCTACCCGCTGATCGTCGGGCGCCAGGTGCGCCTGCACCCGCTGGCCACCCTGCTGGCCGTGACCGCCGGCGGGCTCTTGGCCGGGCTGCTCGGGGCGGTGTTGGCGGTCCCGCTCACGGCGGTCGTGGTCACCGTCATCACCTATCTGCGTTCCCCAGACTCCCGGCCGAGAGGGGACGGCGCCTCGACGCAGCGGGTAGGTCCCGCTGTACCGGTGCCGGCAGGGCAGGGCTCCGAGGCTTCGACCGCGCCCTCGAACTAACCCGGAACTTCCTCGACCGCCTCGGCGTCAATCCGGCGAACGAACGGGATGCTGAGGAGGATGGCCGCCGAGACCACCCAAACACGGCCGAGTAGCCCTGAGTGGCTTCGAGCACGGGCTGGCTGAGCTCAATGGCCACGCCGGCGAGCACCGGACCCAGGACGACGCCGGCGCCGCGGCTGAACTCGTACAGTCCGGCGGCGGCGCCGTGGTTCTGCGCGGGCATGAGGCCCATCATGAGCGAGTACGGCAACGCCAGCAGGATGCCGGCGGCAAAGGCGACGACGAAAACGGCGGGGAGCAGCCACAACGAGCTCGTGAAGAGGAACAGCAGCGACCCGAGCCCGTAGAACCACAGCGTGGTACGCACCACCCGCAGATGCCCGAAGCGATCGGCGAGTTTGCCGCCCGTCACCGCGGCCGCCAGCACCGCCACCGCGACGAAGGCGAGGACCGCGGAGGCGACCGCCGGCGATCGCCCCAGACCGACGGTGATGTAGAGGACGGCAAAGGTCTTCAGCGCGGCGATCGTCGACTCCCATAGGGCGTTGGCGATGATCAACCAACGCAGTACCGGCCGCCCGCGTACCAGCTCCCGCAGCCGCTCGAACGTCTGTCGCAAGCCCTGCTCGCGCTGAGCGTCCTCCTCGTCGTCCACCGAGGGCTCCTCGACGGAGAGGAACAACACGAGCGTCACAGCGGAGAGCACGACCGCCGCGATCAGGAAGGGCAGCGGCTGCCAGAGGCCGAGCAAGATGCCACCACCCACCAGCGACAGGCCGAGGCCCGCCTCTCGCCACGTCGCCTGAAAGCTCTGCGAGCGACCGCGCAACTCGTCGCTGACGAGGTCCGGATACAGGGCGCGGTACGGAGCGTAATAGCTGAAATAGCCGATGTAGAAGCAGAGCAGTAGGACCCCGATGGCCAGCAAAGATCCGAACACCGGCATGAGGATCAGGGCGACGACCGCGATCGGTGTGGCCGCCAGCACGAACGGCATCCGTCGCCCGAGACGCGTGTCCACTCGGTCCGACCACGACCCGATGAGGATCGGCAGCGAGATCGCGAGCAGACCCTCCATCCCTATCAGTGCGCCGATCACTGTCGGGC
Source organism: uncultured Solirubrobacterales bacterium (assembly GCA_902806245.1). Taxonomy (GTDB): domain Bacteria; phylum Actinomycetota; class Thermoleophilia; order Solirubrobacterales; family Thermoleophilaceae; genus JACCUC01. The sequence goes on from CADCVU010000204.1 coordinate 33,231, forward strand.
CCGCCAGCTCGGAGAGCAGGACCGGCAGGTACGTCGTGACGGTAGTCGCGGCGAGCGCCAGTCCGAAGGTCGGTAGCCCCAGTAGGGCGAGCGATCGCCGCTGCGCTCGCGTGAGCCGGCCATCGTCGCGCACTGCCTGCCCGCCTTCGGCTCCTTGGCCGGCTCCGGGTGTTCCCGACACGGCCTTCAGAGGTAGCCGTGTGTCGCGCTCAGCGCTTAGCCGCCGCGATCCGCTCGAGCGCGATGTAGGGCGCTCCCTGTGTACGTCGCGCGCGTACGACCTCAGGTGGTCGGCGAGCTGTTGCGGCGGGGCCTCGGGCCGGGCTCAGCATTGCCACCTCGTCGGCGAGCTCGGTGGCCTGGTCACCCTCGAGGCGCTCCACCGAACCGCTAACCACAACTTCCTGCCCGGGGCGACGGATGCCGCGCACGACCACGGGGTCCGCGAAAACGAAAATCGAGCGCTCGCCGCCGGCGAGCACGAACTGCGTCCGCCCCACGGGGAAGGCTCGTCCTCGCACGAAGGTCCCCTCCAGCTGTGCCGGTCGCGCGAGGACCTGTGGAACGGTAAGGGTGGGACGGGCCTTCGGTTCCCCGCCACAGCCGACCACGGCGAGTAGAGCGACCAGGGTGGTGCGAGTGACGACGCGACGCATGCGGAGGGGTCCGTACCCGTTGGCGTTGAACGAAACACACGCGCTCATGGGGGCGTTTCTGCCCGAGTGCCGCTGGACCCGGGTGAGAACGCGTCTGCGCCAGCAGCGCGACATTTTTGTTGCCGTCTGTCCCGTTGTTGCCTCCACACCACTTCGACCACACCCCCGAGGTGCCGTTAGCGGAAGCTGCGCGACGGGCGTCGAAGCCTCTCCTCGGGCCCAATCGCCTTGATCTGAGCCACCGCCGCAGTCGGCGATTGCGTGGCGACGGACGACCTCCCTGAGTTCGCAGACCTGCCGACGCTGAGACTCCCTATAGGAAGCGGCCGGCTCTCAGCGTGTCGCGGCTTAGCCCCATACGCCTCGGTCCTCAAGGACCGGCTCGCGCTGGAGGCGCGCTCCCTCGATTGTGGCTGGCTGTCAGCGCGGAGACCCGAGTGGAGCGGCGGCGCCGTTGGGGGCGTGTCACCCGGAGGGAGTGGTGATCGGCCGTCCAGGTGGGGATGCCGGCGAGCGACGACACTCCAGGGCCGTTCCCGATTCTCGCCGAACCGTTGATGGAGCACGGACGAGCCGCGACTCGTTCGCGGCACTGAGGAACCTCGGATCGAGTCGAAGATCAGGTCGACTCCCGCTCTTTACGGGCGGCGCCGGTTGATCACTTGGACGCTCGTCCCGGTCGGCCTCGCCGCGAGCGTCACCGGCGTCGTCTTCGACCTGTACGACAGCCTCGGGTGGTTCGATGAGGTCGTGCACGCCTTCAACTTCTTCTCGGCGACATTGCTCATAGGGCTCTTTGCCTACGGGAAGGTGCTGACCGGAGGCGAGAAGCATCGCGCGCTCCTATTCGCGGTCCTGCTTGGCTTCGGCCTCGGGCTCGGAGCGGTCTGGGAGACAGTCGAGTGGGCCTACGACCACATCAGGCAGCCCAACTTGATCCTCGGCAAGACTGACACGATCATCGATCTGCTCGTGGACGGAGCGGGAGCCGCATTGGCGGGGACTGGCCGTTCTGGTGAGACCTCCTGCCATACATTCCACGAGAAGACGTTGTAGACCGACCCGAGGAGCTCTGAGGAGGACCACCGCCCTCCATCCCCGCGTGGAGGCGCGCCTACGCCCCCTCAGCAGCGGCGTTGGCCCGCAGGTCATGCGGTTTGCCGTGAAGTAGCCACACCCCTCGCCGCGGGACGCTTATCAATCCACGGTCCTCGAGATGGCCAACCGCCGTGGTCACCGAAGGTCGTCGAGCCGCGACTACGCCAGCGAGCACCTCATGCGTCACCGGTAGGTCGAGTCGCACCCCATGGAGGCCCACGCGACCCCAGCGCTCGGCAAGGTGCCAAAAAAGGATCAAAAGTCGCTCGTCCACCCGCGTGAATTGCGTCAGGGTTAGATGGCCGGCGAGGTAGCGAGCCCGCATCATGGCTCGCTCGACGATCACCGCCATAACTTCCGGCCAGCGACAGATCTGGTCAGCGGTCTCCCCATCGAGAACTGCTACTTCCACCCTCTCGAGGACCTCGAACCACGCCTCGAACGGCGCCACGGCGTGCTCTCCGTCATCTAGGTCAGGCCTGAGGAGGTCGCCCTCACCAAGCAACTCGGTACACGAGCGGTCTGCGAGAGCGACACGGCGAGTAATCAGTCCGCGGAGTATCAAGAGGCCGATGAACTTTTGGCTGCCGAATTGCTCGGCGCCTGGACTCCAGGAACCTCGTTCTACGATCCGAAGGGGTGCGATGAGCGACCGCCTCGCCTCGCTGGCGGCAACCTCGTCGAGGCCTTCGACGAGGTCGGGATCCGCCTCCGCCAGGCGAACTCTGCCGGGAGCCACTAGCCCACCTTAGACCTACGGGTGGAGGAAGTGGAATTCCCGGGAGGTCGCCGCCTGCCCTGAGCAGCCCCCGCGCTCGATCGCCTTCGACTCATCCCGCCTCGAGGATCTGCGACTTGCCCTATCTCTCTGCCGTAGGACGGCTGACCCGAGGCGGTGCAACGGCGGACGACGCGTGGTCTAACTGGGAGCTCCCGATAGGACCGGACGCGCGGTCGACTGGGTTGCCCATCGCTCGTTACCCGGTCTTCAGTCCTCCCCCCGTCGATACGGGCACGATACCTTCAGGACGATCTCGGTGCCTTGAGGAACCCGTCCCTGTGCGCTCTGGTCAGTCACCTCGCACTTGGTCGGAGAGGGCGGTTTGGGGTCCAGCGTCGCGGATAAGCCGACCTTCGCGATTACGCGCTGGGCATCAAGCGCTCTGATTCCCCTGACATCTGGCACCTTCGTTCCGTCGTCGCCCCCGCACCCGGCGAGTGCCAGGGCGAGCACGGTAATGGTTCGTAGTTGCCATCTCATTCCGGTCGTCCTTTCGGTCAAGAGAGCAGACGCTTGTCGTGACACCTCATGCTCATCTACCTCGCTGAGGCAGTCGTCACCCCGTCGACTCGGCGCAGCAGCAGAGCAACGGCCTGCCCGATGAGGAGCCACACCATCGCCGCCAGGCCCCAGTTGGTCACCACGTAGCGGTTCACGCTTCGACTGGGGAAGAGCCCGTCGAACGGTCCCGCCAAGAACCGTCCAGCGTCGAAGGCGAAGCCGACCGGGAAGGGGTCGAGGCTCGGGGCGGCGACCACCAGCGCGATGCAGACAACCATGAGCCCGAAGACGACCAGGGAGATGACCGAGATTACCTTCGCCGCGGTACGGAGCATGCTTTCTCCCTCATGGTCGCGGGCGCGGCGGCGGTTCAGCCATCTTTAACGGTGATGTGCCCTCGCATCCCGCGCTCGGCGTGATTCTCCAGGGGGCAGTACCACTTGTACCTGCCTGGTTCGCTGAGCGCAACTCGCAGCGTGGCTCCCGAACCTGGCTTGATCGTGTCGGTCTTCGCCTCGCCCTCCGGTCCGTCGACCGCGAGAACATGCGGAGAGCGCCCGTCATTGCTGATACGGAGGAAGACCTCGCCGGGCTTGTCGACCGTCGGACTCGACGGCGAGATGTCGAAGTCCGTAAGTCGGACGCTCAGAGTCGGGATCTGGGGCGCCGCGGTCTCTTCTCGATTTGCACAGCCCGCGAGCGAGGCGACGATCACAAGCGCCGCTATAGCGGTTCCGAGGCGACCGGCCATCATCTCGCCCCTTTCTTGGTCATCGCGAACACTCTCCCCAACGCGCGGTGGCGACTAACCAGGCTCTCGCTTCCGAGAGGCTTACGACTGCTCGCCGACGGTTGCGTTCGAGAAGCACGGCGCGTCGGCATCTCAAGGTCTCGGGTTCCACGAGGCTCGCGGCCCCCTCGCCTCGCAGGGCCTTCGCCGCCTGCTCAGTAGAGGTCGAAAGCTCTTGCGCGAGCCGGAGGAGGGTTGATTGCACCCCTATGGCCGGCGAGCAAGCCCAGCTCGACGCCGAGGTCGTCCGCGGCGGCCTCAGGACCGGGGGCGCGCCGAGGATGAGGCGGCCTGAGCGCCCCGACGCCACGGCATGGCGCCGTGAGAGGGTCGAGAATTTCACTCCTGCGTCTTAGGACCGCAGGGCAGGGTCCTGACCTTCCATTTCGAGCCTTGTTTATTTCGTCAACGAAACGACTACCTCGCCTTGCGGCCGGCTGACTTGCCCCCTTGCCTCCCCGTCCGTCGGGAACTGGATCTTGCCGACCCCAACGCCTCGACAGTCCGAGAAGGTGTCGCCCGGCAGCGACTCGACCACCTTTGAGCAGCCGAGAGGAACGGGCTTGAGAGCAGCCACCTCGAACTGCGCCTTGTTCGTGAGCGACTTGCATGCTCTGGCTCCGTCGCGATCGGCTAAGCCCCAGCGACCCTCTCCACGGCGGCCTTCACCTCCGCCTCGGAGCCACAGCCGATTGCCGCCACGGCAAGCGTGAGGAGCAGAGACAACATGGACGCTCGCGACAAGCGCCGGACTGTAGTCCTGTCGGTCAGTGGAACGTTGTATCGAACGCGCGAGGGGTGAGTGCTGCCTCGACCGGCGCTCCGCCGTGTCTGAGCTGCGACTACCTCTGCGTCGAGCCCCACGAGGCGGCGTGAACCCCGACCGGATGGGGCCACCTGCAAGAGCTCGCGGGTGAGCGGCCCTTGAGCCCTACTCATGGAAGCGGGGTTCGCCGGTTAACGGCGACGCCGATGACGAGGAGCGCGAAGAGGCCCACCGGGGCAAGCACAGCGACGGTCAAAGGCGTGCTCTCCTCGAGGAGGACTGCGGTTGCGCCGACGAGCGCTCCGAGGGCGAAAGCCAGGCGGCCAGGTCGCATGTTCGCGAAAACCCTTGGGCGCTCGACTTGTTGTGGCGAGCCATCGCGCTTGTCAGGAGTCTGACGTCTCTTAGCGCTACCTCAAATTCCAAGTCGAAGGCGAGACAAGTGACGGCCGCTGGGGGTCGGCAAACGACTTCCGTATCGCTCTGAGAGCGACTGGCGAGCTCCGCGTAAAGCCAGAGACGTACGACTTGAAAAGCGAACCGCTGTACACCGCTAACGACCTAAGCGCTCTCCTCAACCTCAGCTCGCAGCGGATGACGAAGCGTCCCGAGTGGCGAGCGCCCGGCGAACCATCTGACGCCCGGCGTCGCCGTCACCGAGTGCACGAGCACCGACGCACAGATGGCAAGCGTCGCGGCGGCAAAGATCCGCTCCGACTCGGGCACGTTGAAGCGCTCGATGTAGGTCACGTAGAAGACGGCCGCGACTCCTATCGGGCCGAACCAGCCTAGGAAGGCAGTACCGCGCCTCCCTGTGTCCGAGCCCGCGAGCGCGAGTGGCACCACCGGCGGGCGCCGCACGAGCAACACCCACGCGGCGAACGCGAGACCCGACACTCCGAGTGCCGCCCACTGCGACCAGGGCAGGATCGCTCCGAGGAAGATGAACACCGGCAGGATCAGGTACTTGCTGACCGAGTCCTGTACCTGCTCGAGCTGCTCGCGCACCTCCTCCTCAAGCACCGCGGAGAAGAAAATCGCCGCGACGAAGACGGCCAGAATGCCGCTGCCACCGAGCAAATGGATGAGGCCGACCGTCAGGAGAGCGAGCGAAATCCCGAGACCGATCAGGTTCGTCTCCTCGATTTCCGATCGCCGCAGGCTGAGCTCGGTCAGCTTCCCGCTCGCGTAGCCAATCGGTGCCCCGAGCGCGACGGCGAGCCCGACTCCCTTTAGCGTCTCGGTCGCCCAATGCCCGAGCGCAGCGCCGACCGGCTCGGTCAACATGAAGGCGGCGACCAGGACGAAGGGGAGCGCCAACCCGTCGTTGGCGCCAGACTCAAGCTGCAGGGAGCGGCGCAGCCACCGCGGCAGGTTCTTATCGGCGAGCCCTCCGGTCACCAGGGCGGAGGCGACGACCGGATCGGTCGGCGTGAGAATCGCCCCGAGCAGGAACGCGGCCCAGAACGGAAGGCCGAGCAGGAGCCAGGCGCCAAGGCCGGTGAGCACCCACATTCCGACCATCCCGACGGTCAGGAGCCCGACAAAGCGTCGGGCGTTGGTGCGCAGGTCGGCCCGCGTGATCTGAAGGCCGGCGCCCATGAGCGCGAGTGCGAGCGTTACGCGAGCGATCTCCTCGAGGATCCGGCGCTCGTCTCCCTCTCTCGCCGGGTTGAGCACGCCGAGGACCTCCGGCCCGAGGACCACTCCAAGCAACAAGGCGATGAGTACGGAGGACAGAAACAGGCGTTTGAGGACCCGCGAGAGCAGCCCGAGGACGAGCATCGAGCCACCCACGACGATCAAGGCAGTGTCGAGCGTCACGGGGCCGTGCTTCCCGGTCGACGCCGGGCTCATTCCCGTCGTTCGCAGGAGATGGCCATCCCCTGAGAATCGGGCGCCCGACGTGCACGAGGTGAGCTCCAGCCACCAACCGAGCGGCCACCTCGACCGTGTCTCCGGCGACCGTGCGGACGATCCCCATGCTGGCTAGACCGAGCATCAGGCGGACGTACAGGCCTCACGCCAGATCATGACGCTGCTTTTCGAGACGATCACTCAGCTTTGGTGCATCAGCGAGTGATTTGCGTCTCGTCCTTCTCGCTCTGGTCTCTTTCGCGGCTAAAAAGGGTGCGCTCTGAGCGCGCCGCGGGACCTCGACACGCTCTCCCGCGCGTATTGCGCGGTGGCTCGAGTGGTCTCGCGCGGTTGGCGGCGATCTTCGTTTTCGACCTCCGAGAGCCGCTGAGCGGCGCCGTCGACCTGCGCGCGACGATGGCTGACAGGATCGAGGCTGGCGATTTGGCTGGGCACGGCGGCACTTCACGCTCGCTACCGTCGGCCGATGGTCCATCCCCTCGTGCATTCATCCGTTCACACTCGCTGGTCAATAGACTTGCCCAGGGCGAGGCGCTTGCGTCGCTCGCGGACACGGCCATGCTCGAGACTTACCGCGACGGAGGCCCTTGGGTTGCCTTCGCCACTGCCGGCGGGCTTTCTCGTCTCGACGGATTGAGATCGCCGGCTAGAGGTATGCGGGTTAGGCACGAACGCTCGGACGACGACTTCGAGTTCTGGGTGAGGCACGTGACCGAGCGTGCCGATCCCTTCATGTCGTGGCTTGGAGTGCTCTTCGCTCTGCTTGTCGGCTTCGAGTTCGCCGTGTCGTTGAATGCGCCCGCGTCGTTCGTGCTCTCCGTGGCCGGTTGGACGATCTGGAGCGTCTTCGTGCTCGAGTTCGTGGCCAAGCTCGCGCTCGCCCCCCGGCGCGGCCGCTTTCTTCGGCGCCATTGGGTGCAGGCGCTCGCCCTGCTAGTGCCGACCCTCCGGGTCCTCGGCTTCCTGCGACTGATGCGGCTGGGCCGCGCGCTCCCTGCCGCGCGCGTTCTGTCGTCCTCGTACCGGAGTGTCGGCACCGCGGGCCGGCTGATTCGATCCCGACTCGGTTACCTCGGTGCGCTGACGGTCGTCGCGACCGTGGCGGTGGCTCAGCTCGCCTACCTCTTTGAGCACGAGGTTCGTGCTGGCGCGGTGCGCTCGTTCGGCGATTCAATCCTCTGGGCTCTCTCGGTGGTGCTCGCCGGCCAGGGTGACCCGGTCCCCGCCACGCCCGGAGGAAGACTCGTCATGGTTGCTGGCTTCGCGTTCGGAGTCGTCGTCGTCGCCGCTCTCGCCGGCACGATCGGCGCCTTCCTTGTCGATGAACGCCGCGAGCGAGCCGAGCAAGAGCGCTCATGATCGGCGCGTCGACGTGCTCGTACAACCCGTAGCGGCATCAGCGGACACAGGGCGCTTGGGGACTTGCATAGGCGCGCCCTCGCCGATGCCCTGTGTCCCCTCATCTCGCCGCGTTTCCGGTCGTCGACCAGTTTGCAGTGGCGCAGTTCCTGCACGTTTCTCTTACAGAGGCCCGGCCTCCGCGGAGCGCTCGGTCGGGTCGCTGGAGCGCTCTCGAGACACACCGCTAGTCGCGTCATGCCCTCTAGGAGGCTCCGGTGAACCACTAGCGAAACGCCTTAGCTAGAGCGAAGCCACAGCACTGTCGCCACGACGAGCAGGCAGAGGGCGACGCTCGGGATGATGACGTGCCCAGCGGGCCACAGCTTGAGGGCGAGGAGCAGGTTGTTGACCGCGAGGATCGCCGTAGCTGCGACGGCGAACGGAAAGAAGGCGGGCCGCAAGGGGGTCAGCCTACGGCTAACCCAAGAGCGAGTCGCACCGCTGGACGCACGCGCGCCGGCGGAGTCGCGCATGCGAGCCACGCCTCTAATGCGGCGGCCAACGCGAACTACGCCGACTAAGCGGCTGCTCGACTCGGTCAAGCCGCCCGGCGACTAGGGCGCTCGTCGACGTTCTGAAAGCACTGGTAACGGAGCGCCTGCTCGCTCAGGTGAACATGCGCTGGTGTCGGTTAAGGGGAAGCATGGGGACCGAGGGCCGCCACGGAGTGCCCTCCGCGCTCCCTCTCGACTCCGACCTAGGATCCCCCGTCCCGAGGCGGGAGTCAGGCGGCCCTCACTTCTTTCTCCCGCCTCGCCAGCGAGAAAGGCGACGGCGCGCGGTGCCGATCCGTGAACCTTTGCCGCGCGCCTGTCGTCTCACAGCCGACGGGGGACTCCAACGCCAGTCGCCGTCGGCGAAGCAGTTATTCCCTCGTCGAGCCGCGAGTTAACACCGTGACCAATGGCCGGAGGGCTCAGTTCCCGCGGATCAGTTCGAGAACCCGCTCCGCGCCCGAGTGGGGATTGCTGCAGTTGCGCGGGAACTCGTTATCCCCGAAGGGGTTCCTGATCGACCACTCGTCGTTCACGCGCCCGCCTTGGCGGCACTCCACGCTCTGGGACAACAGCAGAACGGCCGCGAACACTAAGACGATCAGCAGCACCGCTCCGAGCACGAGAAGCAGAACACGCACGGCCCCCTTATACCTCGCGCCTGCTGACGAGGAACCAGACGGTGCCGCGCGTGCGGCACGATCCCTCAACCTTCGGCGAGCGACCTATCCGTGCTTTTTGTCTCGGACCGGTGATTCGCTCTGGACCGCTCGGGTCTGTCCTCGCATACCTCTTGACCTGAGGGTCATGGCCGGTGTCGCGCTTGCACGCTCCCAACATCGAGCGCCGCTTGCAACACGGAGATCGCTCTTCGGTCAACTGCACCATGCGCCTCACGTCGCGCGCGGGAACGTACCAAGAGAGGCCAGATGCTTTCCACGCTGCGACCATAAGCGGGGTCGGAACCCCTAGTGGCCTTCTGCGATCCCTCGAAGCGCCGCCTCTGCTCGGTTCGCCTCCTCGACGAGCACGGCGAAGGCGTCAAGCGCCTCCCGCAGCTCCGCCAGCCGTCACGCGAGGGCGTCCGAGAGACTCAACATGTCGGTGCAGGGTTCTCCCCGCAGACGTCTTCCTCGCTGGGCGTGTCGACCTTCGGTTCCTTCGGTTCCTTCGGTTCCTTGGGTTGCTCCGGCTTCTTAGGTTCCTTCGGCTCCTCCGGCTTCTCCGGCTCAGGCTCCGGCTCCGGCTCGGGTTCCAGGTCCGGCTCGGGTTCCAGGTCCGGCTCCGGCTCCGGCTCGGGCTCGGGCTCCGGCTCGGGCTCGGGCTCGGGCTCCGGCTCGGGCTCGGGCTCTTGCGCCTGCTTGCACTGGTCCTTGAACAGCCGCGTGAGGTTGTCGACCCCTCCCTCCAGCGTCGAGCGTACGTCCGGGTCCACCTCCTCAGGGAGATCCGAGACCTGCCGCTTGAGCTGGCTCAGGGTTGGTCGCGTCCGCTCGCACTCTCCCTCGCGGACACCCTGCTCGACGGTGTCCAGGTTGCCGACCAGACGCGTCGCGGTTTCAGAAGGGATCTTCTCCCCCCCGGCGCCGCACGCGGCGATGGTCAGGCACAGCCCCGAGCTCAGAGCTAGTGCGCGAATCCGTCGAAGCGCTCCCACTGGGGGTCAGGCTAGTAGCGGAGCATCCTAGACTCCGCTTCGGGAACCTCGCCTCAGCCGCGTCAGGCTCCTCGACCGCCCAGAGGACCGCCTGCTCAAGCCGACAAGCGCGAAGGCTGGAGCTGTGGCACAGCTTCGGGCGGCGGTCCGGCCCGCGCCCCCGGCTTCTTCAGTTAGTTCTGACCTTTCACGTCGAGGGCGACACCGCCTGATGGCACTACTGACCCGCTCGCCGGCCAACGAGGACGATGACGGCTAGGAGCGCGAGGGTGCTCGCAGGGGTCAGCACAGGCGCTGTCTGCGGCGTGCCGTGTTCGAGCAGCGACGGCGGCTACGCCCACACGCGCCGAGGCCGAAGGCGACCTGGCCTGCGGTCAGGGCCATATCCCGCGAACCACTCGGGCCCGCGTGCGGTTGTGGTGCGAGAGAAGTTTGTAAGGCGTCTGACCGTCTTTAAGGCACCCTTATCTTCGAGCACGAAGTTGGAGAGGAGTGAGGGCCGCTGGGGAGCGGCGTTGCTCCTTACACATCGAGATCCGTCCCCCCTGTGAGCGGACTTGAGTCGTGCGGCCCTCACTCTTAACTCAGCGACGAGTCAACCGCCGCCGGCGTTTGAGAGCGCGTCACGCACTGCCGCGGCTGTGAGCCCGCAAGCCGCCTGAGCTTCGCCTCGGCCGCGTCCGGGTCCTCGACGAGCACGGCGAAGGCGTCGAACGCCTCCCGTATCTACGAGAGCTACGGGCGCGCCCGCGATGAGTCGGACTGACACCGCCGTCCGACCGCGGCCTCGTCCTGTTAGCCCAGCCGTGCAGTCGCGGCGCCGTGCGACGCTCGCTCAGCGGTCGTGTCGGCGGAGCGTCAGGGCCACGGCACCGTCGAAGACGGTTAGGGCTGCCATGCCGGCGGCACCGAGCTTCGCCCGGCGACTCTCGGGCTCG
>CADCVU010000205.1 GCA_902806245.1 uncultured Solirubrobacterales bacterium
CGTCTCGCGGCGCGGCGGCGCGACGCGCACCGCCCCGGCCAACCGCTCGCGCAGGCGCTCCAGGGCCAGCTCCCGGTTGCGCGCCTGCCCGCGCGCGTCCTGAGCCACCGCGCGGGGGCGCGGCCCGAGCCGCTCGGCGATCCGCTCCTTGTGCTCCTCGGAGAGCGCCGTGGAGGCCGCCACGTCGAAGACCGCCTCCACTCGCGAGGCGGTGACGTTGGCGTGCTGGCCGCCGGGCCCGGAGGACCGGCTCGCGCGCAGCTCGATCTCGGCCAGGGGCACGCTCACGCCGGGGGCGATGGGCATCGGATCGTCCATCGCTCCAGATGATGACCGCGAGGGTGCCCCTAACCTCAGGCGCATGCCCACCCGCGAAGACCTCCGCAACGTGGCGATCATCGCCCACGTCGACCACGGCAAGACCACGCTCGTGGACGCCATGCTGCGCCAGTCCAACATCTTCTCGGCCCACGAGGAGGTGACCGACCGCGTGATGGACTCGATGGATCAGGAGCGCGAGCGCGGGATCACCATCCTGGCCAAGAACGCCGCCGTGCGCTACGGCGAGACCAAGATCAACATCGTCGACACGCCGGGTCACGCCGACTTCGGGGGCGAGGTCGAGCGCGGCCTGTTCATGGTCGACGGCGTGCTCCTGCTCGTCGACGCCTCCGAGGGCCCCCTCCCTCAGACCCGCTTCGTGCTGCGCAAGGCGCTCGAGCAGCGGTTGCCGGTGATCCTCGTGGTCAACAAGGTCGATCGCCCCGACGCGCGCATCGCCGAGGTCGTCGACGCCGTCTACGAGCTCTTCCTCGACCTCGACGCCGACGAGAGCCAGATCGAGTTCCCGATCGTCTACACCAACGCCAAGGCGGGCTGGGCCTCGACCGAGGAGGGCCTCGAAGGCGAGAACCTGCGTCCGCTGTTCGAGTTGCTGACCGGACACATCCCCGCTCCGAGCTACGACGAGGGCCACGGGCTTCAGGCCCTGGTCACCAACCTCGACGCCTCGCCGTATCTCGGCCGCCTCGCGCTCTGCCGAGTGCACCAGGGCACGCTGCGCCGCGGCGCCCGCGCCGCCTGGTGTCGCACGAATGGGGAGATCGAGTCGGTGCGCATCGGCGACGTGTTCGTGACCGAGGGCCTGGCCCGGGTGCCCGCCGAGGAGGCCGGGGCCGGAGAGGTCATCGCCCTCGCCGGCCTGCCCGAGGTGACGATCGGGGAGACCATCGCCGACCCCGCCGACCCCCGCCCGCTGCCCGTCCTGCACGTCGACGAGCCCGCGCTCGGCATGACCATCGGGGTGAACACCTCGCCGCTGGCCGGGCAGTCGGGCAAGAAGCTCCAGGCCCGGGTCATCGAGGCGCGCCTCGAGGCCGAGCTCGTGGGCAACGTCTCCGTGCGGCTACGAAGCACCGAGCGCGCCGACACCTGGGAGGTCCAGGGCCGCGGCGAGCTCCAGCTCGCCGTGCTGGTCGAGACCATGCGCCGCGAGGGCTTCGAGCTGACCGTGGGCAAGCCCCGCGTGGTCACCCGCGTCGAGGACGGGAAGGTGCTCGAGCCCGTCGAGCGCCTCGCCGTCGACGTGCCCGAGGACTACCTCGGCGTGGTCACCCGCCTGCTGGCCGAGCGCCGTGGGCGCCTCGAGAACATGGTCAACCACGGCACCGGCTGGGTCCGCCTCGACTTCCTGGTGCCCGCCCGCGGGCTGATCGGCTTTCGCACCGAGTTCCTGACCGAGACCCGCGGCACGGGCCTGCTGCACGCGGTTTTCGAGGCCTACGAGCCGTGGCACGGCGAGATCCGGATACGGCCCACCGGCTCGCTGGTGGCCGACCGCCGCGGCGAGACCGCGGCCTTTGCCCTGTTCAAGCTCCAGGAGCGGGGCCAGCTCTTCGTGGGGCCGGGCGAGCACGTCTACGAGGGCATGGTCGTCGGCGAGAACGCCCGCGTCGAGGACATGGACGTAAACCCGGTCAAGGAGAAGAAGCAGACCAACGTCCGCGCCGCCTCGGCCGACGAGCTCGTCCGCCTCGTCCCCCACCGCCAGCTCTCGCTCGACCAGGCGCTCGAGTTCATCCGCGAGGACGAGGCCGTCGAGGTCACGCCCGACGCGCTGCGCCTGCGCAAGCTCGTGCTCGGCGGTACGGAGCGCCAGAAGACCGCGCGCGTGCGCAAGCACGAGCGCCTGGCCGCCTCGGCCTGAGCCGGCGCGCCGCCCGCGGCGCTCAGATCAGCGACGAGGCGATCACCAGCGCAATCGCCACCTGCACGGAGGCCGAGACCCACGTTCCCGGGTTGAGCCGGGTGCCGGCGCCCGAGCCGCCGGTCATCAGCTCCTGCCCCAGCTTCCCCGGGGTGACCAGGTCGAGCACCAGGAAGCCGACGGCCTGGGCCGCCACGCTGACGAGGCCGTATACCGCCGTCGGACCGAGGCCGGCCCAGCCCGGGTCGCTGGCGAAGATGGCGAACCACATGACGAGGCCGAGCGAGACCATGGTCGCCGCCGATAACAGCGCGGCGTTCGGGTTGCCCTCCACGACCTGGCGCCCCAGGTTGCCCGGCGTGAGCAGGTCGAGCACGAAGAAGCCGGCCACGAGGATGACCAGGCCCACCCCGGTGTAGGCGAGGATCTGCGCGACGTCTTCGAGAAGCATTGTTCGGTTCTCCCCTCGGATCAGATGGCGGCGGCAGGCGGCACCGTACCTGCTCGACCGCTCACCCGCCCGGCCGGCGCGGGCCTCCAGCGAGCCGATCTGCTTGGGTTCGCTGCCTGCCGCCTTCGGTTCCCAAGCCCCGCCGTCGCGGCCGACGCGCCGAGCCGCCGGCCGTCGACGGCCTGGTCCTCTCTGGTCTGGCCGAGCTCGCGCTCGGCGCGCTGACCGGCTGGCCCTACGCCCTTGCCATCGCTGACCCTGAGCGTGCCCGCGCGCTCGGGATCCGCTCGCGGCCGCGCATGCGCCAATGGCACCTCGACCTCATCGCCCTCGGCGGACTGACCGTGCTCGCCGGCACGGCGATGCCCGGCCTGCCGAGCCGGGTCGCCTGGCCGCTCGGGGTCGGGGCGTGGACGAACGCCATGGCCTTCGGAGTCCTAACCGCCTGGCCCGACCTCGAGGACCATCCCGCCTACCGAGCCGGTGTGATCGGCTCCTTTGCAGCCACCTCGATGGGCTTCGTGGGGCTCGCCGCGGAAGGGGTACACCGCTGGCGGCGCGGCTGATGCGCGCCGGTCGAGTCCCTCAGTCGGTCCACCAGTCCTCGATCACCTCGCCGTCGCCCTCGTGACGGCCCCCGACGGCGACAGCTCCAACCCGTCGAACCCGGCCTCGAAGGCTCGCGTCACTCCGGGCGCGACGCGGAGCGCGTCGAGGCGCCCGAGCTCGATGATGTTCGTCGTCGAGCTTGGCTCGCCCCGAGCCGGCGACGACCACGTAGACGCTCAGCTCTCGCCGCTCGAGCCCTTGCGCATGAACCCAAAGGCGAGCGCGAGGACCACCCCGAGGAGGATCACCCCGATCAGGAGCAGCTGCTCCTTCGACTGCTCGGTCCGCGCCATGTTGGCCAGCAACACGACCGCTCCGAGCGATGCGACTGCGGCAAGTGCTCCTTGTGCTCCCATTGAACTCCTCCTTTGCGGACCATCATACGCCGCGCGACGGCGGCGGGTCGCGGAGGGGCGCTGCTGCTAGCCGTCGAGCGGCTTGTAGAACGGGCAGGTGCGGGCCATGGGGAAGCCGGGACGGGGAGCCACCGGTCCCCGCCTCTGGCCTCGGGGCGGACCTAGCCCTTCGCCCTCACCGCCACCATGCAGAGATCGTCGGCCAGGCCATCCCCGGCTGTGAAGCGCTCGGCCGCGCTCCTCAGCGCCCGCAGAACCTCGCGTGGCCCCTCGCCGTCGTGCTCGACCAGCACCTTGGCGATCCGGTCGTCGCCGAAGAGCTCGGGCCGCGGACGTCCCCGCTGCTGATCGGTGGCGAGCAGCTCTGAGAAGGGCCGCCGCGCCTCGGTCAGACCGTCGGTGAACAGGAGCACCCCGTCGCCGACCGCGAGCATGCGCTCACCCCGGGCGCAGTCGATCCGCTCGGCCAGTCCGAGCGGGAGACCGGGCTCGATCCCGTTTAGGCGCCCTCCCCGGTCAAGCAGCATCGGAGGCGGATGGCCGGCGAGCGCCCACGACAGCGAGTGGTTACCGGGGCGGTAGACGACGCACGCCGCTGTCACGAAATCCCCCGAAATGCCCGTGCTCTCCACGAGCGCTGCGTTGGCGAGCTCGAGCAGCCGGCAGGGGTCGCCCTCGTACGGAGCGTAGGCCGCGAGTGCCGCGCGGACAAAGGCGGCACGGCGCGCGGCTTCGAGGCCCTTGCCGACGACATCGCCCACCACCACGACCGTCGAATCGTCGGGGCCCTGCTGCACGACGAAGAAGTCGCCGGCGACCCTCTCCTGAGCGGGTACGAAGCACGTCGCGAGGTCAACGGCCGGCTGGTCGGGCACCTCTGTGGGCACGAGCGCGCTGCGCAGCGCCCGCAACTCGGAGAGCTCCCTCGTCTGATCGGCGAGCTCGCGGCGGGCGCCCCGCTCTCTGGTGCGGACCGCACCGAAGGCGTACCCCACGGCGCAGAGAACGAGCAGTCGCACAAGCGTCGCGGTCGCCAGGTCGTCCTCGCCCCCCAGGGCCGCGGCGAGGAAGAAGAGACCCGCGCTGGCGGCGCCCGCCGCCACCCCCCCGAGGCTCCCGAACCAGAGGGCGGCCACGAGCGTGGGCAGCAGGTAGAGGTAGCCGACCCCGATCGCCAGATCCTGGACCGTGACCTGCGCCCCGAAGACGCTCAGCAGTAGGGCGGCGACGGTGGCGCCGTGGCGCGCGTTCCCGGCGCCGAGGATGCCCCTCACCGCGTCACGGGATGCGATGGTCGCGGCGCCTCACGCGCCCACCCTACTCGACCCCTGGGGCGCCCGATCCCTACTTGATCTGGTCGTAGACCTTGAACATCGGCATGTACATGGAGATCACGATGACACCGACGAGGACGATCATGATCGGTTCGATGATCGAGGTCAGGGCCTTCACCGCCGCAGCGACCTCATCCTCGTAGAAGTCCGCGATCTTGCTGAGCATCGAGTCGAGTCCACCCGTCTCCTCGCCCACCGCGATCATCTGGACCACCACTGGTGGAAAGGCCTCGGGCGCCGACTTCATCGGCTCGGCGATGGTTCCGCCGCGCTGGACCGACTCGTACACGCCCTGGGCTTCGCTTGCGCGTGGTGGGAGGGTCATCCCCCAGAAGTCGTCAGCGGCCTCGGTGGGCAGTGCCTCCGGCGTGCTCATCGAATCCCTCATGGCAGCGCGCCCGTCTGGAGGCGGGCGATGGGCCGGTTGGTGCTCATGCCACGTTTGTCGGCAGCCGCGGCCGTTCGCTTAAGCGGAGGCAGGACCTCGGACCGCTTCGCGCATGACCTCGAGTGGAGGAGCGCGGCCGGTCCAACGCTCGAAGCTGCGCGCCCCCTGGCGAACGAGCACCTCGAGGCCGTCGACGACACGAGCCCCGGTCCGCTTCCCCCAGGCGAGGACCGGCGTCTCGGCGGCGGCGTACACGAGGTCGACGACGACCGCCGACGGCTCCACGCCGTCGAGGCCCAGCGCGGCGACGGCCTCTCCCTCACCGCCCTCGGGCTCGAGGCCGACCGAGGTGGCGTTGACCACGATGTCGGCCGACGTCGGGCGAGCGACGTGATCGATCTCGAGCTCGCGCGCGAGCTCGACCGCCCGCTCCGAGGTGCGGTTCCATATCGCGACCCGGGCGGCGCCCTCCTCGCGCAGCGCCCAGGCCACGGCGCGCCCCGCGCCCCCGGCTCCGAGCACGAGCGCGGTGCGACCGCGCGGCGAGTCGACGAGCGCGTCGAGGAAGCCTCCCGCGTCGGTGTTCTCGGCCTCGATCGCCCCGTCACCGGCGAAGGTCAGCGTGTTGGCCGCGCCCGCGCCGCGCGCGGCGGCGGTGGCACAGTCGGCGAGGGCGAGCGCGGCGACCTTGTGCGGGATGGTGACGTTCGCGCCGCGGTAGCCCGAGGCGGGAAGGGCTCTCACGGTCTCGCCGAACAGAGCCGGCGGCACCGGCAGCTTGACGTAGAGCCAGTCGAGTCCAAGCGCGGCGAACGCGGCGTTGTGCATGGCCGGCGATCGGCTGTGGGCCACGGGATTACCGAGGACCCCGGCGAGGGCGGTCACGGCCCCGGCGCCTCGCGCTCTAACTGGGGCAATCGTCGGGCGACTGGCCTCCGCGCGCCGCGCGCTCGGCGTTGTAGGTCTGGCTGTCGCGGGTGAACTCGTCGATAGTCCGCGAGAAGGCGTGCTCGCCGCACGTGTTCGGCTTGACCACGTAGAACAGGAAATCGGTCTTGGCGGGCTTAGCGGCGGCGCGTATCGACTCGATGCCCGGATTGCCGATCGGGCCCGGCGGCAGGCCGGCGTTCTCGCGCGTGTTGTACGGCGAGTCGACGGCGAGCTGCGACTGGGTCAGCGGGCGTTCCCAGTTCTTGACCGCGAAGCGGGTGGTCGCATCGATGCCGAGCGGCTCGCCTTTGCTCAGCCGGTTGTAGATCACCGAGGCGATCTGCGGTCGCTCGCGGTCGAGCTGCGCCTCGCGCTCGATCATCGAGGCGATGACCAACACTTCGTAGGGCGTCAGGTTCTTGGCCTTGGCCGCACTCAGGTCGACCCCGCCGAACTCCCGCTTGAAGGTACCGAGCTGGCGGGCCACCAGATCGCGGGCGGAGGCACCGCGAGCGACCTCGTAGGTCGAGGGAAAGAGGAAACCCTCGAGGCTGTCCGCGCCCTTGGCGCCGTAGTCGCTCGGGTCGAGTCCGGGTGCTTTGGCGCTCGCCCTCGAATACGAGCCGTCGAGGCCGGCCTCGTCGACGATCGGTGCGATCTCCCCGCGTGCCCGGCCCTCAGGGATGGTCACGTTGATGACGTTGCGCGCCGGCCCCTCCGCCAGTGCGGTGAGCACGGCGCCGTAGCTCATCCCGCTGCGCAGCCGGTAGCTGCCCGGCTTGAGCTCCGAGCCCCGGCCGGATAGCCGCACGCGGGCGCTGAACACCGCGGCGCTCGCCACCACGCCGCGCTCGTCGAGGATGTCGCCGATCTGCTGCACGCCCGCGCCGTTCGGGATCCGAACCCGCACGGGCTCGTCGCCCTCGCCGGCGAAGGGCGCCCAGAAGCCGACCACGAGCCACACGAGCGCGAGCAGGGCGATGCCGAGCACGAGCGCCAGCAGGCGGCGACGGCGCCGGGCAGGGCCGGAAGTGGGCGAGCCGCCCCCGCGGGGCGGCCGGCCCCCGCGTCCGGAGCGATCGCGCGGCCTCGAGAAGTCGTCGCGCCCGGAGGATGCGTCAGGTCCTGGGTAGGGGGCCCGCGGCCGTTCCGGTGCGGCCACCGAGCCTCGTCCCGCCCTTCGGTTGGCGCGCTCGCGGCGAGCCGCCTCGCGGTCGCTCTCGCCACGGGACTCAGGCTGGGGCGGGCGCAGCGGCGGGCCGAGACGCTCGGGAGAGCTCATCGCGCGAGCGCCTCCGGGCGGGACGGATCGCCAGTCGCCACGGCGGCACCCCGGCCTGGCGTCGTGGCCAGATAAGCCTCGAGCAGGTGGGCGGCGGCGCGCGAATCGAGGTCGGCCGAGCCTCCGGTGCGCTGGGCCTGGCGAGTGGTCAGGCGCTCGTCGTAGAGCTCGACGGGCAGCCCGGTCCGGCCCTTGAGACGCGCCGCGAAGGCTCGCGCCGCAGCGGCCTGAAGTCCCTCCTCGGCGCGCAGGGTCAGCGGCAGGCCGACCACGATGCGCTCGGCTCCGGACTCGCCCGCGACGCGCGCCAGCTCAGCCAGCCCGCGCCTGGTCTCAGGCCGCTCGACCGCGGGGAGCGGCGTGGCCAGCGTCCCGGTCGGGTCCGACAGCGCGACCCCGCAGCGAGCGGATCCGTGATCGAGGGCGAGGATGCGCATCAGCCCGCCTGCGGTCCACCGACGGGCGTCTTGATCTCGACCTGAGGCATGCAGGTGGCGAGCCTAGCGGTCGCCCCGGCGACTTCCCGGGATCGCTCCCGGACCGACAGAACCACGAAATCCGCTCCGAGCGGAAGTTCGAGCGTGTGGCGGCGAGGGTTGGGGCGCTCGCCGGCGCTCCGGGCTGCTAATCGAGCGCCCGCTCGATGGCCGTGCGGGCCGCCGTCAGGGCGTCGGGCAGCTTCTGCGGGTCGCGGCCGCCGGCCTGGGCCATGGTGTCGCGCCCGCCGCCGCCACCGCCCGCAACCTGGGCCGCCGCGCGGACGACCTCGCCGGCGCGCACGCCGCGCTCGACCGCGGCCGGCGCCACGTTGGCCACGAGGTGGACCCGCCCCTCGACCGCGCAGCCGAGGACCACGGCACTCTCGCCCAGCGTCTGACGGACCCGGTCGGAGAGCTCGAGCAGCGCCTTGGGGTCGTCCACCTGGACGGGTTCGGCGACCACGCGCACGCCGCCGACC
>CADCVU010000206.1 GCA_902806245.1 uncultured Solirubrobacterales bacterium
ACGCCCTCCTCGTCGTGTTCATGGCGTCGATGATCGGCCTCGCCACCGCGCAGGACCTGATCGTGATCTTCTTCTGCTTCGACCTCACGGCGGTCTGCTCGTACTTCCTGATCGGCTTCGAGCGCAGCGAGGCCGAGGCTCGCTGGGCGGCGCTGATGGCTTTCGTCGTCACGGGCGTCACCGCGGTCCTGCTGCTGCTGGCCGCGGTGATCCTCTACGCGCAGTACGGGACCTTCTCCGTTCCCGAGCTCGCCAGCCGGGTGCAACCGGGCGCGGGGCTCACGGTGGCCGGAATCCTGATCGCCGTCGCCGCCCTGGCCAAGAGCGCCCAGGTGCCCTTCCACTTCTGGCTGCGGCGCGCCATGGTGGCGCCGACCCCGATCTCGGCCTACCTGCACTCGGCGGCCATGGTGGCGGCCGGCGTGCTCGTGCTCGGCCGGCTCTACCCGCTCCTGGCCCCGACCGACGCCCTGCTCGACGCGCTGGTCGTGATGGGCTTCGCCTCGGCTCTGTTCGGCGGCGCCCTCGCGATCGCGGAGGACCGGCTCAAGCCGATCCTCGCTTACTCGACCGTCTCGCAGTACGGCTACGTCGTCGCCATGTACGGCCTGGGCGGAGCGGCGGGGGCGACGGCGGCGGCGCTCTACGTGCTTATGCACGCGCTCGCGAAGTCTGCCCTCTTCCTGATCGCCGGCTCGGTGACCGAGGCCACGGGCGGGGAGGACAGCCTCCGGCGTCTCGGTGGCCTGTGGCGCTCGATGCCGATCCTGGCCGCCGCGGGCTTCGTGGCGGTCGCCACCGTCGCCGCCCTGCCCCTCACCCTCGGCTTCTTCGCCGACGAGCTCTTCTTCAAGGCCGCCCTCGCGCGGGGGCCGGTGCCGACGGTGCTCGCGCTCGCGGTCGCGGCGCTCACCTTCACCTACATGTTCCGGTTCTGGTCGCGCGTGTTCCTGGGGACGCGCAACACCGAGGGGACCCCGCTCGCGCCCGGGTTGGTCCTGCCCCCCGTCGTGCTGGCGCTCGTGCTGCTGGTCGGCGGCGTGGCCGTCGGGCCGTTCGAGCAGTTGGCCGAGGCCGCGGGAGCGGCGAGCATCGGAGCGCCGGCAGCGGTCTCCGCCGCCTACCACCTCGATCCCCGAGCCACGAACCTGCTCGCGCTCGCGGCCTTCCTGCTCGGGGGCGTCGGTCTCTGGCTCGAGCCCCGACTTCGCGGCGCGGCGTCGGCGTTCACCGCACTGGGCGACCGGATCGGGCCGGAGCGCATCTACACGACCGGTCTCCGCGGTCTCAACCGCCTCTCGGATCGGATCCACGACATCGAGGTCCGTGACCTTCGAACTCGGGTCGCGGCCGTGATTCTCCCCGGGGCGGGGCTCGTCCTCCTCGGCGCTCTGATCACGCCGACCGGCGTGGGCTTCCGGGTCGGTTCGGTCTCGCCGGACGATCTCGGCCTGGTGGCGGGCCTGCTGGCCGTCGGCGCGGCGGCCGTGGCGACGACCCGGCCCAAGGAGCATCTGCCGCTGGCCCTGACGCTGTCCGCAGCCGGGTTCTCGCTCGCCGCGGTCTACGCGCTCCTCGGAGCTCCCGACGTCGCGCTCGTGGCGGTGCTCGTCGAGATCACCCTGTCGCTGGTGTTCGTCGCCACGCTCCGGCGCCTGCCCCAGGGCGTGTTGCACCGCGAGGCGGGCCTGGCACTCTCGCGCGGCCGACGCGCGCGCGACACCTTCGTCGGAGCCGCCGCCGGCCTGAGTGCGTTCTTCGTGGTCTGGAGCATCGCGTCTGCGCCCGAGCCCCGCCGGCCGGTGGCGCCCGAGCTGATCGCGCGCACCGACGACGCCCACGCCAAGGACGTGGTCACCGCCATCCTCGCGGACTTCCGCGCCCTCGACACCCTGGGGGAGATCACCGTGCTCGCGATCGCCCTGGTCGCGCTCGTCACCCTGTTCGGCCGCCGGGGGACGGCGTGACGCTCATCACCCAGACGGTCGCCCGGCTCCTGCTGGCGCCGCTGCTCGTCCTCGCCGCCGCCATCCTCGTCAAGGGCTACACGGACGTCGGCGACGGATTCACGGCCGGGATCCTGGTCGCGATCGGCGTGCTCATGCAGGGGGTCGCCTTCGGCCACCGCGAGGCCGAGCGACTGCTGCCCCTCCGCGTCGCCTACCGACTCGCTCTCGGGGGGCTCCTGGTCGGAGTCGCGCTGATGCTCGCGCCGCTCCTGCTCGGGGACCCCATCTTCACCCACCGGCCGCTCCCCGGTGAGAGCCCGGTCAAGCTCGGGACGCTCGAGCTGATCACGCCCGTGCTCTTCGACGTCGGGGTGCTGATGCTCGTGCTCGGCACGGTGGTCGCCGGGGTGCACCTCTTCGCGCGGCCCCCGCAGGACGCTCGCCCGTGACGCTTCTGCTCGCCGCAACCGTGGGCACGTTGTTCGGCTCGGGGGCCTACCTGATGCTGAAGCCCGACCTGCTGCGGATCGTGGCCGGGCTGGTCCTGGTCTCGAACGCGGCCATCCTCACCCTGCTCTCCGCGGCGCTGCAGTACGGGGGGGTCCCGATCCTGCCGCTCGGAGACGGACCGGTCTCCGATCCCGTCGTCCAGGCGCTCGCGCTCACCGGCATCGTCATCGGACTGGCGGTGACCGCGCTGCTGTTCGCCCTCGCCTACTGCGTCTACCTGACCAGCGAGACGATCGACCTCGACGAGCTCTCGCGCATCGAGACGCGTCGCGAGCAGGAGCTCGAGCAGGAGGAGCTCTCGGTATGAGCCCGGTCCTCCCGCTGCTCATCGCCTGGCCGGCCGCGGTCGTCCTCGCCCTGCTAGACAGCCGGCGACGCTGGGTCGCCTGGCTGGCGGTGGGGGTGCTCGTCGTCGTCTTCGCCGCCGCCGTCGCCCTGCTCGTCGACGTACTCGCCACCGGCCCTCGGACGACGGTGGCGGGCGGATGGCCGTACGGAATCGGGATCGTCCTCTCCGCCGATGCGCTGGGAGCCACCTTCGCCGTCGTATCGGTGGGCGTCGTGCTCGTGGCGGTCCTGTTCGAGGTGATCGGCGGCACCGAGTCGCGGAGCTTCGGCGCGCTCGCGCTCTTTCTCACCACGGGCCTGTGCGGCCTCTTCCTGACCGGAGACGTCTTCAACTTCTACGTCTTCTTCGAGCTCGCGATGATCGCCGCCTACGCGCTGACCACCTACTGCGAGGGAGCCCGCCAGCTGCGGGCCGGCCTGATCTTCGCCGTGGTCAACCTGCTCGGCTCGTTCATCTTCCTGATCGGGGTCGCCGGCCTCTACCGGGTCACCGGGACGCTGACCATGGACCTCGTCGCCCAGCGGATCGCCTCCGTCGATCCGAGCGCGACCGTGCCGATCGCGGTCTCGCTGCTCGTCGCCTTCCTGGTCAAGCTCGGGCTCTTTCCGTTCCACTTCTGGCTGCCGACCGTCTACGCGAGCGCACGGCCGGCCGTCGCGGCGATCCTGGGAGGTGCGCTCGCCAACATCGGCGCGTACGGGCTGCTTCGCTTCGGCGCGGACATCCTTCCCGGCGCGCTGCGCGCGGGGGCGCCGGTCCTGCTCGTCCTCGGCGTCGCGAGCCTGCTCTACGGGAGCCTCCAGGCCGTCGCGCGGCGCAACTCGCCCGAGGTCCTCGCCTACT
>CADCVU010000207.1 GCA_902806245.1 uncultured Solirubrobacterales bacterium
GCGGGCCCGGGGCGGGCGGAGACTTCTACGACGTCTTCGCGCTGCCGGGAGGACGGGCCGGCGTCGTCCTCGGCGACGTCGAGGGTCACGGGCGCGAGGTCATCGGCGCGACCGCGGCGCTGCGCCACAGCCTGCGGGCCTACCTCGAGGCCGGGCTCGAGCCGCGCGCCGCGCTCGAGCTCGCAGGCGAGGTGCTCGGCCGCGATCCGGCCGCGACGATGGCCACCGCCGTGCTCGCCGTCCACGATCCGCGCTCGGGCGTGCTCACCTGGGCCGGCGCCGGGCATCCGCCCCCGATCCTGCTCGGCGGCGAGTTCGGCGCCGAGACGCTGACCGCCGCCGCGGCCCCGCCGCTCGGAGCGGCGACGGCGACCGGTCTGCGCCAGACCTCGGTGCACCTGCCCCGCGGCGCGGCGGCCTGCCTGTTCACGGACGGCCTCATCGATGCGCGCTCCGGCGGCGGCCGCCTCGGCCTCGACCGCCTCGCCGAGCTCGCCGACGACCTCGGGGACCGGCTCAGCGCCTCTACGCTGCTCGACGCCGTCGGCCGTGAGGCGAGCGAGATCACCGACGACATGGCCGTCTGCGTGCTGCGCCCGGCCGTCCGGCCCGCGGGCGAGGCCGCCGCCGCGCCCCAGGGTCGGGTCGAGGAGCTCGCTCTGCCGCCCGGGCAGATATCGACGTCGCTCATGCAGCGGTTCCTGTGGGCCTGCGGAGTCGAGGCCGACGAGGCGCAGGCGGCGATGAGCGCCGCCCGCGAGACCGCGCGCGAGGGTGTCGGCGTGCTGCTGCGGGTCGAGACCGAGGGGCGTGCGCCGGTCGAGGTCTCTCAGCTCGGGCGCGCGACGCTCGCTCCGGTCTCCTAGCGACCGGCAGGGACATGAGGCGCGCAAAGGCGCTGCGCAGATGCGCCCCTTCGGATGGCCGCGCCTCGCCGATCGTTCGTTGAAGTAGGGTGGCGCCGATGACCGGGAACGCGGCTGCAACCGGGACGGAGGAGACGCCCCCCGACGCGGCCGAGCGCTTCCACGGTGGGCGGCTCGTGGCCCGGGCCCTGCGCGCCCACGGCGTCACCAAGCTGTTCACGCTCTCGGGCGGGCACCTGTTCTCGATCTACGACGGCTGTCTGGCCGAAGGGATCGACATCGTCGACACCCGCCACGAGCAGACCGCCGCCTTTGCCGCCGAGGGCTGGGCCAAGGCGACGCGCCAGACCGGCGTCTGCGCGCTCACGGCCGGGCCCGGGGTCACCAACGGCATGAGCGCGATGGCCAGCGCACAGGCCAACGGCTCGCCGATGCTCGTCCTCGGTGGCCGCGCGCCGGCGGCGCGCTGGGGCCAGGGCTCGCTCCAGGAGGTCGACCACGTGCCCTTCGTCGCGCCGGTTACCAAGCTGGCCCGCACCGTCGGCGGGCCGGACGAGATCCCCGGCCTGGTCGACGACGCCCTGGCCTGCGCGGCGGCGGCACCGACCGGACCTACCTTCCTCGACTTCCCCCTCGACCACGTCTTCTCCGAGGGACGCGACGGCGCAGGCGCGCTGCGAGAGGCGGACGCCCGGGCCGGCGAGGTCGCCTCGAACGACCTCGACCGCGCCGCCGAGCTCCTGCGCGCAGCGGCGCGCCCGGTGATCATGGCCGGCACGGGTCTCTACTGGGGCCACGGCGAGCACGCCCTGCGCCGCCTCAGCGAGGAGCTCGACGTGCCCGTGTTCCTCAACGGCCTGGCGCGCGGCTGCCTGCCCGCCGACCACCCGAACGCCCTCGCGCGCGCCCGCGGCAAGGCGCTCAAGGAGGCCGACGTCGCCCTCGTGGTGGGCGTGCCCATGGACTTCCGCCTCGGCTTCGGCGGCGCGTTCGGCGACGAGACGCAGATCGTCCATGTACGCTCCACGGCGCCCGAGGGGTCGCATCCGCGCGCGGTCGCCGCCGATCTCTTCGGCGACGTCGCGGCCACGCTCGAGGCGCTGGTCGAGGCCACGGGCGGCATCGCGAGCGCCGGCGGAGTCAAGCGCGACGCGCGCACGGCCTGGCTCGAGGAGCTGCGCGGGGAGGAGACGGCCAAGCGCGCCGCCGAGCGCGACGACCTCGCCGACGACCGTGCGCCGCTGCACCCGATGCGCCTCTACGGCGAGCTCGCTCAGGTCCTCGACCGCGACGCGATCGTCGTCGGCGACGGCGGCGACTTCGTGTCCTACGCCGGTCGGGTGGTCGAGACCCATGAGCCCGGCTGCTGGATGGATCCCGGTCCCTTCGGCTGCCTCGGCTCGGGTCCGGGCTACGCGCTCGCGGCCAAGCTCGCCCGGCCCGATCGCCAGGTCTGCCTGCTCATGGGGGACGGCGCCTTCGGGTTCTCCGGGCTCGAGTTCGACACGCTCGTGCGCCACGGTGTGCCGGTGGTCGCGGTCATGGGCAACAACGGCATCTGGGCGCTCGAGAAGCACCCGATGGAGTCGCTCTACGGCTACTCCGTCGCCGCCGACCTCCAGCCCGGCCTGCGCTACGACCGGGTGGTCGAGGCCCTCGGCGGGCACGGGGAGCTGGTCGAGCGCCCGGACGAGCTCCGCCCGGCGCTCGAGCGCGCGTTCGCCTCGGGCCGGCCCGCTCTGGTCAACGTGCTCACCGACCCCACGGTCGCCTACCCGCGCCGGTCCAACCTGGCCTGAGCGGCCGAAAAGATGGAGCCGCCCGCGTTGCCACGGACGGCTCCAATGCGTCCCTCTACGGCGGGCAGGGTTCTCGCCGCGAGGGGCTGGCGACCCGAACGGCGGGAGGCGCCGCCGAAGCGGCATCGTCCGAGCCTTATGCCGGACCGGTCGGCGCGCCGAAGCGTGTTGACCATGCCGGTGTGGGCACGATAACGCAGAGTAAGGACGACGTAAAGAGAAGTGCTACGTGACCTGTGTCGCGGGGGCCTATCTCGAGACGGCGGAGCCCGGCGCGCCTCAGCTCTCCGCCGGCGCGCGCAGCGCAGCACCGTGAAGGATGTCGGCCTCGCTGACCACGAGCGACTCGAGCCCGAACGTGCGCAGGGCCTCGACGAGGATCGCCACCCCGGCGACGATGGTCGGCGCGCGCGCCGGCTCCAGGCCGGGGACGCGCTCGCGCTCGGCGAGCGGCAGCGCGGCGAGCATGGCCAGCATGCGCTCGCAGCTCGCCGGGTCGAGCTCGTAGCCCTCGACCCGCTCGGGGTCGTAGGGGTCGAGCTCCTGATCGATGGCGGCGAGCGAGGTCGCCGTGCCGGCGACCGCGATGCCGGCCCGCACCGATCCCCGCAGCGCCAGAGGTACGGCCTCGGTGAGGATCGTCCGGACGTCTCTGCGCAGCTCGCTCAGCTCCGCCTGCCGCGGTGGGTCATGGTCGAGGTGGCGGTCGGTCTGGCGTACCGAGCCCGCCTGGGTCGAGACCACGAAGCTGGGGTCCTGGCCGGCGACGCCGATCACCAGCTCCGTGCTGCCGCCGCCGATGTCGATGACCATGGTCGGCCCGACCTCCGGCGTGCGCCGGCTCGTGGCGCCGAGGAAGGTCAGGCGAGCC
Source organism: uncultured Solirubrobacterales bacterium (assembly GCA_902806245.1). GTDB lineage: Bacteria > Actinomycetota > Thermoleophilia > Solirubrobacterales > Thermoleophilaceae > JACCUC01. The sequence goes on from CADCVU010000207.1 coordinate 3,537, forward strand.
TCCTCCTCGCCGGCGATCGTGCGCACGTCGAACCCGAGCTCGTCGCGCAGGCGGGCGCGTAGGTCGTCGCCGTTGGCGGCGTCGCGGACCGCGCTCGTCGCCACCGCGACGGTGCGCTCCACCTCGGCGTGATCGATCGCCCCGCGGTAGTCGCTCAGGGCGCCGACCACGCGCTCGATGGCCTCGTCACCCAAGCGTCCGCTCGCGTCGACGCCCTGTCCCAGAGCGGTGATCTGCGTACGCCGGTCGAGCTCGGAGATCTCGCCGTCGCGGACGTCGGCGATCAGCAGTCGGGTGGTGTTCGACCCGAGGTCGACGACGGCGACACGCTCGCGAGAGGGAGACATCGTCTCGGATCCTATGGCGCTCTCGCCGGGGGCACGCGGCGATTGAACCGAGGCACGGGCGGTGCTAGATTTCCAGGCGCGACGCGGGGTGGAGCAGTCTGGTAGCTCGTCGGGCTCATAACCCGAAGGTCGCGGGTTCGAATCCCGCCCCCGCTACTCAGCGAAGCAGCATTCGCAGAACCGGCTCCGCTCGCTTCGCCTCGGGCGCCTCGCCGGTTATCAGGTCGAGATAGGTGTACGACTCGATTAGGCGCACGATCACGTAGGCGAGCTCGCGAAGATCGACCGGCAGATCGATCTCGCCCGCCTCGTGCTCTGTAGCGAGAAGCTCGTGGATCGCTTCGATGAGCCTCGGCTGGAACCCCGTGTCGAAGCGGGTGAGGAGCCGCATCGCCGCCTCTCCCTCCTCGGCCAGCCAGCGCTTCATGCCCGCGTTGGAGATGACCGCGTCGAGAAAGCGGACGACGACCTGGACGACGCGCTCGGAGCCTCGCGCTCGCACACTTGTACCGATCTGCTCGAGGGTCCGCGCCCCGAGCGACCAGATCACCTCGACGAGCAGCTGCTCGCGAGAGCCCACCCAGCGGTAGAGCGTCACCCGGTTGACTCCGAGCTCGGACGCCAGCCCACTCATGTCGATCCGCTCGGCGGCCAGGAACTTCCGGCGGGCCAGGACGAAGGCGTCGAGCGCGCTCGGCTGCTGAGGCCGATCCTCGTGAGCGAGGGCGCGCTGCAGACGAGTAGCGCGACGCGAAGTCGCCGGCGACTCGCTGACCAGAGGACTCACGCGCCTAGCTTGACACGGCCGGGCGTCACTGCAACGGCGAACACCTGAGTTGCGACAACGGCTACAGATCGTCGAAGCGTTGCTAAAGTCCGCGGCCTCGCATACCTCTGCTCAGGCGGCGCCGTACCCGCTTCAGTCGAGCTCACCGACGCAAAGGCCGCCGCTTAGCTGATGTACCCCTTCCCCGCCCCAACCGAGGCCGAGATCCACGGCCACCGGGTCAGCTACCGGATCGCCGGCGATGGACCGGTTCTCGTCCTGGTCCACGGAATCACCTCGACATCGGAGACCTGGCGGCGGGTGATGGCTCCGCTCGCCGAGCGCTACTGCGTCATCGCCCCCGACCTCCGCGGTCACGGCCAGTCGGCCGGACCACGCGGCGACTACTCGCTCGGCGCGCACGCGAGCGGCGTGCGCGACCTGCTCGTCACCCTCGAGCGCGAGCGCGCGACCTTCGTCGGTCACTCGCTGGGCGGCGGCATCGTCATGCAGCTCGCCTATCAGTACCCCGAGCTGTGCGAGCGGATGGTGCTCGTGTCTAGCGGCGGCCTCGGCGCTGAGGTTCACCCCGCCCTGCGAGCAGCCTCGCTCCCCGGCTCCGAGCTGGTGCTTCCGTTCATCGCCGGGCGCGGCGTTCGCGGTGCGGGCACCGTCCTGAGCCGCGCGTTCGGGCGGTTGGGCATGCAGGCGAGCACGGATGTCGTCGAGTTCGCGCGCGGCTACGGCTCGCTCTCGGATCGCGAGGCCCGCGAGGCCTTCATGCACACGCTGCGGGCGGTGATCGACCCGCGAGGCCAGCGCGTGAGCGCGCGCGACCGCCTCTACCTGGCCGCCGAACTGCCGACCTTGTTCGTGTGGGGACAGCGCGATCGGATCATCCCGCCCCGTCACGGCCGTAGCGCCCAGGCCGACATACCCGGCAGCCGACTCGAGACCCTCGACGATTCGGGGCACTTTCCCCACCTCGACGAGCCTGATCGCTTCGTCACCATCCTCGATGACTTCGTGGCGACGACCAAGGCGGCGTACCTGCGCGCGGAGGACATGCGGCGTCGCCTGCAGAGGGGCGCGCCGGCTACGGAAAGCCGGGGCGACTGAGCGGACGGCCGGGCGAACCTCGGTGCCCCGGAGAGCGGACTAGCGCCCGCCTCGAGATCAGCGGTTAACCTGGTGTTACTCGAGGGAGGACGTGCATGGACGGACGGGGACGGATTGGCTTCATCGTGGCGCTGTTGTCGCTGACGGTGGCCGCGCCGGTCGCGCAGGCGGCTCAGAACCAGGCGTCGACCATCCAGCAGAACGGTGGGTCTTCCGACGGTGGGGGTTCCACCGACGGCCCGGCCGGGAAGCCGACGGCCGCCGTCTCCCTGGGCGACTCCTACATCTCCGGTGAGGCCGGCCGCTGGCGGGGCAACAGCATCAACCCGGCCGGGAGCCGTGACGGAACCGACCGGGCGTTCACGGGCTTCGGCTACGACATCAGCCGCGTCTACGAGCCGCCGTCCGACCGCAACGGATGCCACCGGTCCGATGTCGCCGAGATCCGCAGCGCGCAGCTACCCGTCCGGCAGAAGCTCAACATCTCCTGTTCCGGGGCCGTCACCCGCAACATCTTCCGCAGCTCGCGCGGGGGAGAGGGACAGAACGGAGAGCGACCCCAGGCCGACCAGCTCGCCGGGATCGCGCGGAGGAAGAAGGTCAGGGTGATCGCGCTCTCGATCGGCGGCAACGACTTCGGCTTCGCCTCGATCGTGAGCGCGTGCCTTCAGGCCTACACGACGTTCAGGGGGCCGTGTGAGCCCGACCAGCAGGCGGCGATCAACGCGAAGAAGCCGATGGTCAGGGCGGGTGTCGCCAAGGCGATCGACGAAATTCGCGCGACGATGCGTAGCGCCGGCTATCGCCGGTCGAGCTACAGGCTGATCCTGCAGAGCTACCCGTCGGCGATAGCGCGCGGAAGCGAGATCCGCGTCCCCGAGCTCGACCGCAACCGGAGGATCAACGTCGACGGCTGTCCCGTCTACGACAGCGACGCCACCTGGGCTCGAGACTCCGTGGTCAACCAGATCTCCAACACCCTGGGGAACGTCGCGGCGAACAAGGGCGTCCAGTTCCTCGACCTGCGCAACCTGCTGCAGGGTCGAGAGATGTGCTCGGTCTCGACGCGGCTGGCCAACCCGCTGCAGCCGCCCTCACCTACGACGAGCGACTGGGTCCGCTTCCTGAACGTCTCGGCCGTCCAGTCTCAGGGTCAGCTCCAGGAGACCTTCCATCCCAACGCCTACGGCCAGCGGGCGTTCGGGAAATGCCTCTCGCTGATCGTCGGGCAGAGGGGCAACGCGGGATGTCGGAACAGGCCGGGGGCCGGACCCGATGGGATCGTGATCCGCCCGTCGGGTCGGTAGCGCCAGGGCTTCTAGAGCGGCGAGAGAGGGGAAACCGTGAAAGGGCATCGCAGAACGAGGATCGCTGCCGTCGTCGCGTTGACGGCGACGCTGGCGGTGGGCGTCGTCAGCTCCGCTGAGAGCCGCTCGCGGACGACCTTCGAGCAGACGATCCTCGACCAGGACGGCGACAACCGGCTCGAGCCCGGCCCGCGCGACGACTACCAGGTCCGCACGGAGCTCGGTGGGCCACCGTCCCCGGACCGCCAGCGCAACCGCGTCCCGCAGCTCTTCTTCGGCCAGCTCACCGACATGCACGTGGTCGATGAGGAGTCGCCGCTGCGCGTGGAGTTCCTCGACCGCCTCGGGCCTCCCTTCACCTCCGCCTACCGGCCGCACGAGGGGATCTCGCCCCAGGTCATGAACGAGATGGTCCGCCAGATGCGCAACACGGTCAGCCCGGTCACCAGCGACCAGGTCGAGCTCGTGATGACGACGGGAGACAACTCCGACAACACGCAGCTCAACGAGACACGCTCGTTCATCGACCTCCTCGACGGCGACAAGAAGATCGACCCGAACTCGGGGGTGCCGATTCCCGGTTGCGAGGCGACGCCCGGATCGATCTACGACGGCGTTCGCAACAACAACGAGTACTACGAGCCGGACTCGAGCGCGACGCCGCCGACCGACAACGAGGACGGCCGCGGCTACTCGCCCGATCCGAACGAGAACTCCGCCGAGGCGCAGCGAAGCAGCTCCGTCCGCGACTTCCCGGGTCTGTTCGAGGACATGAACAAGCCGTTCCAGGCCGTCGGCCTCGGGGTTCCGTGGTACGGCATCTTCGGCAACCACGACGCGCTGGTCCAGGGCAACCAGGGACGCAACCCGGCCTACGAGGCGATCGCCACCGGCTGCGTGAAGATCAGCAATATCTCGGACGCCGGGCTCGAGAAGGTCCGAGACCAGCTCACCCCGGCCGAGATCGACTCCGGCTTCGTCTCGAACCCCGGCACGCTTCAGGCGCTGCGCAACGTTCTCCTCGATCCCGAGGGCAACGGCGCCACCACCACCGTCGTCCCGCCCGACCCGAAGCGCCGTCCCCTGCGCAAGCAGGAGTTCATCGCCGAGCACGCCGCCACCACCGGCGAGCCCGCCGGCCATGGCTTCGGCATGCGCACGCCGCCCGATCAGCTCGCCCTCGGCCAGGGCTACTACTCGTTCAACCCGAAGCCCGACGATCCGGACAGGCCCGGGGACCAGGCCGCGCCGATCAAGTTCATCGTGCTCGACTCGATCGCCGAGAACGGCGGCGACGGCGGGAACATCGACGAGGAGCAGTACCAGTGGCTCGAGGAGGAGCTCGACGACTCGCAGGCCCGCCGCGAGCAGGTCGTGGTGTTCGCCCACCACACCCTCGACACCATGGACCAGCCGCCGGTCAGCGCGTTCGCGCCCGGCGACCAGGGTGGCAACATGAACCCGGCCGTCCACTTCGGTACCGAGCCGCAGATCCCGTTCCTGCCGGGCAACCGCCGCCCGGAGTGCCCGACCCGCACGGCGCCCAACGGGGCGGCGAACGAGACCCTGCGCTGTCAGTTCCTGCGCCATCCCGCCGTCGTCGGCTTCGTGGCGGGCCACGAGCACGAGAACAAGGTCCTGCCCTACGAGCGCGACCCCGGCCTCGGTCCCGCCGAGGGCGGCTTCTGGGAGATAGCGACGGCCTCGCACATCGACTGGCCGCAGCAGTCGCGGGTGCTCGACCTGGTCGACAACAGCGACGGGAGCCTCTCGATCTTCGGGACCCTGCTCGACCACAACTCCGCCCCGAACCCCGGAGGCGCGCCGACACCGCGCACCGACGGGCAGGGCGGTCCGCCGCCGTCACCCGACGGCCGCGGCTCGTCGCCCGAGTCGGTGACCCGGCTCGGATCGATCTCCCGCGAGCTCTCGTTCAACGATCCCGACTCGTTCAACGGCGAGGACGGGCGGCCGGACGCGCGCGGAGGCGAGGGCGACCGTAA
>CADCVU010000208.1 GCA_902806245.1 uncultured Solirubrobacterales bacterium
ACGACGAGGAAACTACGAATCGGGCACCGACTACGTGCTCGAGTACGGCGAGCTGCGCTTCACCTTCAACGAGGGCGACTTCGTCGAGCGTGTCGAGCAGGCAGCGCTGAGACTCGGCTTCGTCGACGGGCCGCTCGCCGCCGAGGAGCGCGACGACCTCGTCAACCTGACCGTCAACGGGGAGATCTCCGACGCCGCCTCCGCCCTGGGCGAGCACGTCAACGACGCCTGGGACGATCTGGGCGGTCCCGACGACCGCTCGCTCGTGCACTGGCTGCGTCGGCTCGTGTTCCGCGGCGCCTGGCTCGACCAGCGGGTCAAGGAGGGTGAGCTCGAGCCCTACTTCGACGAGTGCACCCACACCTTCGGCTACGCACAGCCCGAGCGCGACTCCGAGCCGATCGAGCTCACGGCCGAGCCTTCCTGGGCCGGCATCGCCTACCGCCGCTAACCACCGGCGCCGAGGCGCGCGCGCCGCCCGCCTCGCAGGCGTTTCAGCCCCCGCCGCCTCCGGGCACCAAGAACGAGGCGTGACGAGCTCGCCGTCCTCCGCCGGACCGACCGACCGCGACAAGCGGCTTGCGCTCGTCGCCACCATCGTCGGCTCGACGGTGGTCACCGTCGACGCCACCGTGGTCAACGTCGCCCTGCCGGGCATCGAGCGCGAGCTCGGCGGCGGCCTCGCCGGGCAGCAGTGGACGGCCAACGCCTACACGCTGGCGCTCGGGTCGCTGCTGCTGATCGGCGGCTCGCTGGGCGACCTGCTCGGAGAGCGCCGCGTCTTCTCGATCGGCGTCAGCGCCTTTGGCGTGACCTCGGTGCTCTGCGCGCTCGCACCCTCGATCGAGCTCCTCGTGGTGGCCCGGGCGCTGCAGGGCGTCGCCGGCGCGCTGCTCACCCCGGCCGCGCTCGCGGTCATCGTCGCCACCTTCTCGGCCGAGGAGCGCGGTAGGGCCGTCGGCACCTGGCTGGCCTGGAGCGGGATCGGCACCGTGCTCGGCCCGCTGATCGGCGGCCAGATCGTCGACTCGACCTCGTGGCGATGGATCTTCGCCATCAACGTCCCCCTCGTTCTGCTGACCCTCTTCCTGATCGCGCGGTTCGTGCCCGCGGGCCGCGGCGGCGCGGAGCGACCGCACCTCGACTGGCGCGGCGCCCTGCTCGCCGCCTTTGGGCTCGCAGGGCCGACCTTCGCGCTCATCGAGCAGCCGGTGCTCGGGTGGGGAAGCCCGGCGGTGATCGTGCCCGGCCTCGCGGGGATCGTGCTGCTCGCCGCCTTTCTGGTCTACGAGCGACGCGCGCGCGAGCCGATGCTCCCGCTCGGGCTCTTTGGCCGGCGCAACTTCGCGGTCGGCAACCTCGAGACGTTCTCGATGTACGCGGGGCTCTCGATGCTGTTCTTCTTCCTCGTTCTCTACCTCCAGCAGGTCGCGGGCTACTCGGCGCTGCAGGCCGGCCTGGCCAGCGTGCCCGTGACCATCGTCATGTTCCTGCTCTCGAGCCGCTTCGGCGCGCTCGCCGACCGCGTCGGCCCGCGGATCCTGCTCGGCGCGGGGCCGCTGGTGGCGGCGAGCGGCTTCGCGCTGCTGATCCGCCTGGACAGCGACGTGGACTACGTCGCCGACCTCCTGCCCGCGCTGCTGCTGTTCGCACTCGGCCTGTCGATGACGGTCGCCCCGCTGACCTCGACCGTGCTCGCCGGCGCCGACGAGCAAAACGCGGGGATCGCCTCCGGGGTCAACAACGCGATCGCCCGGGTGGCCGGCCTGATCTCGGTGGCGGCGATCGGCGTGCTCGTGGCCGCCCAGTTCTCGGCCTCGATCGCCGACAGCGTTGGTGGGCGGCCCCTGAGCGCTTCGGCGCGCGCCGCCCTGGCCGAGGCCCAGCGCCAACCGCTCGCGCCCGTGGACCTGCGCGGGGTACCGGCCGCAGAGCGGCGGGCGGTGGCCCAGGCGGTCGAGGAGGCCTCGGTGAGCGGCTTCCGCCTCGCCATGGGCACCGGAGCCCTGCTGGTCGCCCTCGGGGGGATCCTCGGAGGGGTGGGCATCCGCGGCTCGGGCCGCGGTCGGCGGAGCGTGAGGGCCGAGGAATGCCCGGGCGGTCAGCTGGTCGGACAGCCGCACGACGCGGCGCGAGCCCGCGTCCCGAGCGCGGTCCCGGCCGTCCCGGCGGGCACGACCGTCACAATGGAGGACCATGCGACTTGAGGGCATCCACCACGTCACCTGCATCACCGGCGACGCTCCGGGCAACGTCGACTTCTACGTCCGCGTGCTCGGCCTGCGGATGGTCAAGAAGACCGTCAACCAGGACGACCCCGGCGTCTACCACCTGTTCTATGCCGACGAGCGCGGTTCGGCCGGCTCGGACCTGACCTTCTTCGAGTATCCCGGCGCCCGGCGCGGCCGGCCCGGCGCGGGCATGGTGCATAGCATCGCCTGGCGAGTGGGCTCCGAGGATGCCCTCGACTTCTGGGCCGAGCGCCTGGGTGCCGAGGGGGTCGCGACCGAGCGCGAGGGCCGGACGCTGCGCTTTGCCGACCCCGAGGGCCTCGACCTCGAGCTGCTCGTGAGCGAGGATCCCGATCCCCCGCTCGTGGCCGAGGCGCCGGATATCCCGGCCGAGCTCGCGCTCCAGGGCTTCGCGGGCGTGCGCGCCTACGCGGCCGACCCCGACGCCAGTGCCGCGCTCCTCGGCGACGCCCTCGGCTTCGAGCACCAGGGAGATTCGACCTGGCAGCGGCGCGGCTCCGAGCGCGGCTCCTTCTACGTCTACGACACCCCACCGCCCGAGCGCGGCATGCAGGGGGCGGGAACCGTGCACCACGTGGCCTGGGCCTCGCCCATGGACGAGCTCGAGGACTGGCGCCCGCGGGTGCTGGCGGCCGGCGCACAGGCCACGCCGGTGATCGATCGCTTCTACTTCCGCTCGGTCTACTTCCGCGAGCCGAGCGGCGTCCTGTTCGAGCTGGCCACGCTCGGTCCGGGGTTCGCCGTCGACGAACCGGCCGAGCAGATGGGCGAGGGCCTCGCTCTGCCGCCGTTCCTGGAGCCGCGGCGCGCGGAGATCGAGCGCGCGCTCACGCCGCTGCCCGAGTCGCCGCGCGCCCGCAGCCGCGGCGCTTGAGCGTGACGGGCGAGGTCAAGGCCAAGAAGCGCTGCTGCAAGTCGCGACCGCGCTGCCGTCGCTGCCCGGTCGTATTGAAGCGCCTGTACGAGGACGGCCTGGCCGAACGCCAGAGCAAGCGCCGCTACGTCATCCCGAAGAAGATCCCCAAGCGGCGCCTCAAGAGGGCCCGGGCCTGAGCGGTCGACCGAGCCCTCAGGCCGTCCGGCGAGCCTCGGCCTCTTCGAGCCGCGTCTCGGCGTCGGCCAGGGCCCGCTGAGCGTCGGCAAGCTCGCGCCGGAGAACGTCCTCCGATCGCCGGCCGGGCGCCTGGTCGGCCCACGGTCGCGTGAAGACCCGCCGATCCTGGACCCCGGCGCGGCGGTCCTCCCACTGCCCATCAGCTTCGACCGCCTGCGCCCACGCCACCTGCGCCAGCTGATCTCGATCGCCGCTCGCAGCGGCGCGCGCGAGGCCCCAGATGAACAGGCCGACCACCGCCGCCGCGACGAACCATCCTGCGACTGCTATCAGCACCAAGCTCACTATCAGCCTCTCAGCCAGCTTCTACCCGCCCGCGCGCGGACCAGCTGTGTCTTTGGACGGATGTTCGGCCGATGCGCCGATCACCTCGCCGAAACCGGCTAAGCGCCGAGCAGATCCGCGCGCACCGTGGACGAGTCCGCCGAGACCGTCGGCGCGTCGTCGCCCCGCGCGCCGGTCCCCGGCTCGAGCATGATGCGCGTCGTGGCGAGCCGAGCGAGCTCGTCGCTGACCGCGAGCGTGCCGACCACCGTCAGCGAGCCGGCGCCCTCGTGGTTGCGGGCGGCGGCGAAGATGCGCCGCGCGGCATCGGGCGCGATGGCCTCGAGCGAGTCGACGACGACCACGGCGTGACCGCCGCCCTCGACGAGGCGCTTGGCCCGCTCGAGGGCTAGCTCGGCGGCCTGCGACTGCTCGTCGATTGAGCCGTCGGCGGCCCCACCGACCACGGCGGCCTCGCCGCCAGGCCACTGCGCCGCATCCTCGGGCCGGACGCCGGCCAGGGCCACGGTCACGGTCAGCTCGGGGTGCGACTCGCGCAGCTTGGCCACCATCCGCCGCAGCAGGGCGTTCGCCTCGCCGCCCGGCGGATCGACGATCGCCACCCGCGAGCCCTTGCCGAAGGGAGCCGCGGCGAGCTCGTCGGGCGTCGCGAGCCGGTCGGTGGCGTAGGCGGGCGTCGGCCGGGCGAAGGGCGGGCGCTCGGGCGGCGGCTCGGCCGGCGCGCCGTTGACCGTCTCGACGTGGACGAGCGAGGGATGGCGCTCGGAGCGCCGGGGCGCTCGGACCGGACCGGCGACCTCGTCGCCGGGGCGCAGCTCGCAGCGTTTGATCTGCGCCGGCGAGACGTGCACATCGCTGCGGTCGGGCACCAGCGTCGCGCCGCGCAGGAAGCCGCTGCCGTTGGGCAGGACGTCGAGGACGCCCGTGCGGGGCTCGGTCTCGGGCTCGACCTCATCGTCGGCGGGCTCGGTCTCGCGGTCGGGGCGCGGGCTGGGCCGGGCTGGGGGCTAACGGTCGGGTCGCTCGGACCGGCCGCGGCCACCGCGGCGCCGCGCGGGGCGGTCCTCGTCCGCGTCCGGCCTGTCGGCTTCGGCGGAGCGCCGGCCGCCGCGT
>CADCVU010000209.1 GCA_902806245.1 uncultured Solirubrobacterales bacterium
CGCTCGACTTCCTGGCCGCGCGCTCCGGCGGCGACGCGCGCTCCGCCCTCGCCGCGCTCGAGCTGGCCGCCGCGAACGCCACCGGGCGGGCCGGCGACGGCGGCGGTGGGCCCGAGGTCACGCTCGCCGACGCCGAGGACGCCATGCAGCGCCGGGCCATCCTCTACGACAAGGGCGGCGATCAGCACTACGACACGATCTCGGCCTGGATCAAGGCCACGCGCGGCTCCGACCCCGACGCCTCGCTGCTCTACCTGGCCACCATGCTCGAGGGCGGCGAGGACCCGCGCTTCATCGCCCGGCGGATGATCATCCTGGCCAGCGAGGACGTCGGGAACGCCGATCCGCGCGCGCTCGAGGTCGCGGTGGCGGCGGCGCACGCCGTCGAGCACGTCGGGTTGCCGGAGTGCGCCCACAACCTCGCGCAGGCGGCGGTGTACCTGGCGCTCGCGCCCAAGTCGAACGCCTCCTACCGCGCGCTCGCCGCGGCTCGGGACTGGGTGCGCGAGCACGGCGCGCCCGCCGTCCCCAATCACATGCGCAGCGCCGTCCATGGAGGCGAACGGCACGAGCTCGGCCACGGCGCCGGTTACGACTACGCCCACGACCGCCCGGGCGCGCTCTCGACGCAGCAGCTCATGCCCGACGAGGCCGCCGGCGAGCGCTTCCTGGCGCTGAGCGACCGCGGCGCCGAGCGAGAACTCTCCGAGCGCCTCGCCGAGATCCGCCGCGTCCGCGCCGGTGCGGGCTCGGGCGACCGGGCACGACGACACGCCGGCCTGACCGGCAACCTCGGGTGACTCGCCGCCGGCTCGCCTTGCTGCTGCTGGTCTGCGCGCTCGCCGGCTCGACGGCTCTGCGGGTCGCCGGCGGTGCCGACAAGCGGGGATTCACCCACGACGAGTCGATCTCCGTGCTCGCCGCGGCCTGCCACCAGGGCGACTACACGCGCCTGACCACCACGGCGCAGCCTCCGTTCGGACGCTGGGTTCGGGCCTCCGACTGGAAGGCGCTGATGCGCCCGGACCGGGCGCTGTGCCTGCAGGAGATCGGCCGGGACCTCGCCCGCGACGACATCCATCCGCCGCTCTACTTCTGGCTTCTGCACGGCTGGACGCTCTTGTTCGGCGTCGGTCTGTGGACCGGGCTGTCGCTCAACGTCGTGCTCGCCGGCCTGAGCGCGCTCGCCCTCTTCGGCCTCGCCCGCCGCCTGCTCGGCGAACCGCTGCGAGCCGCCGCGGTGGCCGCCGTCTGGTCGTTCAGCCCGGCGGCGATCCGCGTCTTCGCCGAGGCACGCCAGTACGAGCTGGTGGCGCTGCTGGCCGTGCTGTTCGTGTGGCAGTGCGTGCGCTTCAGCGACCCGCCGACGCGCACGCCGCGCCGCGACGCGGTCGGTCTCGCCGCGCTCGCCGCGGCCGGAGCGCTGACCCAGTTCCTGTTCGGGCTGGTCGTCGTGGCCGGGGCGGCGCTGCTGGTCGTCCGGCTGTGGCCGTCGCGGCGGGGACTGCTGGCCTGGGCCCTGGCATCGATCGCCGCCGGGTACGCCGTCTTCTCGCTGCTGCACCCCGAGTTCCTCCTGTCGCTGCGGCGAGCGCGGGGGCAGGCCAGCGAGGCGGCGGCGGCGCTGCTGGCGGGTCGGGTCGAGGTGACTGCGAGCACCCTGGCCGAGTTCCTGGTCCCGCCGCTGCTCGCGCGGGGATGGGTCGCCTATGCGGCGTGTGCGCTGCTCGCCGCGACGACCGTCTTCGCCGTGTGGGCGGGGTGGCGAGCGCACCGGCGGGAGAAGGCGCGCGACGCGCCCGCGGACGAGGGCGGGGGCACACGCCTGTCCCCGGCGGCCATGGTTCTCGTCTTCGCGGGGCTGGCCGCCGCCCACGCCACGCTCTTCCTCGCCTTTGTCAGCCCGGGCGGGGCGATGGGCTTCAAGCACCTGAGCGTGGTCTGGCCGTTCGCCGCCTTTGTCCCGGTGCTGGCCCTCGGCGCGTTGCCGCGGCACGCCCGCGCGCCCGTCGCCGCGATCGGGGGCGCCCTGCTCGTGGCGGCCGGGACGGTCGCGGCGCTCGGGCGCTTTCCGGCTCCGGGGCCGCCGCCCGCGCTCGAGCGCGCGGACGCCGTCCTCCTCGACAACGTCGCGCGGGGGGTGCTGCCGCGGGTGGTCTGGCGCCTGCCCGACGACACGCGCGTGTTCGCCGCCGACCAGAGACATCTCCTGGCGGACCCGAGCGACTGGCTGCCCGAGCTCGAGCGCGACGACGTGCTCGTGAGCCGGCTGCCGGCCTCGGACCCGCGCTACGGCAACAGCCCGGAGCTGGGGCGCCGGATCGCCCGGGCGATCTCCGAGCGTCACCGCCTGAAACCGCTCCCCGACCCCCTCGAGCCCCGCTCGGTCTTCGTCCTGCAGGATCCCTTGCGCCCGGTGGTCGGTTCGTCGAAGCGGGGCCGAGATCGAGGCCGTATGTGACCGACGAAGTACAAGCCGACGGCGATCGCTGCGAGCCTTTGACTATGCATTCGTCAGTCGTGGCGCGTCCACCTCGAGAACACCCGGCGACGCTGCTCGCCAGCGTTTCCGACCTGGGCGATCTCCGCGTCGGGCTCCGGCTCGCCCGCCCGAGCGACGCGCCCCGCGTGAGGGCCTTCCTCGAGCGGCTCTCGCCGGAGACCCGGCGTCGGCGCTTCGGCACGCCGCAGCCGCGGATCAGCTCGGGGCTCGTCCGTCACTTCACCTTCCCCGACCCCCGACAGCGCATGATCGTGGTCGCCACCGCTCCGCTCGAGGGGACCGAGCGCATCGTGGGTATGGCCGACGCCGCCTTTCTGCGCGCCGAGCTGGCGGAGATCGCCTTTGTGGTTGCGGACGAGCTCCAGGGACGAGGCATCGGCCACCTGCTCGCCCAGGCGGCGGCCGCGCTTGCCGCGCGGCACGGCGCGCGGCGACTTCGAGCCGACATCTCCGGCGGAGGCGTCGCGGCCCTCGGGGTCATGCGTGGACTCGGGCCCACCATGAGCCTGTGGGAGGACGGCTCCAGCGTGGCCTATACGACGCTCGCCCCGCCGGTTGAGGACGACGGCGGCGATGGGGTCGGTCCCTTCGGCTCCTTCGCCGAGCGCTTCGGAGCCCGCCGGGCAGGCTGAGCGCCGGGCCGGCTCGAGGCGCTCGACCGCCGTTGGCACGACAATGGCGGCGATGACCGCGCCGCCGGCGCCCCCGAGCGCCCTCCTCGAGTCCTACAGTCCCACCACCGGCGAGCTGCTCGGGGCCGTGCCTCGCGCCGACGAGGCGGCAGTACCGGCGGCGGTCGCCGACGCCGCTCGCACCCAGCCGGTGTGGGCCGCCCTGCCACTCGCCGACCGCGCGCGCTACATGCGCCGTGCCGCCCAGGTGGTCATCGACGGAATGGACGAGCTCGCCATCCTGATCGCTCGAGAGCACGGCAAGCCGGTCGGAGAGGCGGCGGCGCTAGAGCTGTTGCCCATGGTCGACTCCCTGCACTGGATCGCCGATCACGGGCCGCGCCTCCTGCGCGACGAGCCCGTACGCACGCGCCAGATCTACCTCCTGGGCAAGCGCCACCGCCACGTGCGCGAGCCGCTCGGAGTGGTCGCGGTCATCTGCTCGTCGAGCCGGCCCTGGGCCGAGCCCTTCCTGCAGACCGCGATCGCGCTGATGTGCGGCAACGCGGTGGTGGTCAAGCCCGCGCCCGAGGCCGCCCTCGTGGGGGCCCGGGTCGAGCAGGCGCTCGCCCGCGCCGGCGTGCCCGAGGGGGCGGTGCGGGTGGTCCAGGGCGGCGACGAGGTCGGCGAGGCGCTGGCGGAAGCCGACGGCGTGGCCAAGGTCTTCTTCACCGGCTCGCAGGACGCCGGCCGCCGCGTCCAGGCGGCGTGCTCGCGTCTGGCGCGTCCGGCGGTGCTCGAGCTCGGCGGCAAGGACCCGCAGCTGGTCCTGGCCGACGCCCGCCTCGACGATGCCGTGGCCGGGACTATCTGGGCGGCGTTCTCGGGGTCCGGCCAGGCCTCGGCGGCGGTCGAGCGCGTCTACGTGGCCCGCGAGCTGCACGACTCCTTCCTGGAACGGCTCGTCGAGCGGACTTGCGCGCTGCGTCTGGGTGATCCGCTCGCGCTCGAGACCGACATCGGCCCGCTCGTATCCGCGCCTCGCGGTGAGCGCGTACGCGCGGTTCTCGACGACGCGGTCGACCGCGGCGCGCGGCTCCACTGCGGCGGCCCGACCGTGGTCGAGGGGCTCGAGTCCGCTTCGTTCCTGGCGCCGGCGGTGGTGACCGACGTTCCGTCCGGCGCGCGCCTCGCGCTCGAGCCCGTTCCGGGGCCGGTCGTCAGCGTGGTCGCCTTCGACTCCGAGGACGAGGCGGTCGCGCTGGCCAACGACTCACCGTTCGGGCTCGGGGCCTCGGTGTGGACCCGCGACCGCGGCCGGGGCGAGCGCATCGTCCGCCGCCTCGAGGCCGGCATGACCTGGATCAACGACCATCGCTACTCCCACAGCGCGGTGCAGACCGCGTGGGGCGGCGCCAAGGGGTCGGGCGCGGGCCGTGTGCACGGGGAGCCGGGCTTCCGCGAGTGCGTGGAGATCAAGCTCGTGGCCTCGGGTGCGGCTCGGGCGGCGCGACGGCCCTGGGGCCTGCCCTACGACCGCTCGCTGCGCGGGGCGGCGGAGGCGGCGGCGCGGGTGCTGTACGGGCGCGACGAGGACCGGGTGCCGGCGCTGCGGGCGGGGGCGCGACCGCTGGCGCGGCTGGGAGGACGAATGATCAGGGGAGCCCTCCGGCGCTGACCGCGGCTGGGGGTTAGGTGCCGGCTGCCTCCAGCCGTGCGTAGGCCTCCTCGACCTGGCGCCTGGCGCCGGCGTGGCGCTCGGTGGAGGCGGCCGAGCGCTCGGAATCCGACCAGGCGGAGGGGTTCGCCAGCTCGTCCTCGATACGGGTCAGAGCGGCCTCAGCGGCCTCGACGTCGCGCTCCAGGGCCGCCTGCCGGCGCTTCGCGTTCTTCGACGGGCCCGCCTTGCCGTTGCGCTCTTCTCGAGCCCTGGGCTCCCTCGCGGCCTTCGGCTTGGCCGGCTCAGGGGACCGCTCGGCCGCGCGGCGCTCGGCGCGGGCCTGCACGTACTCGGCCCAGCTGCCCTCGTAGGAGCGAAGCTCGCCCTCCTCCACCGCCAGCGTGCGAGTGCCCACCGCGTCCAGCAGCGCCCGGTCGTGGGAGACGAGCAGCAGCGAGCCGGGGAAGCCGCGCAGGGCGTCCTCCAGCGCCTCGCGGCTCTCGAGGTCGAGATGGTTGGTCGGCTCGTCGAGCACGAGCATGTTGGCGCCGGAGTTCACGAGCACGGCGATCGAGAGGCGCTTCAGCTCGCCTCCCGAGAGCCCGGCCACCGGCTTCTCCGCCTCATCTCCGGAGAAGAGGAAGCGCCCGAGGAGCGCCCGCGCCTTGCCCGGAGTGAGGCCGGTGGCGCGCTGGACGGTCTCGAGCACGCTGCCCTGGCCGTCGAGCTCTTCGGAGTGCTGGGAGACGAAGGCCAGCTGGACGTTGTGCCCGACCGAGAGCTTGCCGGTCGGCAGCTCGCGTCCGCCGGCCAGCGTGTCGATCAGCGTCGTCTTGCCGCTGCCGTTGGCGCCCACGAGGGTCACGTGCTCGCCGCGCTCGACGTGCATCGCGGCGTCCTCGAGCAGCACCCGCCCGGGGACCTCGATCCGCGCGTCGCGCAGCTCGAGAACCACGCGCCCGCTTCGCTCCGGCTCCTTGAACGTGAACGACAGCTCGCGCGAGTCCCGCGGGTCGTCCTCGATCCGTTCGATCTTGTCGAGACGCTTGACCCGCGACTGCGCCTGCCGGGCCTTGGTCGCCTTGGCGCGGAAGCGCTCGACGAAGCGCTCGAGCCGCGCGATCTCGGCCTGCTGGCGCTCGATCGCGCGGCCGAGCGCGATCTCGCGCGCGGCGTGCTCCTTGCGCCACGCGTGCCACGGGCCCTTGAAGAAGCGCGAGCGCCCCGCCTCGAGCTCGAGCACCGAGGTTCCGACGGCCTCCAGGAACCAGCGGTCGTGGGCCACCAGCACAATGGCGGCGTCAAGGGCCTGCAGGTGGGCCTCGAGCCACTCGAGCGAGGCGATGTCGAGGTGGTTGGTGGGCTCGTCGAGCAGCAGCAGGTCGGGGTCGCCGGCGAGGGCGCGGGCCAGCGAGGCGCGCGTCAGCTCGCCGCCCGAGAAGGTCGAGAGCCGGCGGTCGAGCTCGTCCTCGTCGAAGCCGAGCCCGCGCACGGTGGTGAGGGCACTGTCGCGCCAGCGATAGCCGCCGCGCAGCTCGAAGCGCTCCTGGACCCTCCCGTAGGCGGCCAGCGTGGGCTCGTCGTGCGCGCCGGCGGCCATGGCCTGCTCGAGCCGGGCGAGCTCGGCTTCCAGCGCGGTGACCTCCGTCGCGCCGGACAGCACGTAGTCACGCAGGCTCAGGTCGCGCTCACGCGGGGGACGCTGGTCGTAGAGGGCGATCTTGGCCCCCTTCTGCAGCGTCAGGGAGCCGCTGTCGACCGATGCATCGCCGGCCAGCATCCGCAGCAGCGTGGTCTTGCCCGAGCCGTTGCGCCCGGACAGGGTCATGCGGTCACGGCGCTCGAGCTTGAACGAGACCCCGCTCAGCAGCCGCCGCCCGGCGACGTCCTTGCTCAGATCGGATGCGATGACAACGGCCATGTGGGCCGCAATGCTAGGCCCCGGCCGGCGGCTCCCCGTGGCCGCCGAGGCTCCCGCCTACGCCGCCGCCCGCGCCTGGGGCACGAACCGCAGCGAGCCCGGCAGGAAGGGGATCACCGCGCGCTTCACGTACTCCGCGCCCCCCGCCACCATGGCCTTGCGCACCAGCGTCGGCGGCAACGGCGAGAAGCCGTACTGACGGCGGATCGAGTCGGGCAGCAGCGCGACGGTGATGAAGTTGACGGTGTCGAGCAGCGGTCGGGCGACCCAGGGCAGCGGCGGCTCGAAGACGATCTGCCGCGCGCGCGTGCGGGCCCAGTCGGTGACCACGAGCGACCCGCCCTCGAGCATCTCGCGGCGGTAGGCGCGTAGGTCGGCGAGCGTGGCGGGCATGTCCTCGTCGCGCAGGCCGAACAGCCGCCCGATGATCTTGTAGTCTTCCCACAGCGCGGCCTGCTCGC
>CADCVU010000210.1 GCA_902806245.1 uncultured Solirubrobacterales bacterium
CCCCCGCCGCCGCCCGCCGCCTGGGCCGCCGCGCGGACGACCTCGCCGGCGCGGACGCCGCGCCCGACCGCCGCCGGCGCCACGTTGGCCACGAGGTGGACCCGCCCTTCGACCGCACAGCCGAGGACCACGGCGCTCTCGCCCAGCGTCTGACGGACCCGGTCGGAGAGCTCCAGCAGCACCTTGGCGTCGTCCACCTCGACGGGCTCGACGACCACGCGCACGCCACCGATCTCGGCCGCGCCGGCCGCGAGCCCCGGGGCGAGGTCACGGCCCGACTCCCGCGGGCGGCGTTCGAGCTCGCTCACGCGCTCGTCGAGGCGGCGCACCGCCGCCAGCGCGTCGCGCTCGGGCACGCGCAGCAGCGCGGCGATCTGGCGCAGCGTGTCGGTGCGCGCGCGGAAGGCCTCGACCCCGCCCGGCCCGGTGACGGCCTCGATCCGGCGCACGTTCGAGGCGCTCGAGGTCTCGGTGGTGATGTGGAACAGCCCGACCTCGGCGGTGGTCCCGACGTGCGTGCCGCCGCACAGCTCCCGGGAGACGCCCTCGACCTCGACCATCCGGACCCAGTCGCCGTACTTCTCACCGAACAGCGCCATCGCCCCCAGGCGCTCGGCCTCGTCGCGGGTGGTCTCGAGCGCGCGCACCGGATGACCCTCGGAGATCCAGCCCACCACGCGCGCCTCCACGTCGGCCAGCTCCTCCGCGCTCAGGCGCTCGCCGTGGGTGAAGTCGAAGCGCAGCTTGTCAGGGCCG
The DNA here is from genome assembly GCA_902806245.1 of uncultured Solirubrobacterales bacterium. GTDB lineage: Bacteria > Actinomycetota > Thermoleophilia > Solirubrobacterales > Thermoleophilaceae > JACCUC01. The sequence continues at coordinate 757 of CADCVU010000210.1, forward strand.
ACGTAGGAGCCGGCCTGGCGCACATGGGTCCCGAGGCGCTCGCGCAGCGCGGCGTGCAGGAGGTGGGTGGCCGTGTGGTTGGCCATGGTCGCGAGGCGGGTGGAGCGGTCGACGACCGCGCGCACGACGCCGCCGTCCTCGGGCGGCTCGGCCCCGCCGTCCCCGGGAACGAGCTCGAGCGCCTGGTCGTCGCCGACGCGGAAGACGCCGCCGACCCGCGGCCGCGCGCCGGAGGGAAGCTCGAGGAAGCCGGTGTCCGAGACCTGTCCGCCGCCCTCCGGGTAGAACGGGCTCTCCTCGAGCTTGGCCAGCATCCGGCCGTCGACGCGCTCGAACGCGCCCACGACGGTCTCGAGCTCGGTGGTCTCGTAGCCGCGGAAGCGGGTCGCGAAGCCGGCGCCGCGGGCGAAGTCGAGCACGCGCTCGTGACTCACCGCCTCGCTCGGCCGCCCGCCCGGAACCTCGGGCTGACGGCTCCGCGCGCGCGCGGCGTCCATCAGCTCGGCGAAGCCCGCGTCGTCGACCTCGAGGCCCTGCTCGGCGAGCAGCTCACGGGTCAGCTCGTAGGGAAAGCCGAAGGTGTCGTGCAGGCGAAAGGCGTCCTCGGCGGCGATCCAGCTCGTCTGATCCTCGCGCGCGCGGCGGACCACCTCGCCGAGCAGCCGCTCGCCCTGCTCGAGGGTGCGCAGGAAGGCCTCCTCCTCGGAGCGCGCCCACATGGCGATCGTATCGGCCTCGCGAGCAAGCTCCGGGTATGCGCTCCCGGCGATCTCGATCGTCCGCTCGGCCAGGCGGGGCAGGAAGCTCTCCTCGATGCCCAGGACGCGGCCCTGCAGGACGGCCCGGCGCATGATCCGCCGCAGCACGTAGCCGCGCTCCTCGTTCGAGGGCACGACGCCGTCGGCGAGCAGGAAGGTAATGCCGCGGCCGTGGTCGGCCAGGATCCGCAGCGCGCGCGTGGTCTCGAAGTCCGCGCCGTCGTACGCCCGGCCCGAGAGCTCCTCCCCGAGGTCGACCAGCGGGCGGAAGTAGTCTGTCTCGAACACCGAGTCAACGCCTTGACTCAGCATGGCGACCCGGTCGAGCCCCGCCCCCGTGTCGATGTTGCGCGCCGGCAGCGGCTCGAGCCGGCCGTCCTCGAACAGCTCGTACTGCATGAAGACGAGGTTCCAGAACTCGATGAACCGGTCGGTGTCGTCGCCGGGGCGGTCGGTGTCGGGGCCGTAGGCGGGCCCGCGATCGAGGTAGAGCTCCGAGCACGGCCCACACGGGCCCGTGGGGCCGGCCTGCCAGAAGTTGTCGCCGCGGCCGAGGCGGACGATCCGCTCGTCGGGCACGCCGACCCCGTGCCAGACCTCGATGGCCTCCTCGTCCGGTCCGAGGCCGAGCTGCTCGTCGCCGCCGAACACGGTGATCCAGATGTCCTCGGCGCGGAAGCCGAAGCCCTCGGTGGAGAGCTGGAGCGCGTACTCGACCGCGGCCGGCTTGAAGTAGTCGCCGATCGAGAAGTTGCCGAGCATCTCGAAGAAGGTGAGGTGACGCGCGGTGGTGCCGACGTTCTCGATGTCGGGGGTGCGGAAGCACTTCTGGCACGAGGTGAGGCGCGGGTGCGGCGGGCGCTCGTCGCCGCGGAAGTAGGGCTTGAACGGCTGCATCCCGGCCGTGGTCAGCAGCACCGATGGGTCGTGCGCCGAGGGCACGAGCGAGGCCGAGTCCATTCGCCGGTGGTCGCGGGCCTCGAAAAAGGCGAGGTAGGTCTCGCGGATCTCGGCGGTGTTCACGGCGCGGAGTCTAGGGCGACGCCGGAGGCCCGCGGCCGGCCTGCCCGGCCTCTTCGAGCAGCTCGCGGACCTCGTCGTCGCGCTGGTCTGCGTGAAGTCGTCGTGCGAGAGGATGATGGCCGCCGTCGGCTCGGGGGTGGCCACCCAGGCGGGTCGCTCCTCCCTGCGGCGCCCGAGCGTCCCTACTCGGAGAGGGTGTCGCGCATGTCCTCGAGCGAGCGGCGAATCAGGCGCGATACGTGCATCTGGGAGAGCCCGACGCGGTCGGCGATCTGGGTCTGGGTCAGGCCCTCCTCGAACCGCATGCGCAGGATGCGGCGCTCGCGCTCGGGAAGCTCGCCCAACGCGGGCTCGAGCGAGGCGCGCTCGTCGGTGCGGGCGAACTCCTTGTCCTCCTCGCCGATGACCTCCATCAGGTCGAGGTCGTCCTCGGTCCC
>CADCVU010000211.1 GCA_902806245.1 uncultured Solirubrobacterales bacterium
CAGGCCCCAGCGGAGGAGGGCCCGAGAGCAGGGCGTCCTGCAGGGCGCGTTCCTGCTCGCCGATGGCGGCGGCGATAACGCTCGCCTTGTCGCCGAAGCGCCGGTAGACGGTGCCGATTCCCACGCCGGCCGCGGCGGCGATGTCGCGCACATCGACATTCTCGACGCCCCGGTCGCGGAACAGGGCGCTGGCGGCGTCGACGATCGCCGTCTCGTTGCGCGAGGCCGCCTCGCGTTGACGGCGCCAGGCGCCGGGCGCGTTGGGGGCGAGGGGGAGTTCATGGTCGATCACGGTGGTCACGAACCCTCCCAGAGCAGCGGAGCGGAGGCCTCCGATCGAGCGGTGGAGGCTTCCAACGAGCGGTGGAGGCCTCCGAATGCCTCTCAGCATACCCGGTGAGCGGAACGTGTTCCGGGAGGGTGCTACTGTGGCCGGAACACGTTCCGTACCCATCGATCGGAGGCAGCACCATGGCCACAGCGACCCAGGTATTCGAAGGCGTCTTCGAAGGAGACGTCGATCACTCGTCTTCGAAGCCGGCACGCGCCACATGGGCGTCGGCTCGTTCCGCGCCCGGTTCGAGGACGTCTCGGCGCGGCTGACCGCCGCCGAGGGCGCGCTGCGCCTGGAGGGAAGCGCCCGCGTCGAGTCGATATCGATCCGCAACCCGCCGGAGTTCCGTGAGCACGTCGTCAACGGCGAAGACTGGTTCGACTCCGGCCGCTACCCGGAGATCCGGTTTGCGAGCGACCACGTAAGGGTCGGCGACGACGGCACACTCGAGTTGACCGGCGAGTTGACGATCAAGGACGTCACCCAGCCGATCACCGCGACCGGCACCCACCGTCCGCCGACCGACGACCCGTACGGCAACGTCCGTATCGCCGTGGACCTCAGCAGCACGATTGACCGCCGCGACTTCGACCTGAGGTCGCAGGCCGTCCTGCCGAAAGGGGGCAACGTCCTCGAATGGGACGTCGCGATCGATGTGCCCTCGAACTAATCAAGGCCTAGCCATGCGGGTGCTCGCCGTCGCCGGAAGCATCCGGCCCGGCTCGTACAACCCGATGCTTATCGGTGCCGCTGCGGGCCTGCTCGCGCCCCGCGCCGAGATTACGGTCTGGGACGGCCTGGCCGCCGTCCCGGCATACGGCGAACACCTCGACGGCCCGCGCCCTCCGCGAGCGGTGCGCGAGCTCCGCCAAGCCATCCGAGAGGCCGACGCGCTACTCATCGCTACGCCCGGATACAACGCCTCGCCGCCCGGCGCGCTGAAGAACGCGCTCGACTGGGCCTCGCGCCCATACCCGGACAACGCTCTACGGAGCAAGCCGGCCGCCGTCATCGGCGCATCGACCGGCCTGTTCGGCGCCGTGTGGGCGCAGGCTGAGCTGCGCAAGGTCCTGAGCACCGCCGGCGCGCATGTCCTCGACGACGAGCTGCCCGTCGGCGAGGCGGACGGGGCCTTCGACACCGACGGCGAGCTCTCGACTCCGAGCTGTCCGCCCGGCTGTCCGATCTCCTCGACCACCTCGCGCTCGAGACGCTCGTGCCCGCCCACCAGGCGTACTAGCCATCAACAACAAGCGAAGGAGCAACTCACTCATGGCCAAAACGATCACCCGCGACGAGCTCACTGCCGTCATCGACGCCGGCGCGGTCACCGTCATCGAGACGCTGCGCGACGAGCACTACGCCCAGGGCCACCTGCCCGGTGCGATCCACATCCACTTCGAAGCGGTTGCTGACAAGGCCCCCGAACTGCTTCCAGACAAGGACGCCGCCATCGTCACCTACTGCTCGAACACCGCCTGCCGCAACAGCGAAGCTGCGGCCAACCAGCTCACCGCGACGGGCTACACCAACGTTCGCAAGTACGCCGAAGGCAAGCAGGACTGGGAGGAAGCCGGTCTGCCCCTCGGAATCGGCGCGACGACGTAGTCGCGGCGCGCTCCATGGCAAGAGAGCAAGCCATGGACGGCCTGGCCGCGATGCGGCATTCGGTCGTCGAGCTCAACGCCCTCCGTCCGATCCGCCAAGAAGGGTTCGTCTCCCGCCAGTTACTGAGGCCTGTACTTCTCGCGGCGGAACTGGAGACGTTTTGAGGTACGCCAAAGCGCCGAGCGCGGCCCCAACTACCGGACCGGCGACGTAGACCCAGAAGGCCGCCCATTCCCCAGCGGCCAAGGCGGGCCCGAGCGAACGCGCGGGGTTCATCGAGGCGCCCGTCCCGGCCCCCCAAACATGGCGTCGAGCGCGGCCTCGGAGAGCTCGAAGTGGCGCCCAGCGCCTGGCCGCGGGGCTGGCTGGCGTGGCGGCCCGGCTCGCGGACTTCGTCGCGCAGCCGCTCGGGCTTCGGAGGTCGCCAACCGGCCGCCTCCGCGCAGCGCCCAGGGCGTCACGGTAACCACTGGGTCACACCCTCGGGGCGACAGAGTGCGAGGCTCGGCTCCATGAGCCCTCTCGATCGACGCAACTTCCTCACCGGTGCCGTCGCGGGCGCCGGCGCCATCGCGATCGGTGGCGAGCCCTCCGGTGCCGCCGCACGTGCCCGCAACCAGGCCGCGATCATCCAACAGAACGGCGGCGGGGCCTCTGGGATCCCGCGGGCGGGCGAGGTCCTGTTCAGCCAGGGGGTGGCCTCGGGCCAGTCCACGCCGCGCGGCATCACGCTCTGGACCCTCGCCGCGGGCATCGAGCGCGACTCGCGCCTCGAGCTCGAGGTCGCGCGCGACGCGGGCTTCCGCAGGGTCATTCTGCGCCGCGACGTCGTCGCCAGAAAGGACGAGGCTCGAACGGTTCACGCCCGGATCGACGGCGGGCCGCTCCGCCCGGGGGAGCAGTACTTCTACCGCTTCTCATCCCGCTCCTCAGACAGCGAGGTGGGTCGCTTCCGAACCGCGCTGCCGCCGGACTCGCGCCAGCCGGTACGCATCGGCTTCTTCTCATGCCAGGCCTACGACGCGGGCTACTACACGGCGCACGTCGGACTGGCGGCTGAGGACGACCTCGATCTGGTCGTCTGTCTCGGGGATTACATCTACGAGCGCTCCTTCTACGACGACGGCCCTCGCAACGACCGCCTCGGGCCCAACAAGGACGGCGAGGTCGAGAGCGTCGGCGGCTACCGGGCCAAGTACGGGCTCTACCACTCCGACGCGAACCTGCGGCGCATGCGGGCCAGCCACCCGATGATGGCCGTCTGGGACGATCACGAGGTCGAGGACAACTACGCGGCTCACCGGCCCGGCGAGGCCACGCTCGACCGCGACCGGTCCTTCCGGCAGCGTCGACGGGCCGCCTACCAGACCTTCTTTGAGCACATGCCCCGGATCCGCATGCGCCGAGATCCCGACCGCATCTACGGAAAGCTGCGCTTCGGGCGCAACGCCGAAATTCTCCTGCTCGACGAGCGTCAGTACCGCGACGACCAGCCGTGCGGCGACCAGGTCGGCACTGCGAACTGCCCCGAGGCCTTCGCCAAGGACCGGACGATGCTCGGCGATGCGCAGCGCGGATGGCTGAAGCGCTCGCTGCGGGACTCGCGCGCCACCTGGAAGATCATCGGCAACCAGGACATGTTCATGGCCCTCGACACGCCGGCCGGGAACCCCATCAATCCCGATCAATGGGACGGCTACAAGGCCGAGCGCCGAGAGCTCATGAACTTCGTTCGCGCGAAGGGCATCGAGAACGTCTCGCTGATCACCGGCGACATCCACACTTTCTTTGCGGGGAATGTGACGCCCTCGGGGCGCGAGCCGGACCTGAACGGTGCGGTTGCGACGGAGTTCGTGGGCGGCGCGATCACCTCGGAGGGCATCGCCGACTCGACCGCTCGCGAGCCGCTCGAGCGTGAGGAGCGTTTGGTGTTGGCGAAGCTGAGCGACTCCGGCGTGCGGGCCAACAACCCGCACATCAAGTACTCGAACCAGGAGTTCAAGGGGTACGGGGTGCTCGAGGCGCGGCGGGACGAGCTGCGCGTCGACTTCCGCGCGGTGCGCAACACGAAAACGCGCAGGAGCCAGGTCTTCACCCTTCAGCGCTTTCGGGTAAGGCGCGGGCGCCCCCAGGTCGAGGTGCTCGGTCCGCCGCTCGGGAGCTTTCCGAACTAGGCTCTGAGTAGATCGCCGAGGGGTGCGCGGCCCCCGGCGCCAAAGTCCGCCGGTGAGTTCAGTGACGCTGGCGCCGCCGACGCTGTCCGGGGGAGAACAGCGGCCTACGGGAACGCAATTCCAGAGTAGACGGCGAAGCTGTGAGCCTCATGCCAGATGCGCCCCCTCACGGGCTGGGAGGGCTCCTGTTCACGACGGCCCGATCTGACCGGGGCAGCGGCTGGCCTGCTTAAGCGCCGTTCCGTGCACCGGTCGACGCCTATGTCTCCGAGCTCACGGAAGGCCTTCCGCCGCCACAGAATCGATGCCCGCGGGCGTGGGCCAGTCAAGCCGACCGGGGCGGAGGAAGAGCCTCAGGCGCCCCGCGTTGTGCAAGGATCGCGCTGTGTCGGACGCCGCTGCGCGCGGAATGGCGGGGATAGGTGCAACAGTCGCCGTAGGGGCAGGCTTGGCGCCTCGCGCTTTCCTGCGGCTCTTCGGGATCGCCCGCCGTGACGTTACGGGCGCGACGGCGTTCGGTTGGCGGCTGTTCGCGGTGCGGACCGCTTACCTCAGCGCGTTAGCCGCTCGCGGTGACCAGACGGCCCGCAACGCCTTCTTGCCGGTGCAGGCCCTGGACCAGATCGTCTTCTGGCACGCCTTCTTCGACCGCTCGGTACCGCGTCGTGCAGCAGTCATGGCGGCGAGTGCGTCCGCGGCCATCATCGCCCTCGACCTGAAGCGTCGAGCAGGCATGCACCACCAGAAGCCATTGCCCTGAGTAGCCGCGCGCGAGGGCGTGCGTCGAACGCGTTCGCGGGCTTTGTTACTTCGATCCAACCAGGTGTCGTACCTCGAGATCTCTCCGAGCTCACCGACGGTCTTCCGTCGTCACAGAATCGGCTGACGCGGTCACCGGACCGCCCGCCCTTCGCGGAGTTCTAGAAAGGTCTCGCGCGCGCGGGTAACAACGGCTGTTCACAGTCGCAGGTATTCGCACACCGCTGCTGGTCTCGTGGTGGAAGCAGTGTGGAAGCGACAAACGGCAGCGGACGGCAGCAGAATCTCCCGCGCGCGCTCCACAACCGCCGTTCTCGCCCGCGTCGGTTACAGACGGCAGCAGATGGCAGTAGGTCGCGCCCGCCTTACAAGCAGGAGGTCACTGGTTCGAGCCCAGTACCGCCCACTCGGAGGGCCCGCACCAAGTCGGCGACCGGCTCACGGGGGCGCGGCGGCGCGCCGGTAGATGAACAGGTGGTAGCGGCAGCCCGTCCCGCGCCCGCGCGCGACTTCGGCCAGCTCGAAGCCGCGTGGACGAGAGGTCCGGGCCAACCGCCGGTCGATGGCGTACCGACCCTTGAAGCGCGTCGGGTTGCGGCTGACCAGGATCAAGACGTCCGGTCGTCGCCCGTAGACGTAGTTCACTCGGCGAGAGACCGGCAGGGGGCCGGTGCGCTGGATCAGCGCCTCGTTGAGCAGCAGCTGATCGATGGCGGTTCGACCGCCGGATTGGGCGGGGACCAGCCCGGCGTCGGAGATCGAGAACACGGCGTCCTGCGGCGTGTTGGCGCGCAGCCAGCGAGCGGCGTCGACGCGTGCGCCCTGCTGGCACGTCGAGTAGCGGACCACCGGATCCGGTCGCAGGAGGCGCGAGTCCCGCAAGGGCAGCGATACGGCCACGAGGAGGAGGACGGTGGCCGCGATCGCGGCCGGCGCGACCAGCCGGCCCAATCGATGAACGGCGAACGCGACGGCCAGGCCGACCAGCAGCGCCAGCTGCGGCCAGGTGGGCAGGAAGAACCGGCTGAGCCCGTTGACGCTGTCGAGCGTCCCGATCGAGCCGAGCGCGTAGATCGCACAGGGCACGATGAGCACTCGCTGGCGACCGCGGGCGACCACCAGGCCGAGCAGCGCGACGAGCAGGACCGGCTTGCCCTGCTCGACGAACTTCATGAGCACGTCGTAGGTCTGATCCGAGCCGCTCTTGTAGATCGCCGAGTTCGGCAGCAGGTGACCGTAGATCGCGAGCCGCAGGGTCTCGAGCACGACCTGGGAGACGACCGGCAGGCCGGCGACGAGGGCCAGGCGCACCAACCCGGCGCGCCGATCCTTCCGCACGAGGCCCGCCGCCTCCGCGACCACGGCGACGCCGAGCGCGACCGCAAGTCCCTCCGGACGAAGCCAGGGAAGAGTCGCGAGCACCAGGCCCGCGCTCAGCACGTGATGGCGGCCAGGATCTGACCTGGCGAGGAGGAGGACGGCCACCGTCGTCGCGAGCGCCATCGGCAGGGTCTCGAGGCCGCCCACCGCCCACAGTGCGAGGGGGGCGTAGAGCGCAGTCAGGGTGAGGCCGACCCGGGTGGCGGTGCGACCGACGACCGAAGGCGCCAACCGGTGCATCGCGAGCAGAAGGCCCACGCCCGACGCAACTCCGATGACCCGGGCCGTCCCGATGGCCGAGGCACCGACCAGGTGCGCCAGCGCCTCGGCGAGGAAGATCAGCGGATGGCTGAAGCCCTCCGTCGGCTCACCGCCGGGATTCCATACGAACCCGTATCCATTCGCGAGGTTTTCGGCGTATCGGACGGTGATCCACGCGTCGTCGGTCACGAAGCTGCGCAGGTACCAGGCCGCCCCCACGAAGACCACGACCGAGGCGGTCAACCACGCCCAGTCGAGACGCATCCATGCGCGCACGCGCTGGCGCCGTGAGCTACGGGTGGCGATCGTGCTGTATTCCACGAGGGGTCAGCGAGCCTCCGAGGCCCTCGACGGAACGAGGGCCCCGGCCGGCGCCCACGGTCGACGACGGCCAGGCCGGTTGTAGCGAAGTAAGCCGAGGGACTCGGGCAACGCGAAGCGCAACGCCCCGACACTATGACGGTTCTCGACCTCAGCTCGAGCGCCGCGAGCGATCACCAACGCTGTCCTGAGCGCCGGCTCCCGTCGAGACCCTGCCGCTGCCATGGCAACGCCGGCACAGACCGGCCCCGCCGCACACGCGGCATGTCTTGCCCGTCTCGGTCTTGCCGGCTCCTCTGCATCGGTGACACTTGCCCACGCCGAAGCAGAGCTCGCATCGCGCCATTCGATTCCCCTCCCGTGGGTCCGAGGTCGTGGCGCGGCTCCAGCCGCTCGACCATTACCTGACTTTCGGTAGCGAGGACGGCGAGGTTGCGTCGAGGCCCGCGAAGCTGGCCGGATTGGCGCGGGGCGGAGCGCCGAAGGACCCCTCAGCGGCAGTTCGTCGTTCCCCGATCCGAGAAGGTCTTGCCGGCTCGGAACGAAGTTCGATCGGTAGCTGTTCGGCCGCAGGGTGACCTTAGGATCCCGAAGGTTCTGCGGCGCGAAGCGTTCGTAGGTGTGAAGCGGCGATGATGAAAGTACGCGAGCGTGCACCGACGCGCGTTGGCGCTGAGATCGGCTCGCAGCGGCGCCGAGCATACGCAGGGCGGAGCGAAGTCGTGCGCGGTCAGAGGGCAACGCGCCGCCAGCGTCCCGAGCGAAGCCAGCCGACGGACACGGCCAGCCCGACGCCGGCTGCGAGCGGAAGCGACAGCCACACGTAGGCGAGCTCGAGCTCGAGGACGAGGGCCGCCAGGACCGCCAGCGCCACCAGCCCCCCGCTCACGACCAGCTCGATGACGAACCCCGCGTCGGCGTCGCCCGTCCCGAACACCGCGGCGAGCGCGATCTCGGCCGCCACCACGGCGAGCATCCCGAGCGCCACGGCCACCAGGGTGGTGCCGGCGCCGGAGACCAACCGCGCGTCGTCGGTGAACAGCGAGAGGACGAGGTCGGGAAAGATCACGGCCACCGCGAGCAGGGGAAGCGTCACCGCCAAGGCGCGCCAGGCGACGGCGCGTACGAGCGGCGTGAGGCGTTCACCGAGCCCGCGACCGAGCGACGCGGAGATCATCGTGTAGGCCGTCTCCGCGAAGGCCTGGGACGGGATCAGGAAGACCGCGTAGCACGCGTAGACGAGGCTCGAGGCGGCGAGCGCGTCCTCGCCGAGGCGTTCGATGACGAAGAAGAAGGCCACCCAGCGCAGGGCCTCGACGAGTGCCTGGAGGCCGATCGGCGTACCCAGGCGCACCATTCGCCGGGTCGACGCTTCCCCTTCGTCGCCTCGCTTGAGGAACCCGATCCCCCCGAGGTCGAGCCGGCGTGAGGTCTGCACGCTCAGGAAGGCGAAGGCGGCGAGCTCCGCGGCGAGGAAGCCGATCCCCGCTCCCTCGATGCCCAGCGCCGGCAGGCCCAGAGGACCGAAGATGAAGGCGACGCTGAGCACGAGGTTCGCCACCACGAGCACCGCGGTGGCGCCGATGAGCACCCTCGGCCTGCCGAGCCCCACCCAGAGCGAGCTGTAGGCGAGGTTGAGTGCGAGGAAGATCACCCCAAAGGCGCCGAATCGGAAGAAGTCCTCGACGGACCTCGCCACCTCCGGCGAGCTGATGGCCAGCTCGGCCACGGGCCCGGCGGCGAGCCGCAGACCGACCGCGATCGCGACGGAGATCAGCCCCACGCCGACCAGGGCTCGGCCGAAGGTCGCTCCGACGGCGTCGTCGCGCGCCTGGCCGACGCGCCGCGCCACGAGGATCTGCATGGCCTCCACGAGGCCCACGGCGGGAACGATGGCCGCGTCCAGCACCGCGTCGATCGGCCCTATCGCCGCGAGCTCCGCTCGACCCACACGGCCGAGCAGGGCGGTGTCGGTGAACTGGATCAGCGTCTCGCCGACCTCCGCGAAGAGCAGAGGAAGCGCGATCGCCCAGACCGCAAAGCCCGAGACACGCGGCCGGCGCCCCTGCGGGGCGGTGTCAGCCTCGCCGCTCAGACAAGCCGGAAGGCGTAGGAGTAGCGGTTCAGGTGCATCACCATGCAGGAGAGTAGGGCTCCGCCCTTCATGTACTCACCGAGGTCGAAGTAAGTCACCTCCATCGCGTGCTCGACCGCTATGTCCTCGAGCCGGCGGTTCTTCTTGATCTCGTAGTTGTAGTCCTCGGTCCCGGCGGTCAGGCCGTGCAGTCCCCGAGCTGTTGAGGATGGTGTTCGACAGGCGCACCGAGTTGCAGATGCCCGAGTAGCACTCGTCGACTCCGACGTCGATGATGTTCGTGTGCCGATCGAGCTCGGCGATCTCCTCGCGCGTGAACAGTTCGGTGCAGACCAGCGTGTCCTGGCGGGTCAGCGGGAAGATCGTGCAGTCGAGGTGGTAGAGGTAGGGATCGGTCTCGCGGACCTTGACGATCTCCATCCCGAACTCCCGCTCCATCCACTCGTAGCTCTCTCGCTCCGAGCGCAGGCCGTAGCCGCCGACGTAGACGTTGTCGTGGAGGTGCTTGAGATCGGCCTCGCCTTCGAAGCGATGGGGCGCGAAGTGCACGTCGTAGCCCATCGACGCGAAGAACGAGAGTCCCACCTCGGACTCGCCGCGCCGTGGCTCGGAGGTGAAGTTCGAGACGACCACCGGACTTGGGTCGAGATGCTCGAGGACGATGCCCAGGTTGGCGGTGAAGACGAGGTCCTGGAGGCCTTCGACGCGGGGAGTGGGCAGGAGGTAGACGAGCCCCTCGGAGGCGAGGAACGAGTAAGCGCTGAGGAACTGGGTCCTGGCGCGCTTGGTGTCGGGCTCGCGGTCCTCGTCGGCGAGGTCGGTCATCCAGCGTTGTTGGCGACTCCGTCGTGTACGAGAACGGGAAGTTCAGGAGGAAGGCCGGGCGCTGGAGCTCGCTGGGCGTCCGGGGACGCTCGGTCGGCTCGGGGCGCGGTGCCTCGCGCCCCGTGATCGGCTCCTTCACGGTCATGGAATTCCTCCGGTCAGTTCGCGCTGTGCGCGGTCGGCTTTGGTGGTCGGATCGCGACGAGCGTGTCGATGCCCGCCTCGACGTGGCTATGGACGGTCTGCGTGGTAACGAGCTCGCGATGCTCGGAGAGGGGGATGATCAGGTCCACCTGCGAGCCGTAGCGGTCTGCGAGAAGCGCTGGCCCTGCAGGCAGGGCTGGTTCTGCTTGAGCTCGAACGGGGTGATCGAGTCGACGTCGTAATCGGCGATCTGAAGGACGTAGTAGGGATCCTCGGAGCCTGGCGTCTCGATCCGGTTGACCATCCGCTGGTTGTGGCGAAGGTACTCCGCTCGCGATGGCGCCACGCGAAGGTCTTCGAGGATGTTCTCCTCGACCTCGAGCATGGGATGGTTGAGGGTGTCGATCGGGTCGAGTTGGCGGTAGGAGAGCCGCCCGGAATAGGGCACACGGTTGATGTGCACATCGAAGAACGTCATGAAGATCCCGATCACCAGACTAGGCCGGTCGTGTCGGCTCCCGCAGGGCTTCCCGGAGCGAGTACGGCTTGCCCTTGATATCGACGATCGAGTCGGAGGGGTTCACCACCTCCTGGTAGAGGATGACGCCGTCGGCCGGGGAGAAGAAGTAGTCCGGGTTCGAGTAACTCGGGCGCACGGGTTCCCGGAAGAAATGCTCCGCCGACAGCCAGCTGAGAGGCCTGTCCTTCAACGGCCCGACGTCCTCGTCAATCCACGTCTTCAATTCCTTCGCCAAGATGCTCCGTCGCGTATCGGGGTTGAGCGGGCAAGACAGGTCCCCGCGACCTGTAGGTGGGGTCGGGGTGTCGGTCCCGCTCTGTGCGCGGTCCGACCCGAGCGCCGTCGTGGTGCGTCGACGACTCACGTGTCCTCCAGGGCTTGCCCTCGTCTGCAGGTACGACCTCGCGCGGCGCCCCGGGTTGGACTTGTCGAGCGACGCGTCAAGCTCCGACGACGCACGACTCGGCTCGCGGAGCTTCCGAACGACGGCTGAGAAGCGCTCGGAAACGCACGGCGGCGCGTTACGCTTCTCGGCCGCACGCATGGCTGGCTCGACCCCGACCCTCGCTTCGTCTCGCTACTCCCGCGAGGTCAAGACGCTCGGGCGCGCGTGGCACGAGTTCCGGCGCAAGCGCTCCCCCTGGGTGATCGCCGCCGCGATCGGCGCGGTGACGACGATCCGGATCCTGATCGGCGACTTCAGCTGGCGCGACGGCGCGGCTGTGGCGGGGATGCTCGTCGTCTATCCGTTCGCCGAGTGGGCGATCCACGTCTATCTGCTCCACCTGCGCCCCTTCTCGCTGGGCGGCAGGCGCATCGAGCTGGTGACGACGCGGGCCCACCGCCAGCACCACGAGGCGCCCAACGACCTCAGCATGGTCCTCCTCGGACCGCTCGAGGCCGCCGCCGTGCTCCTGCTGGCCGCGCCGATCCCCGCGGGCCTCGCTGCACTGGTGTGCCTGCTGGCGGGAGCGAGCGTTCCCGTCGGGGCTCTGGTGACCGCCCTGCTCAGCGGCTACGTGCTCGTCGGCGTCTACGAGTGGACCCACTTCCTCATCCACACCGCCTACCGCCCTCGGACGCGGTACTTCGGCTCGATCTCGCGCACCCATCGCCTGCATCACTTCAAGAACGAGCACTACTGGCACGGCATCACGAGCACGTTGGGCGACCGGGTGCTCGGCACGTTCCCCGACCAGCGTGAGGTGCCCCGCTCGCCCACGGCGCGGATGCTCTGATCGGCGCTAGAGGTAGTCCTCCGGGTCGACGGCCTCGCCGCGGTCGCGAACCTCGAAGTGAAGGTGGGGCTCGTAGCAGCGGCCGGAGCAGCCCGACGTGGCGATGACCTCGCCGAAGTCGACGGAGTCCCCCTCCTCGACCCGCAGCCGAGAGAGGTGCGCGTAGCAGGTGCTGAGCGTCCCCGTGTGCTGGATGCAGACGAGCTTGCCGTAGCCGCCCATCACGCCGCTGATCGCCACCCGGCCGGAGTCGGCGGCGTTGACCGGGGTCCCGGCCGGAACGTCGATGTCGAGGCCGGCGTGCCTGCTGCCGAGGAGTCGGCCGAAGCGAGCGATCACCTCCCCGGGCGCCGGAGAGACGACTTCACCGCTGCCCGACCCCGGACCGCGATCGCCGCTCAGAGCGGCCTCGAGCTCGGCGTCCTCGCTTGCGAGGGCGGCGATCTCTTGTCGCTTCTCGGCCTTGGCGGCGGCCGCGTCGCTCGCGCGGTCGCCGTCCCCGCCGCCCGTCGATCCGTCGTCTTCCCTCTCCTTCGCAGGCGCCGGCGAGCGCCTGGTCCGGCGGGGTCGCTCGGCGGATCGAGGGCGGGGCAGCGTGTCGAGGCGGACGGGAGCGCGAACCGAGGGCCGCTTACCGCTAGCGGCCGTGCGCGTCGGCTCGGACGCGCGCGTCGAGAGCCAGAGGACCGCCGCTCCGCCGGCGAGGACCAGGAGAACGAGGCTCGATACGCCCGCGATGCGCAGCGCTCGGCCGCGGCCGGGACCGGAGTCCGTGCTCTTCACCTCAGTGCTCTCGTGCGGTCGATCGCCCACCGTGCCTCCTCGGTCAGCGGTTGCGTCGAGCATACGCGAGCCCCTGGAGCGGGGAGCAGGCCCCCCGCCGCCCGCGAGCGAAGCGGAGCGTTCCGGGCCCCGGCGTGTTAGCGCTTCGACGCGAGCGGGTGCCGGGCCCTCTCGCTCCCCGCCCTCACCATCCCTAACATCGCCTCGATGGCCACCAGCCCCAGATTCGAGCTCGCCGACGTCGCTGCCCTCGGGAACCGTCTGCGGGCCAACGTCGGCCGCGCGGTAAAGGCGGTGGACGAGGTCGTCCAGGACGTGCTCGTCGCCCTGCTCGCCGAGGGACACGTGCTCGTCGAGGACCATCCCGGCGTCGGCAAGACCGCCCTGGCGCGCGCCTTTGCGCGCTCGATCGACGCGGAGTACGCGCGCATCCAGGGCACCGCCGACCTGCTGCCCGCCGACGTCGTGGGCACGAGCATCTTCAACCAGCGCGAGGCGCGCTTCGAGTTCCGGCCCGGACCGGTGTTCGCCAACATCGTCCTCGTCGACGAGATCAACCGCGCCTCGCCCAAGACGCAGTCGGGCCTGCTCGAGTGCATGCAGGAGCGCCGCGTCACCGTCGACGTGCACACCCACGAGGTGGCACGGCCCTTCCTGGTCATCGCGACCCAGAATCCACTCGATTACGAGGGCACTTACCCGCTGCCCGAGGCTCAGCTCGATCGCTTCATGGTCCGGGTCTCGCTGGGCTACCCGTCCGCGGAGCAGGAGGCCGACATGCTCGCCGAGCACGCCGCCGGCGACCGCGTTCTCGACCTGGCCCCGGTGTGCAGCCTCAACGAGGTGCTCGGGGCCCAGGAGGCCGTGACCCGGGTGCACGCCAGCGAGGCCCTGCGGCGCTACGTCGTCGCCATCCTCGAGCGCACCCGCGCCGACGAGCGCGTCGAGCTCGGGGCGAGCCCGCGCGCCGGCCTGATGCTCCTGCGCGCGGCCAAGGCCGCCGCTGCGCTCGACTCCCGCGACCACGCTCTGCCCGACGACGTCCAGGCGCTTGCGCCCGCGGTTCTCTCGCATCGCCTCCTGCTGGCGCCCGAGGCGATGTCCGCCAACGGGGCCGTAGCCGTGGTGCGCGACGCCGTCGCGCGCGTCCCCGCTCTCTGACGATCTCGTGGTCCGGGCGCTCCTGACCGGGCTGCTCGGTCTGCTCCTGGCCGCGGTCGGCACGGTCTTCGGCGCCTCGGCCCTGCTGCTTCCGGGCTGCGCCCTGATCGTCCTCGCCCTCGTCTGCGCGGCGTGGGCGGCGCTCGCGGGGTGGGGGCGGCTCGAGCGCCGGGTCGCCGCGACCCAGGTGGTCGAGGACGAGCCCTGCTCAGTGGTCCTCGAGGCCCGGACGCTGCTGCCCACGCCCCCCGGCAGCGAGATCCTCGAGCCGCTGGCCTCGCCTGCCGGCCGCCCGGCGCGGTGGCGGCGCAGGCAGCGGGTCGAGACCGAGGTGAGCTTCCCGCGCCGCGGGCGCCACGAGCTCGAGCCGGCGCGCCTGATCGCGCGTGACCCGCTCGGTGTGGCCTCGCGCGCGCTGCGCTCCGCACCGGGCGAGGAGATCCTCGTCCTGCCGAGGATCGAACCGGTGCGCACCACGCGCGCCGGCGGCGGACCACAGGCGCTCTCGCGGCTCTCGGAGTCGGCGTCCGAGGAGGGCCCGCGCGTCGACTTCGACACGCTGCGCGAAGCCCGCCCGGAGACCCCGGTCACCCGTATCCACTGGCCCGCCGTCGCGCGGACCGGCCACCTGGTCGAGCTCAGCCTGCTGGCCCAGATCGATCGCCGGCCGGTCGTCGTCCTCGACGCGACCAGTCCCTCGTCGCTCGAGGCGCTCGACAGCGCCGTTCGCGCCGCCGCGTCGCTGTGCGTGGCCTTTGCCCGCGCCGGCGGATGCGACCTGCTCCTGCCCGGCGAGCGGCGCCCGTCGCACGTGGATGCGACGCTCGCCGCCTGGCCCGCCCTCCACGCTCACCTCGCCCTGGTCGAAGCGGGCGGCCAGCCGGTCCTGCCGTCGCGGCTCGGGCGCGCCGGAGCGGTGTTCTGGGTCGACGCCCACGCCGCCGGCGGAGGGCTTCCGAGCAGCCTGGCTCGCAGCACCTCGGCGTGCTTCCTCGTCACCCCGGGGCCGGCGAGCGCCTCCTCGATGTTCACCGTGGCCGGCTGTCACGGCCGTCGTCTCGGCCGCGGGGCGAGGCGGGCGGCGTGAGGGCCGGCGAGGCGCCGTCGGTGTGGCGCGGGGTGGTGGCCTTTGCGCCGATGTGCGCGCTCGCCGTCCTGTCGTGGGCGGAGCTGATC
Source organism: uncultured Solirubrobacterales bacterium (assembly GCA_902806245.1). Lineage (GTDB taxonomy): Bacteria > Actinomycetota > Thermoleophilia > Solirubrobacterales > Thermoleophilaceae > JACCUC01. Next base: position 14,780 of record CADCVU010000211.1, read on the forward strand.
CGCGAGCCGCCCGCGGGGCGGATCGTCGCCCTGGCCGCCCTCGCCACGGCCTGCGGACTCGTCCTCGCCCTCACCGCGCGCCTCGAGCCCGACGGGCGGACCGAGGCGCGGATCGTCCGCGTGGTCACCGTGGCGGTCTGCCTCGTGCTCGGTCCGGTGCTCGCCGGCGTCCCGGCGGAGCTCCTCGCCCCCGGCGGCTGGCAGCAGCTCGCCGCCGGACTCACCGGCGGGGTCGACGGGCTGCCGGCGAGGTGGCCCTACGGAGGCTCGGACTTCTGGGTGCGCGCAACGGTGCTGCTGGCGATCCCCGTCATGACCATCCCGGCGGCCGCCTTCGCCCTCTGGCCTCCAGCAGAGGGGCCCGGGGGGCGAGAGGCGGCCGCGGTACGCCGGGTCGGCGCGCTCATGCTCCTGCTCAGCCTGATCGGCTTCGCGGGTTCGGAGCGGGTCCTCGCCGATCCCCTCGGGCGCGGGGCGCTGCTGCTCGTCGCCCTCGTGCTCTGGCTCTTCCTGCCGCGCCTTCCCGGCCGCCCGGTCGCGGCGCTCGCCGCCGCCGCCGCGGTTCTCGCCGCCGGTCTTGCCTCGCTGCCCGTGGCCGCCGCGCTCGCACCGGGGCCGGGGCTGGTGGACGGGTTCTCGGGCCAGCGCAGCGCCGCGGCCCCTCCGTCGGCTGAGCGCAACCGGGCCGAGCGCCCTCGGTCCGAGCGCCGCAGCGAGTCGCAACGGCGCAGCGCGAGCGGGAGCTCGCGACGTCAGCCGCCGCAGCGCCGAGAGCGCTCCGGGCCCTCGCGGGACCGCCGCAACGGCGACGACGGGCTCTCGGCCGGCCTGGTGATCCTGATCGCGGTCACCGCCGCGCTGGCCGTCGGCGTGCTCCTCCTGCGGCGTCACCTGCGCCGCTCGGTCGGGGACGAGGCCGACGAGCTGCGCCGCGTCCTCGAGCGGCTCGGGTGGAGCGTTCCGCCGGAGACCACGCTGGCCGAGCTCGAGCGTGACCTCGGCCAGAGCGCCGGTCCCGCGGCCGCCCGCTATGCCCGCCGCCTGCGCGAGCGCCGCTTCGGCATCCCGGATCCGGACTCGTCCGCGGGTCTCGACCGGCGCGCGTTACGCAGCGCCCTCACCGCCGGTCACGGCCCGCGGCTGCGGTTGCGGGGGCTGCTCGCCCTGCCCCCGGCCGCTCTGGATCTCCGCCGCTGAGAGGAGACCCGCCGCGTCGCCCGCCCTCGCGCGCGCTCGCGTCGTAGGATCGCGGGCCGATGGCGTCCGATCAGCTCCTGGTCACCGGCTTTCCCGGCTTCATCGGCTCGCGGCTCGTCGCGTCACTGATCGAGGGGCGCCCGCAGGCCCGCGCGATCGCGCTCGTCGAGCCGTCGATGGCCGACCGCGCGCGGGAGAGCGCTCGGCGCATCGACTCCGAGCGGATCGAGGTGCTGACCGGCGACATCACCGACGGGCGCCTCGGCCTGGCCGGGGAGGACTACGAGCGGTTGGCCGGCGAGGTCACCGCCGTCTTTCACCTCGCGGCCATCTACAACCTGGCCGTTCCCTTCGACGTCGCTCAGAAGGTCAACGTCGAGGGCACTGCCAACGTGCTGGAGCTCTGCGCCCGCGCCGAGCGCCTCGAGCGCCTCAACTACGTGAGCACCGCCTTTGTCGCCGGCCGCCGCGACGGCGTCGTCTACGAGCACGAGCTGTCGCTAGGTCAGAGCTTCAAGAACCACTACGAGTCGACCAAGTTCCAGGCGGAGCTGTGGGTGCGCCATGCCATGGACCGCATCCCCACGACGATCTACCGCCCGGCCATCGTCGTCGGTGACTCGAGGACCGGCGAAACCGCGAAGTTCGACGGACCGTACTTCCTCCTGCGCATGCTCTCCCGGCTCGGCTCGCGCGGCATTCCCCTTGCCCGCATGGGATCCGATGCGCCGTTCAACGTCGTGCCCGTCGATCTCGTGGTCGACGCCATCGCCGCGGTCTCGACCGATCCTCAGTCGGTGGGGGAGACCCTGCACCTCGTCGACCCGGAGCCGCTCAGCTCACGCGAGCTCTTCGAGGCGCTGGCCGAGGAGTACGCCGGGCGGCGCCCGAGACTGGCCCTTCCGCCGGCCGCCGCCGACGCGACGCTGCGCTTCGGCCCCGCCCGCCGCGCCCTCGACGGCATTCCCCGCGAGTCGCTCGTCTACCTGACCCACGCCGTCGACTTCGACGGGCGCCGGGCGAGCGCGCTGCTCGACCGCCACGGCCTGCGCTGTCCGCGCCTGCGCGAGTACCTCCCCGAGCTCGTCACGTTCTTCCGCGAGCACGAGGATGACCCCGCCTACACGTAGTCCAGCCGCGTTACTGCTCGAGCTCTCGCACGGCCGCGGCGGCAGCGCGCGAGCGGCGCACCTGCCAGCGGATCGCCACCGCGCCGGCCAGGCCGGCGACCACGATGACGCCCACCGCCACGTAGGCCAGCGGCGAACTGACGTTCGCCAGCGAGCCGCCGAGCGCAGTGTAGGCAAAGGCCCGCGGTGCGGCGCCGACGGCGGTGCCCGCGGCGATCTGCCAGGTCCGCACGTGCGAGAGGCCCGCAGCGTAGGAGACCGGCGCGTCGGGCAGGACGGGGGCGAGGCGCAGGATCACCACCGCGGCGAAGCCGTGCTGCTCGAGCCAGCCCGCCAGCGCCTGGTAGCGCGCTCCGCCGATGCGGTCCATGCCCGCGCGGCCGGCGCGGCGCCCGACGGCCAGCTCGACCAGCGCGGAGACGACCGAGCCGGTCAGCGTCACCGCCGTGCCGAGGACCGGCCCAAACAGCAGACCGCTCGTCCCGGCGAGCAGCGGGCCAGGCACGAAGCTCGCGTGCAGGGCGGTGGCCGCGAGCAGGAAGACCAGTGGGCCAGCGACCCCGAAGGGCTCGACGAGGGCGCGGACCTGTTGGGGCGAGGGCGCCCGGTCGGCCGCCAGCAGGAACAGTCCGAGGAGTACGAGCAGCAGCAGCGCGAGGCGCGTGCGCGGCTCGCGCCTTAACCGCGCGACGATCGATCCGCCGCCCGATCGCACGAGCGCCGGACGCACCCCTCAGATGGCCGATCCCACGACCACGCACGTCCGGATGGCGGGCGATAGCTTCGCTGGGCCTTTGTCCTCGGCCTCGACGATGCCTCCGGCAGCGCCTGCGGCCTGCGTCCTCGGCCAGCTCGCTCTACAGCGCCCCCGGACGCACCCGGTCGTGCGATCGACCATTTAGGCGCGCGCGAGCTTCTTGTAGGTGATTCGGTGCGGTCGATCGGCCTCGGCGCCGAGCTCGTTGCGCCGCGCGTCCTCGTAGGCGTCGAAGTTCCCCTCGAACCAGCGCACCTGCGACTCGCCCTCGAAGGCGAGCACGTGCGTGGCGATGCGGTCGAGGAACCAGCGATCGTGGGAGATCACCACCGCGCAGCCGGGAAAGGCCAGCAGCGCCTCCTCGAGGGCGCGCAGGGTGTCGACGTCGAGGTCGTTGGTCGGTTCGTCGAGCAGCAGCAGGTTACCGCCCTGGCGCAGCAGCTTGGCCAGGTGCACGCGGTTGCGCTCGCCGCCGGAGAGTGAGCCGACGGCCTTCTGCTGGTCGCCGCCCTTGAAGTTGAAGCTGCCCACGTAGGCTCGCGAGGGCATCTCCCTGCCGCCTACGAGGATGTGGTCGACGCCGCCGGAGATCTCCTGCCACACCGTCTTATCGGGGTCGAGCGACTCACGGCTCTGGTCGACGTAGGCGAGCTCGACCGTCTCACCGACCCTGAGTGAGCCGCCGTCGGGCTCCTCCTGGCCGGCGATCATGCGAAAGAGAGTGGTCTTGCCGGCACCGTTGGGGCCGATCACCCCGACGATCCCGCCCGGCGGCAGCGAGAGCGAGAGGTCCTCGAACAGCAGCCGCTCGCCGTAGCCCTTGGCCAGCCCGTCGGCTTCGACCACGACGTCGCCGAGCCGCTGGCCCGAGGGGATGCGGATCTGCGCCTGGTCGACCTTCGAGGCGGCCTCCTCGGCCACGAGCTGCTCGTAGGCGCGCACGCGCGCCTGCGGCTTCGACTGGCGCGCCCGCGGGCTGAGGCGCACCCACTCGAGCTCGCGGGCGATCGTGCGCTGGCGAGCGCGGTCCTGGCGCTCCTCGTCGGCCAGGCGGGCCTGCTTCTGCTCGAGCCAGCTCGAGTAGTTGCCCTCGTAGGGGATTCCCCGCCCGCGGTCGAGCTCGAGGATCCAGCCGGTGACGTTGTCGAGGAAGTAGCGGTCGTGGGTGATGGCCACGACCGTCCCCGGGTAGTCGCGCAGGTGGCGCTCGAGCCACGCCACCGACAGCGCGTCGAGGTGGTTGGTCGGCTCGTCGAGGAGCAGCAGATCGGGCTGGCGCAGCAGCAGCCGGCAGAGCGCGACGCGGCGGCGCTCACCGCCCGAGAGGCGGGTGACGTCGGCGTCGCCGGGCGGCAGGCGCAGCGCGTCCATGGCCTGGTCGAGGCGCGAGTCGAGCGACCACGCGTCGACGGCGTCGATCCTCTCCTGCACCGAGGCCATCTCCTCCGCCGTCTCCTCGGAGTAGTCGGCGGCCAGCGCGTTGAAGCGATCGAGCAGCGTACGCTGCTCGGCGAGCGCCTCCTCGACGTTGCCGCGCACGTCCTTGTCAGGATCGAGATCGGGCTCCTGCTCGAGCAGGCCGACGGTCGCTCCGGGCGCCAGCTCGGCGCGACCGGTGTAGCCGTCGTCGAGCCCGGCCATGATCCGCAGCAGCGTCGATTTCCCCGCGCCGTTGTAGCCGAGCACGCCGATCTTCGCGCCGGGCATCAGCGACACGGAGACGTCGGTGAGCACGTGCTTGTCGGGCGGATAGATCCGCGACAGGCGATGCATGGTGAAGACGTACTGGTGGGCCATGATCGGCTTCTGAGGCTAGCGAGCGCCCTCGCGCCCGCGCCGGCGGAAGCTCACCCTTGCGGCTCGTCGATCCTCAGGCGCCCGTGTTCGACGAGCGCGTCGAAGTCGGAGGCGCCGAGGCCGCCGTCGCGCTCGGGCAGGCGGGCGTCGACGTCGCCGATGCGCAGGCCCTGGCGGCGCAGTTGCTCGCGCACGCGGCGCTTGTCGTCGGTGGAGCCGTTGCGCCGGGCTTCGAGCAGCTCACGCACCGCCGCGGCGCTCGCGGCCGAGATGTTCCATACCGTCTCCGCGCGCCAGGCTCGGTAGAGAACGCGCATCCGTCGTACGAAGGCTTTCGGCCGATCGGCGTAGACCCGTTCCCCGAGTGGCCAGATCTCGGCCCGCAGCTCGGCCCGCCGGTTGGCGGCGAGCGTGAGCAGCGTCTCGCCCGCGCCGCCGTCGGTGCCCTCGGCGGCCAGATCTCGAACCGTGTCGGCGAGCACGGCCAGGTCGTGGTCCTCCCCGAGCAGGTCACCGAGCCGGTCGCAGGCGTCGACGAGCTCGCCCATGGGGCCGGGCCAGATCGGGCTGAGCACGCGGGCGTGGTACCAGAGGTCCTTCACCCGCTTGCGCGCGTCGTGCAGGCGCTCGTCGGTCGGCTTCTTGCGCGCCGCGGCAAAGGCGTCGCGGCCGCGCCCGTAGGTCCGTCGCAGCCCGTCCTCGAGCGCGGAGAACCGGTCGGTACCGATCTCCAGGGCATCGACACGAGCTCGGATCTCCGCCAGCTCGTCGGCGACGCGGGCCGTCGCGTCCTCCTCGTCGAGAACACGGGTGGCGATCTCCCGCCGGCGCTCTTCGAGTATCGCGCTCAGCGGCGCGAGGCTGCGTCGCGTCAGCGGGGTCTGGCGGCCCAGCCGATCGACGGCCGCGACGAGCACGGCGGCGTCGCGCGGGCCCGACAGCCGGCGCGCGGCGTCGCGCAGGGCATCGTTCTCGCGCCTGTAGGCCACCGAGCCGATCTCGTCGCGGACGAGCCGCAGCACGGCACGCGACTTCTTCGTCGCCTTGCGGGCCTCGTGGACAGCCCGGTCGCGCTCGTCGTCGCGCGCAGCCCGCAGCCCGTCCTCGGCCTCGGTCAGCTGCTCCGCGACAATCCGCCGCAGGCCGTCGGGAAGGGTCTCGCGGGAGTCGAGGCGATAGGCCACCGCGCTCAGCGACTCCCGCTCACTTCGGCTGGCGCAGACCGCGCTCGTACTCGTAGCGCACGGTCACCGCCTGCGCCCACCAGGGACTGATGCCGTGAGCCTCGCGCAGGTGCCGGGCGCTCTCGGCGTGCCCGTGCCGCTCGGCCCCCCACTCGTCGAGGACCTTCAGCCACTCGTCCCAGCCCTTGCCGGTCTGCCGGCGCACGGAGTCGTCGCTGATCCGGCGGAACTCGGGCGAGGCTTCGACCATGGGAGGAATCGACCCGCGTGCTCAGCGGACGACGTTCGACTCGACCTCGGGATGTGAGGCGTCGGTGAACTCGCGGAAGAGGCCGGTGACCACGAACGCGGTCTGCTCGCCGATGTCGACCGCGTTGTCGCCGACGCGCTCGATCGAGCGGGCGACGAGCATCATCGTCGCGCCCCACTCGCGCGCGTCGTGGTCGTCGCCCGACTGGAGGGCGAGCGAGAAGATCTCGCGGTTGAGACGGTCGATCTCGTCGTCCTGGCGGACGAGATCCTCGGCGAGCTGGACGTCGCGCCGGGAGAACGCCTGCTTGCACTGAGCCACCTGCGAGATCGCCTGGCGCGCCATCCGCTCGATCCGCGTGAGGATCCCCTCCTCGACCGGCGGCTCGCGGCCCACCAGCGGCACGAGCTTCGAGATATTGACGCACTGGTCGCCCATGCGCTCGAAGTTGCGAATGAGGTCGAGCAGTGCGGCGATCAGCCGCAGGTCGGAGGCCACGGGAGCCTGGCGGGCCATCAGGGAGAGGATGCCCTGGCGCACCTCGAGGTAGCGCCCGTCGATGCGGTCGTCGTCGGCGATCACATACGAGGCGAGCTCGACGTCCTGGTGCAGCACCGCCTCGAGCGTCCGCTCCAGCGCTTCGCCGACCATGTCGAGCCCCCCCAGGGCCTGCTCCTCGAGATCGCGCAGCTGCTCCTGGAAGTGGAGCCTCGCCTCGACGGGCATGGCGCTACCCGACCCGCCCGGTGACGTAGGCCTCGGTGCGCTCGTCCGAGGGGTTGGTGAAGACCTTCTCGGTCTCGTCGTACTCGACGACCTCGCCGTGACGGTGGCCCGAGGCCTCGTCCACGACCACCGTGAAGAACGCTGTCATGTCGGACACGCGCGCCGCCTGCTGCATGTTGTGGGTGACGATGACGATCGAGACGCGCTCCTTGAGCTCGAACATCAGGTCCTCGATGCGTCCGGTGGAGATCGGGTCGAGGGCGGAGGCGGGCTCGTCCATGAGGATCACGTCGGGATCGGTGGCGAGGGCGCGGGCGATGCACAACCGCTGCTGCTGGCCGCCGGACATCCCGAACGCGTTGGTCTTGAGCCGGTCCTTGACCTCGTCCCACAGGGCGCCGCGGCGCAGGGCTCGCTCGACGATCTCGTCCATGTCGCCGTCCATCCCGAGCACCCTCGGTCCGAAGGCGATGTTGTCGTAGATCGACTTGGGGAACGGGTTGGGCTTTTGGAAGACCATGCCGATCCGCTTGCGCACGAGGACGGCGTCGACCTCGGAGGCGTAGAGATCCTGGCCGTGGTAGCGCACCGATCCGTCGACGGTCGCCGAGGGGATCAGATCGTTCATGCGGTTGAGCGAGCGGATGAACGTGCTCTTGCCGCAGCCCGAGGCGCCGATCAGCGCGGTGATGCGCCGCTCTTCGATGCCGAAGCTGACGTCGTGCACGGCCAGCTTGTCGCCGTAGCGGACGTTGAGGTTCTCGATCTCGAACACCGGCGGCGTGTCGAGGCTCGGCTTCGCGGTCCCGCCGCCGGCGGCGGCAGGATCCGTCCCCGGCCCGGTGGTCCTTCCGTTGCCGGTCTGCGTGCCCGCGGGCACCGGTCCAGCGCCGGCCGCGGACTCCGCGGACCGGCCCTCTGACGAGCTCTCGGGTCGCTCGGTCACCTGTTTCACCCTACCGTTCCTTTCGTCCTGCGACAGAGTTCGGCGCTACCACTTCTGCTCGAAGCGGTTGCGCAGGTAGATCGCTCCGGCATTCATGAGCAGGAGCAGAAAGAGCAGGACGAGGATCGCCCCCGCGGCCAGCGCCCGGAACTCGTCCTGCGGATCCTGGACCCAGGCCAGGATCTGAATCGGCAGCGCCGAGAAGGGGTCGTTCGTCAGATCGTTGGGGTTGAAGCGCGCGAACGCCGCGGCGCCGACCACGATCAGCGGCGCGGTCTCGCCGATCGCCCGCGACAGGGCGAGGATCACGCCGGTGGCGATGCCGGGCAGGGCTCCGGGCAGGATCTGCTTCCAGATGGTCTGCCACTGCGTGGCGCCGAGGGCCATCGAGCCCTCGCGGATCGAGCTCGGCACGGCGCGGATGGCCTCGCGCCCCACGATGATGACCACCGGCAGGACGAGCAGCCCGAGGGTCAGCGCGCCGGCCAGGACGACGCGGCCGAGCTCGAGCGGGCCTCTGACCAGAAAGGCGAGGCCGAGGATCCCGTAGACGATCGAGGGGACGGCGGCGAGGTTCTGGATGTTGACCTCGATCAGGCGGTTCCACCAGCGGTTGTTGTCGGCGTACTCCTCGAGGTAGATCGCGGTGGCCGTGCCCACCGGCACGATGAACACCGCGCAGACGGCCATGAGCAGCAGCGTGCCCACGAGCGCCGACTGGATGCCCGAGCGCTCCGGGAAGATCTGCGACGGGAAGCGCGTCAGGAAGTCGGCGGACAGCACGGGGATGCCGTCGACCGCCACGTCGACCAGGAGCACGACGAGCGCGAGCATGGCGAAGGCGATGCACATGAGCAGTGCCGCCGGGAAGAGGATCTCCCGTACGCGTGCGCCGCTCGAGGCGCCGCGCACCACCGCCCGGGCCACGGGTGCCTCGGCCACGCTCATTCGTAGACCTGCTGGAAGCGACGCACGAAGCGGATGGAGATCGCGTTGAGGATCAGCGTCATGACGAACAGGGTCGTGCCCACGGCGAAGATGGTCAGGAACTCGACCGACTGGGCGGCGATGTCGCCGCGCGCGGTCTGGGCGATGAACGCAGCCATGTTCTGGAAGCTCTCGCGGGGATCGATTCCCAGGTTGGCGCTGGCGCCGCCGGCCACGAGCACGACGACGGTCTCGCCGATCGCGCGCGAGGCGGCGAGCACCAGGCCGGCCACTATCCCCGAGAGCGCAGCCGGGAAGACCACGCGCAGCACGACCTGCGGCTTCGAGGCGCCGAGCCCGAACGCGCCCTCGCGCAGCGAGGCGGGCACGGCGCGCAGCGAGTCGTCGGCGAGCGTGGCGACGACCGGCAGGATCAGCACGCCGAGGGCGAGGCCCGCGGACAGGGCGTTGAAGATCTGGACCTCGATCCCGAGGATGCCCTGGAGCAGCACGGGTGTGATGAAGGTCAGCGCGAAGTAGCCGAGCACGATGGTCGGGATTCCGGCCAGGAGCTCGAGCACCGGCTTGATGACGCGGCGCGCCCGCGGCGAGGCGTACTCCGCCAGGTAGACCGCGGAGCCGAGGCCGAGCGGCACGGCGACGATCAGCCCGAGCGCGGTCAGATAGAGCGTGCCCGAGATCAGCGGGAGGACGCCGAACGACTTCTGATCGCCGCCGGCCAGCGGGGTCCACTTGGTACCGAGCAGGTACTCGAAGATCCCGACCTGCGAGAAGAACTCGATGGTCTCCGCGGCCAGGGAGACGACGATGCCGACGGTCGTCGCGACCGAGATCAGGGCGGCCACGAACAGAAGCACCTTGATCGCGCTCTCGCCCACGGACCGCGGGGTCCGCACCCGAGTCAGGTTCGGGCGCGGACCTCCGCCGGGAGGATCGGACGCTGCTTCCATGCGAGTCCGAGCCGCCTGCCTACTGGCGGCCGCTCAGGCCCTGAACCGCCCGCTCGGCTTCCGAGACCTGCTCGCCGGTGAGCGGGACGATCTGGGCCGCCTCGGCGATGCGCGGCGCGTTCTCGGTCGTGAAGCGCATGAACTCCGCGACCTCGGGGCGCTGCATGGCCTTCTTGCTCGGGTACATGAAGATCTGGCGCCCGAGCGGCTTGTAGCTGCCGTTCTGGATCGTCTCCGCGCTCGGCGGGGTGCAACCCTCGCCGCCGTCGATCGCGACGGCGTTGAGCTTGTCCCGGTTCTGCTCGAAGAACGAGTAGCCGAAGTAGCCGATGCCGCCGGGGGTGCCTGACACTCCCGTGACGAGCTGGTTGTCGTCGGCCGAGGTCTGCACGCCCTCGGTGCGCTGCTCGGCGTCGGTCTCGAGCGCCTCCTCGGTGAAGAAGTCGAACGTGCCTGACTCCTCGCCGGGGGTGAACAGCTTGGCCGGCGTGGCTGGGAACTTGGCGTTGACGTCCTTGTAGGTCGTCGCTTTGGCGTCCGGGCCGAACAGCTTCTTGAGCTCGTCGGTGGTCATGCAGTCGACCTGAAGCTGCTTGTTGGTCACGACGGCGATGCCGTCGTTGGCCACCGGGACCTGCTCGGTCTCGATGTCCTGCTTCTCGCAGGCCTCCTGCTCCTCGGCCTCGATCGCCCTCGAGGCGTCGGCGATCTCGGTCTCGCCGCGGCAGAAGCGCTCGAACCCGTCGCCCGTGCCGGCGCCGCCGACCGTGATGCGCACGTTGGGATTCTCCTCCTGGAACAACTCGGCCGCGGCCTGAGCGAACGGCTGGACGGTCGAGGAGCCGTCGACCTGGATGGTCCCTGAGAGATCTCCGCCGCCCCCGCCACCGCTGCTGCCCTGCTGACCGCCGCAGGCCGCGCCCACCAGGGCGAGGACGCTGACGGGCCCTATGAAGAGCCACATCCTTGACTTCACGAAGCGCTCCTTCTGTTGCAGATCCTTGTCATGTCGAGCCGCAAGCTATTGCCGGTTGGGCGCACACTGTTACGCACGTGTGGCGCGGTTGTGAACATGATGTAAAGGCCGTCGGTGGGCGATCGGGCGAAATCTCGCTCGACGCGAGATGGCGCTGTCCGCCGCCCGCGGGCTGGTCTACAGTGCCTCTCGGCAGCGACTGTTCGCGCCGACCATGACCTCCCCCTCCGGACAGCTCCGGCTCGCCATCGTCGACGACGATTCGGGCTTCGTAAGGGTGCTCGCCAACCGGCTCGAGACGGCCGGCTGGCAGTTCCGTGCCCAGACCTCGTCGCCTCCGCCCGAAGAGCTCGTGGCCATGCGCCTGAACGCGCTTCTCATCGATCCGGCGTGCCTCGGCAACCTCGGAGGCGACTACCTCACCCGTATCTGCCAGACGCTGCCGGGCCTCGGCATCGTGGTCTGCACCGAGCGCTCGACCGTCGCCCAGCGCGTGCGCGGCCTGCGCCTCGGCGCCGACGACTGGATCACCAAGCCGTGCCACCCCGAGGAGGTGCTCGCCCGCCTCGAGGCCGTCGCGCGCCGGCGCCGCCGCGCGCGGGCGCCGGTCGAGGCCGGCCCGCTCGTGCTCGGGGACCTCGAGCTGCGGCCCGACCAGTTCCAGGCCTTCGTGGCCGGCAGCAGCGTCGACCTCACCCGTCGCGAGTTCGAGGTGCTCCACCTGCTCGCCGACGCTGAGGGCCGCGTCCTCCAGCGCGAGGACATCTATCAGCGCGTGTGGGGCTACGCGATGGCTCACGGCGACCGCTCCGTCGACGTGTTCGTGCGCAAGCTCCGCTCGAAGATCGAGCGGGCGTCCCCTCGCTGGAGCTACATCCACACGCACTTCGGGATCGGCTACCGCTTCCAGGCGGAACCCGTCGATGGTCACGCGCAGGAGCCGGTGGCAGGTCACGCGCAGGAGCCGGTGGCAGCGCAGGCGCCGGCGACCGAAGGCGCGGGCGACCCGGTGGCCGTTGATCGTCTCGAAGGTGTCGCCTCGCTCTGAGGCCGCCTGGCGGCGAGGGCTCGCCGGCGCGACGATCAGCCGAGCGGGGCCAGCGTGCGCGAGGCGACGCCCTTGCGCAGCATTCGGGCGGGGCGCTCGCTGACCAGCGCTGCGGCCGTGCGGGCGTCCGCGCCGGCGGCGACCGCCGCCGCGGCGCCGAGGCTCAGCGTCGGCCGCCGCCAGCCCGGGTGGGCGTCGGAGGCGAGCGCGGCGATCAGGCCTCGGTCCAGCAGCTCGAGGGCCGCGTGCTCGGCCTCGGCGCCGTGTCCGCCGGTCAGCGACCAGTGGTTGACCTGGAGCAGGCTCCCCGTCTCGAGCTCTCGGCTGAGTCCGCCCGCCTCGCCCGCGAGCAGGCCGCGGGCCCGCTCAGGATGGGCGATGACGATCCCGAAGCCCCGCGAGCGGAGCTCGTCGGTCGCCGCGCTGAAGACGCGGTCGAGCCCCTCGAAGGGCGCCTCGACGAGCAGCCACCGCCGCCCCGGCGGTCCGACCGCGATCGCCTCGAGCTCAGACTGGCCGAGCCGGCCGACGAGGTCGTGCCCCAGCTCGCCCCCGCGGTGGAGCTCGACCTCTATCCCGGCGCGCTCGACGGCCTCGCATAGCTCCTCGAAGCCCTCGGTGACGATCGACACGTCGGTGACGAAGTCGCGCCGCACGTGCGGGGTGACGACGATCGTCGCGGTTCCGTCTGCGGTGGCGAGCGCCGCCATCTCCAGGCTGTCGTCGAGGTCGCGCGCCCCATCGTCGACGCCCGGGAGTAGATGGCAGTGGATCTCGGTGCGGAGTGCGTGAGGGCTCATGGCGAAGTTCACGGTGATCCTCGGCCGGGCACCTCGAGCGCACGTGACCAACCGGTGAGCCTCGTGTTAAAGACCTGGAAACTCGGCTCGTCTCTGGCGGGGGCGGCCGTTACAGTCCGGGTGGTGATCTGGCTGCTTCGCCACGGGGACGCCGAGCCCGGCTCGCCCGACGCCGAGCGCCCGTTGACCTCCGAGGGCCGAAGCCAGGGCACCAACGCCGGTCGCGCGCTGGTCGCGCTCGGAGTGGCCCTCGAGGCCTGCCTGACCTCGCCCAGGGTGCGAGCGGTCGAAACGGCGCGCCGTGCCTGCGAGGCGCTGGCCCTCGAGCCGCTGACCGAGCAGCGGCTCGAGGGTGGGCCGTTCGACCCCCGGGAGGTCGCCGCAGGCTGGGAGGACGTTCTCCTCGTCGGCCACGATCCCGACTTCTCGACCGCCGTCCACAACCTCACCGGCGCGCAGGTGCGTCTGTCCAAGGGCGGTCTGGCCGGCGTCGATCGCGGTGAGCTCAGCGTCCTGCTGCGGCCGGCCGAGCTCGCGGCGATCGCCGGATAGCGAGCGCGCCATCGCCTACGCCTGCATCGACATCGGCAGCAACACGACCCGACTGCTCGTGGCCGAGTGCCGCGACGGCAAGCTGCGCGAGCTCGCCACCCAGCGCGCGTTCACCCGGATCGGCAAGGCGGTACGCGGGGACGGCCGACTCCCCGCCGAGAAGGTCGTCGAGACGGCCGAGGTCGTCGCTCAGCAGGCGCGCATCGGCCGAGAGCTGGGGGCTCGCCGCGTCGCCGTGGTCGCGACCGCCGCCGTCCGCGAGGCCTCGAACCGCGAGGAGCTCGCCGACGCCGTCCGCCGGGCCACCGGGCTCGAGATCGAGGTCCTCTCCGACGAGGAGGAGGCGCGGCTCGCCTTTGTCGGCGCGACCAGAACCCTGCCGACGCCGGTCTCGGGTGCCGTCGCCGTGATCGACATCGGCGGTGGCTCGACCGAGGTCGCGGTGGGGACGCTGGCCGAAGGCGTCTCGTGGTGGGCCTCGGTGTCGCTCGGGTCGGGCGCGCTGACCGACGCCCACCTGCGCTCCGACCCGCCCACCCCGGACGAGCTGCGCGAGGCGCGCGACGCCGTCGGCCGCGCCTTTGCCGGGTTGGAGCCGCCGCCATCCGACCGATCGGTCGCGGTGGGCGGGAGCGCACGCTCGGTGCGCAAGCTGGTCGGGCAGGAGCTTAGCTCCGGCACCGTGGCCCGCGCCCTCGCTCTGCTCGCCTCGACGCCGGCCGCGGCCGTGGCCGAGCGCTTCGATGTCGCACCGGAGCGCGCGCCGCTGCTGCCCGCCGGTGCGCTCATCCTCGACGAGCTGCTGCGCCGCCTTGGGCCCCGGATCGCGGTCGGGCAGGGAGGCGTGCGGGAGGGGATGATCATCGAGATCGAGGGCGGACGGCGACCGCCGCACGAAACGCCCGTGAGCGGGCTCGACGGCGGGCGGCCGCTCGCCTCGGCGACCTCGAGTGAGCCGTGAGCGACGAGGCCACCACCGCCGAGCGGGGCGTCGAGGAGGAGGAGCGCAACACCGGCGCTCCAACCTCGGATGGCCGCGACGAGTTCGTGAGCGCAACGATCGACGAGGTCGACGAGCGCCCTGAGCTGTTCGCCAACCGCGAGATCTCCTGGGTCGACTTCAACGACCGGGTGCTACAGCTCGCCGCCGACGAGAGCGTTCCGCTGCTCGAGCGGGTCAAGTTCCTGGCCATCTACGCCGGCAACCTCGACGAGTTCTTCATGGTCCGGGTCGCCGGCCTGCACGACCAGGTCGACGCCGGTATCGACGCCCGCGGGCCCGACGGCCTCTCAGCGGCGGAGGTGCTCGAGGCGGTGACCGAGCGAACTCGCGATCTGACCGTCCGCCAGGCGCGCCAGTTCGAGCAGCAGGTGCGCCCGGCGCTCGCCCGAGAGGGGATCGAGATCATCGCCTGCGAGGAGTGCTCGAAGGCTGACCTCGAGCAGCTGGACCGCCACTTCAACGAGCAGATCCTCCCGGTGTTGACGCCGCTGGCCGTGGGCCCCGGCCGTCCCTTCCCCTACATCTCCAGCCTCTCGCTGAGCCTAGGGGTGTGGATGCGCGACCCCGGCACCGGCGGCGAGGTGTTCTCGCGGGTGAAGGTCCCCAAGGAGGTCCTGCCCCGCTTCGTGGACATCGGCAACGGCAAGTTCGTCCCTCTCGAGAGCGCGATGGCGCGCCACATCGATGCCCTGTTCCCGGGCATGGAGATCCTTCACCACGACGTCTTCCGCGTGGTCCGCGATGCCGACTTCACGGTCTCCGACGACGCCGACGACCTGCTGCGGGCGGTCGAGGATGAGCTGCGACGACGACGTTTCGGAGAGGTGGTGCGGCTCGAGGTCGGCGCCACCATCGACCCGGAGCTGCGCCGGCGGCTGGTCGACTGGCTCGGGATCGAGGAGGAGCAGGCCTTCGACGTGGAAGGCCTGCTCGACCTCACCGATCTGTGGCAGCTCTACGGGCTCGAGGGCCACGCCGACCTGCGGGATCCGCCGTGGAGTCCCGTGATCCCGCGTGCCTTCGGGCCGAATGGGGACCAGAAGGCGGACCTGTTCGCGCGCATCCGCGAGCACGACCTGCTCGTCCACCATCCGTACGACTCGTTCTCGGGCAGCGTCGAGCGACTGATCCGCCAGGCGGTCGACGACCCCGACGTGCTGGCCATCAAGCTCACCGTCTACCGCACCTCCGACGACTCGGCCCTGGTCCCGACGCTGATCGAGGCGGCGGAGCGCGGCAAGCAGGCCGTCTGCCTGGTCGAGCTCAAGGCCCGCTTCGACGAGCGGCGCAACATCGAGTGGGCGCGCGCGCTCGAGGAGGCCGGCGCCCACGTGGTGCACGGCCTGCCCGGGCTCAAGACCCACGCCAAGGCCCTGGTCATCGTGCGCCGGGAGGGCAAGGGCGTACGCCGCTACGTACACGTGGGCACGGGCAACTACCACGCCAAGACATCGCGCATCTACGAGGACCTCGGGCTGTTCACGTGCGACCCGGAGATCACCTCCGACGTCGCCGAGCTGTTCAACTCGCTGACCGGCTACGGGCGCGAGCGCCAGTACAAGCAGGTGGTGGTCGCCCCCCACGACATGCGGGAGTGGCTGCTCGAGCGCGTCGAGCACGCGATCGCGGCCCAGTCCGAGCACGGCGACGCGCGCATCGTCATGAAGATGAACTCGCTCGTGGACTCGAAGTGCATTCGGGCTCTCTACCGCGCCTCCAGGGCCGGCGTGCGCATCGACCTGAACGTGCGGGGAATCTGCTGCCTGCGGCCGGGCCTCGACGGCGTGAGCGAGAACATCCGCGTCGTGTCGGTGGTCGGCCGCTTCCTCGAGCACGCGCGTATCTACGCCTTCCACGGCGCCGGCGAGCGCGAGTACTGGATCGGCTCGGCCGACCTGATGCCCCGCAACCTCGACACCCGCGTCGAGCTGCTGACCCCGGTTCGCTCCGAGGCCCTGCAGTCGGAGCTCGAGGACACGCTCGAGCGTTATCTGGGCGACGACTGCTTCGCCTGGGAGCTCGAGCCGGACGGCACCTGGCTCCGTCGCCGGGGTGGGCAGCGTGGCGCTCACGCCGAGCTCATGGCCCGGGCGGCCGAGCGCCAGGCCGAGGCGGTGGCGCCGGCCTCCGAGACCGCCGCCACCGCCCGCTGAGCGCCGCTCCTCCGGCTGGCGGGCGACCCGCGGATAACCGCGGCGGAGACGCCCGAAAACGACGTGACCCCGGTCGGGGAGTACCGGGGCCACGGGCAACGAGGGAGGCTCGTTGGCCGTCATGGTGTCGATCGGCTCAGCGAGCGTTGTGAAAAGGTTGGGAACCGCCGCCTTTTCGCTACGCTAGGCGCCGCCCGCGGGCGTAGTTCAGTTGGTTAGAACGCCGGCCTGTCACGCCGGAGGTCGCCGGTTCGAGTCCGGTCGCTCGCGCTCGGGAATAGATGGCCGGCGGACCCCGGGGGCCCGGCGGTCAGCGCAGGGCGTCAGCCAGGTCGCCCGGCACCCGGCTCGCCGCCGGGGCGATCCGCCGGCGGAGCGGGCGACTGCGGACCGCTCGCCGACTGCCCCGGCGCAGAGGGCTGCGCAGGCGAGCGAGGAGACTCCGCCGGGGCCCCGGGGCTTGCGGCCGGGCTCGTTCCGCCGGACCGAGTGCCCGGGTCCACCGCCGGTCCCCCGGTGCCGGTGCCGACGCCCACCGAGCCCGGCCCGGACGCTCCGAGTCCAGCCGGTGCGCCTCGCAGCTCGAAGTAGAGGACGGTTCCCGCGAGCCCGAGCAGCGGAGCGGTGAGCACGCTGCTGATTATCCCGGCGACGATCGTGCCGACCGGCCCGAGCGCGGCGCCGATGGCGCTGAGGATGAGCGCCACGACGACGAAGATGAGGACGAAGACGACGATCACGCCGAAGACCGGGCCGGCGTTCCCGCGCACGAGCTTGCGACTGCGCTCGAAGGCGGCGATCACTCCCGGTCGCTCGAGCACCACCACCGGGGATACGACGGCCCAGATGGTGGCCAGGATGAGGCCGGGCACGATCAGGAGCACGAGGCCGATGCCCACGCCGAGGCCGAAGAGCAGGCTGGCGAGGATGAGCGGCACGAGAACCGGGACGACGGACCGGAAGAGATCGCCGACCGAGCTGTCGCGGCGTCCGTCCTGCAGATCGGCCACCAGCTGAACGACCATGCCCCTGTAGAGCCCGACCGCGGTGAGCGAGACGATGAACCCCAGGATGGCCAGGATCGGGCTGGCCGCCGTGAGGAGGCCTCGTATCAGGCCCTCGATCGCGAAGACGACGAGCGCGGCCGGAAGGAGCACCGCAGCCTGATCGCGGTAGATGTTGAAGACCTCACGGACGACGCGCCCCGTGTTCACCTGACCGGTCATGCTCAGCGCACTGTAAGCGACACCGCGGACGGCCGGGAAGTAATTTTCACAGAGGGATCACAAGTGCTCCAACGCCCGTGCGACCCTCCGCACGTGCCTACTCGAACGAAGTCATCCACCGCCTCGGCGATTCTCGTCGCCGTCGTCCTCGCCGGCTTGGCCTGTCTCGGGTCCGCCCCGACCGCGGCGGCCGCCCCCAGGGACGACCGCTCTCGCCCGCTCGTCTACGTCTTCGTGCTCGACGGCCTCGACGGCGACCGCGTGCGGCAGCGTCGCCCGCTCGCCCCCAACCTCAACGCTCTGCTCGACGGCCGCGCGGGCGCACGCTCGACGCTGTACGAGGAGTCGCGCTCGGTGATGATCGCCGAGACCAACCCCAACCACACGGCCATGGCCACCGGCGCCTACGGCGGGCAGTCGGGGATACCCGGCAACGCGTTCGCCGTCTACGGGAAGAGCGACGGGGATTCGTGTCCGACCGGCTCGGTCGACGAGTCGAAGCCGCCGACGGAGACGAGCGGCGAGAGCCCGGCGTGCCTTGAGGCCGACACCTTCTTCGAGTCGGTGGCCAAGGGCTAGCGCGCCAAGGAGATCACCACCTCCGGGATCTTCGGTAAGCCCAAGCTCGGGCGGATCTTCGCGGGGCGGTCGGCCTCGGGCCGGTTCTTCGCCGACGACCTGTTCGCGCCGTGCGAGAACGGGGGCGCCGGCGACGATCCGTCCTACTGTGAGAACGTGCCGATCAACCCGGCCACCGGGGTGACCGCCGAGGACCGCATCGTCATGGACGAGGTCATCGAGACGACGCGCGAGGGCGTTCGGGCAGACGGCACGCGCAAGCGACCGAACCTCACCTTCGTGAACTTTCCCCAGATCGACCAGTCCGGTCACGGCAGCGGAACGGGGCCCGCCTACGACTCAGCGATCAACCGCGCCGACACCGAGATCGGACGCTTCGTGAACAACCAGAAGCAGCTCGGCCTGTGGAAGCGCACGACGATGATCGTGCTCTCCGACCACTCGATGGACACGACTCCGCAGAAGACCTCGCTCACGCGCTGCTACGACATGGCCGGGATCGACTCCGACGACTACGTGGTCGTCCAGAACGGCAGCGCCGCGCTGGTCTACCTGGCGGATCGCACCGACCCCGGCCGCTTCATGCTGCTCAAGCGCCTGCGCGCCGCGTCGCTTCGCTGCGGCCTCGGTGGGGTCGGCGAGCTCGGGGCGAGGATCGGCCTCTCGGGGACCAACGAGGCCAACTACCGCCAGTTCAACCCGGCGGACGGTGGCAACGCACACACGCTCGGAGGGGTCCATCCCGCCTACCGACTGGTCGATCGCCGCACCGGCGACCTCGTGGTCACTCACGACCCGGGCGGTGCCTTCTCGGAGCCGGTCAACCCGCTGGCGGGCAACCACGGCAGTCCGTTCACCCGCGACAACTTCTTCGCGGTGATCGGCGGCGGCGACTTCGTACGCCAGCAGACCCTCCGCGGCGTCCGCGGTCCCCGGTTCGACGACACGCTCCGCAACCCCAGGCAGGCCGAGAACGTCGACGTGGCCGCGACTGCGCTGTGTGCGCTCGGCCATCGCGCGCCGGCAGACTCGAGCGGCCGCTTCCTGGGCGAGGCCTTCCGGCTCGCACTCGTGCCCGGAAAGGGCTCGCCGGCCTGCTCCGGCCGCCCTGGCGGCGGTGGCGGGAGCGACCGTGGCGAGCGGATCCTCGGCACCGAGGGCGACGACGTCATCCGCTGCGGCTCGGGCAACGACCGTGTCGACGGGCGGGGCGGCGACGACGTGATCTTCTGCGGCTCCGGTAACGATGTCGTGCGCGGCGGATCCGGCAACGACCGCCTCTACGGCGAGTCCGGTGACGACGCGCTCGACGGCGGGTCCGGCAACGACCTCCTGAGCGGCGGCGGAGGCGACGACCGGCTGGTCGGTGGCCCGGGCCGCGACAGCTTCGAGGACGGCTCGGGCCGGGACACGCGGTCTCCGTAGGAGGCCGGCGAGCGCCAGACACGAGCCTCTGCCTCAGCGGCCTACCAAGCGGGTGAACACCCGCCCTAACAGGTCGGCCGGGAAACTGCGTCCTCGTCGAGGAGGGCTCTTTCGCCCTCGACCTCGAGCATCCCCGCCTACGGCGCCTCGAAGGCAGCACTCGATGGGGTCTGTCGTCACGCGGGTAGGGAGGCCGCCGCGCGCGGCGTGCGGCTCAACGTGATCATGCCCGGGCTCATCGACCGCACTGGGTCGACTGGCTTCGCGGGCGAAGGCCGATCGCGACGCGACGCCCGTCCCGCTCGACCGCCAGGGCACCGGCTGGGAGGTCGCCGAGGCTGCGGCCTTCCTGCTCTCGGACGCGGCGAGCTACGTATGCGGTCACACCCTCGTCGTCGACGGTGGGCTCACGAAGCTCGGCTGAGCCGAGGACACGGACAGGACTCTTCTGCGCGTGGCTCAGGCCACGCGCCTCGCAGCGGCGCCGGGCTCGAGCGCGAGCGCCCGCGCATAGCCGGCCGCGAGCTGACCCAGCGCGCGCGCCCAGGTGCGGGTGTGCGCCGTGCGCTCTCCGGCGTCTGCGAGTCGCTCGCGCATCGCTGGGGAGGCGGCGAGCTCGAGCAGCGTGTCGGCCAGGGCGTCGGTGCGAGCCGGCCGCAGCAGTCCGTTGACCCCGTCCTCGATGAGATCACGCGGACCACCCTCGTCGACCGCCACCACCGCCAGGCCGCTGGCCTGGGCCTCGAGCAGAACCTGACCGAAGGTGTCGGTGCGGCTCGGGAACAGGAAGACGTCGGCGCTGGCGTAAGCGCGCGGCAGCTCGTCGCCCTCGAGCCAGCCCAGGAAGGTGGCGTGCTCGCCGAGGCGCTCGCGCAGGAGCTCCTCCTCGGGGCCGCCGCCGGCCAGCACGAGGTGCAGGCGCTCGTCGCGTTCCCGAGCGGCGAGGAAGGACTCGGCCAGCAGGTCGATGCCCTTCTCGCGGGTGAGGCGGCCGGCGTAGAGGACGTTGAACGCGCCCGGAAGGATGGTCTCGTCGCGGTAGCGGCGGCCGAAGCGCGTGAGCTCGACGCCGCGCTCCCAGCGGCCGATCTTCTCGGCCGAGACTCCGAGCGTGCGCAGCGACTCGTCGGCCGCGACGCTCGGCGAGAGAACGGTCCCGCAGGTGCCGTAGAAGGCCGAGAGGGCGATGTCGACGCCCCCGGCGACGCTGGCGTCGCCCGAGCGCAGCTCGGCGTAGGCGCCGAGCTCGGTGTGGTGGCTGCCGACCAGCGGCAGGCTCATGGTCCGGGCCACCACCGCGGCCGCGACTCCGGCCGGCCCGGGCGAGGTCACGTGCACGGCGTCGTAGCGGCCCTCGGCCAGCGCCTCGACGAGGCCGGGAAGGGTGGGGACGCCGATGTGCAGACCGGGGTAGAACGGGACGTCGAGCTCGGCAACGGCGGCGAGCCGGCGGTCGACGGCCGGGTCGGTGCCGACGACCTCGATGTCGTAGCCGGGCGCGCCGCGCTCGCGCAACTCCTCGATCGTGCGGCTGACGCCGTGGACGCCGCCGATCGCGTCGGTGACCACGGCGACGCGCGGATCGCCCTCCCGGGTGATCAACTTCTGCTTCTCGCGACCGAGGAACGAGGCCGCCGGGGCGTAGGGGATGGCCGGCACCAGGGCGTCGAAGAGGCCTCCGAGCGCGGCGCCGGAATCGCCACCCTGGGCGAGTGCCGCGACCGCTCCGACCGAGGCGCGGCGCAGCCCGCGCTCGTGGGCACGGCGGGCGTGGCGGAACAGGTCGCTGTGGCTGAAGCCCTCGGCCTGGAAGACGGCGAGCAGGTCGGTTCCGCGCAGGTCGAGGCCGACCGCGTCGAGCCAGGCCTCGAGCAGCGCTCGCGCGTCGGCGGGGTCGAGGTCGGCGCCGAGTGCGCTCGCGCGAGCGTCGCCCTCGCTGACCACTCGCCGAACGATCTCGAGCACCGCCGTCGGGTTCGCCCGGTATCCGTCGACCGGCGCCTCACCGCCGCCGAGGGTGCGCACGGCGAGGGCCATCGCCGAGTGGGCCCACTTCGCGGCACTGCCCTGGTCGCCGCAGCCTTCGGCCTGACCGTCGCGAAGGTGGGAGAGAAACTGTTCGGGCGAGCCTGCGAGGGGAGTCTCGGTCCAGGTTCGCCCGATGTCGACGCCCGCGTGATCGTCGGAGCCGCCGACGCCCGTGCCGCCGTGGGTATCGATGTAGATGGCGGCGGGCAGATTGAGCTCACGCGCGCGCGAGCCGTTGCGCGTCTCCCAGATCGGGAAGATCTGCGCGAGGCGCCGGCGATGGCGCGCGGTCAGCGGCGCGGCCACCGCGAAGAACGGATGCGCCAGCGCGCAGGCGATCTCGTGCCCGTGCAGGTACTCGGCACAGGCCTCCACGTCGCCGGCGTTGCGCTGGAGCCAGGCGTGGTCGTCCTCGTCGATGCCGTAGCAGAGGACATGCACCGCCTGGGGCTCACCGCGGAAGTGCGCGGTCAGCTCCTCGGAGACGAACACGTCGGGCCGGTCGGCGATGGTCAACGCACCGTCGATGGTGTCGTGGTCGGTGATGGTGACGAAGTCCATCCCCCGGCGCTTGGCCAGCTCGTGGACCTCCTCGGGCGGGGTTGCGCACTCGGGGAGCCCGAGCGCGCGCTGCACCCCCAGGCGCGCCTCGGCGGAGGCGGTCGAGTGGCAGTGAAGGTCGACCCTGCTCTTCGGTGGCTGGATCATCTCGTCTCCTGTATTCGTGGTCGTCCCGAAGCTAGGCCGTTGTCGGCAACGAGCGGTTACCGCGCGGAGAACGAGCTGTGACGACTTCGTGAAGAGAAGGCGCCCGGCGTTCACGGGAGGGCAACAGGGCTGCCATCGCGACGGCGAAGATGCTCCGGGATGAGCCTGGAGACGCCGATCGAGGTAGGCGAGGTCGAGCTCGTGCGTGGCGAGCTGCGGGTGCGGATCGCGCTCGAGCCGTTCTCGCTGTCGATCCTACGCGGTGAGCGGGAGGTGATCGACGGTATGACCCTGTGGGCCGCCGAGGGCGTGTCCGAGGACCGCTTCATCCAGACCACGGAGGGTGTGATCGCCTCGGAGCGCCTCGACGAATACGAGGCCGTCGCTCAGGTCGAGCTCGCCCGCCGGGACGGTGATCGCCTCGAGCTCACCGGGACGCTCACCGGAGGGCGCGCCTTTGGCCTCGAGGCGAGGCTCGAGCGCGACCGGCTCGTGCTCACCTTCACCACCGACGGCGAGCCCCTGCGCCTCGGGGCGCGCTGGACGAGCCGTGAGCACGAGCGCTTCGTCGGGCTCGGCGCCCGCCACGGCGAGGACTTCGACCAGTCCGGGCGCCGCGTGCGCCTCGGTGCCGATCGCCGCTATACCGGCCCCGACTGCCCGCCCGACATGCTCGCCGTCGGCGGCGTGCCGATGGGGGACTGCGCGCCCGCCCCCTGGGCGATCTCGAGCGCTGGCTACGCAGTGTGGGTCGAGGCTCACGGCCCGGGTGTCGAGCTCGGCCTCGGTTCGCCGGTCGAGGTCTCGACCCGGGCCGCCGAGGGCGGGCTGCGCCTGCACCTGCTGACCGACCCGACGCCCGCTGCGCGGCTGCGCTCGCTCCTGCGGGTCACGAGGATGCCCGACCTCCTGCCCGAGTGGGCCTACGGACACTGGAAGAGCCGCGACGTCTACGCCCACCAGCGCGACGTCGAGGACGACTTCGAGGGCTACGCCGGCCACGACCTGCCCCTCGACGCGATCGTCATCGACTCGCCGTGGGAGACCCAGTACAACACCTGGCGCTTCAACCCCCACCAGTTCCCCGATGCGCCGAGCCTGATCGCCCGCATGCGCGCCGACGGCGTGCGCACCGTGGTCTGGGTCACTCCCTGGGTCAACCTCGAGTCGGCCGACGGGCAGCGCCCGCCGGACCCCGAGTCGGAGCGACTGCACCGCGAGCCCGCGGAGAACTACGCCGAGGGCGCGCAGGCCGGCCACTTCCTGAAGACCGCCGACGGCGAGCCCTACGTGGCGCGCTGGTGGATGGGAACCGGCTCGCCGGTCGACTTCACCTCCGCGGCGGCCGATGCGTGGTGGCGCGAGCTGGCGCGGCCGGTGCTCGAGCTGGGGGTCGAGGGGATCAAGGCCGACGACGGCGAGGGCTACTACCTACCTGACCACGTCCGCTTCGCCGACGGGCGCACGGGCGCCCAGGCCGCGTGGGCCTACCCGGGGATGTACCGGCGCTCGATGCAGCGCGCCCTCGACGACGCCCACCCGGGTCGCGGCGTCCTCTTTGCGCGGTCGGCCTGGACGGGCGCGACGCACCACGGCGTGACCTGGGGCGGTGACCAGGTCAGCGACTTCTGGTCGCTGCGCGCGCTCGTGACCGCGACCCTGAGCGCCGCGGCGAGCGGCTTCTCGAACTGGTCGCACGACCTAGGCGGCTACCTCGGTGAGCGCCTCGTTGAGCGCTGCCCCAAGGAGCTGCTGATCCGCTGGCTCGAGTTCGGCTGCTTCACGCCGCTCCTGCACTCGCACGGCCGCTTCGCGCAGGAGGCATGGACCTACGACCGCGAGACCCTCGACCTCTACCGCGAGCTGCTCCTCCTGCACGAGCGCCTCGTCCCCTACACGCGCGCGGCGGCGGCGACCGCGGCGCGCTGCGGCCTGCCGATCGTGCGCCCGCTGTGCCTGAGCGACCCCGCCGACCCGCGCGGGTGGTCGCTTCCCGACGCCTACTGCTACGGCCCGGCGCTGTGGGTCGCACCCGTGCTCGAGCCCGCCGCGCGAGAGCGAGACGTGTACCTGCCACACGGCGAGTGGATCGATTTCTGGAGCGGCGAGCACGCCGATGGTGGCCGCGAGCTGCTGGCCGACGCGCCGCTCGGGCGCCCGCCGGTGTGGGTGCGCCGCGGCTCGATCGTCGTCACCTACCCGGCCGCCCACGTCGCCGCGGGGCTCGGGGACACCGACGAGCGCGAGCGACCACTCGAGGCGACGCTGTGGGGCGAGCCACGGCTCGGCCGGGCGAGCGCGCGGCTGGCCGACGGGACGCGGGTGCGCTGGCGGGCCGGGCGGTGGTCGGTCAGTGAGGACCGCGAGATCGCCTTTGCCGAGCGCGGTTGAGCGGGCGTGTGAACCGGCTCTTGGTCGGCGCGTGTTGCGCTGACCACCGGAGGCGCTTCCGTCGCGATGGCGGGGGCTACGATCGCGCGGTGTCCGCGCCCCTCCGCACGCCTTTCACGTGAGCAACGCTCTCGCCGGCCGCCGCGCCCTGGTCACCGGCGCCACCGGCGGGCTCGGCCGCGCCATCGCCCGCGGCCTGCACGCGCGCGGCGCCACGGTGGTGGCGACCGGACGCCGGGAGGACGCCCTCGAGGAGCTCGGCGCCGAGCTCGTCGACCGCGTGGAGCCGCTGGTGGCCGATCTGGCCGACCGCGAGCAGGTCGAGGCCCTTCCGGCTCGCGCCGGCCGCGTCGACGTGCTCGTGGCCAACGCCGCGCTGCCGGGCAGCGGGCGGCTCGAGTCGTTCTCGCCCGCGGAGATCGACCGGGCCCTGGACGTCAATCTCCGCGCCCCGATGCAGCTGGCCCGCGCGCTCGCGCCGGCCATGGTCGAGCGCGGCTCCGGACACCTCGTCTTCGTCTCCTCGCTCAACGGCAAGCTCGCCGCTCCGGGCACCTCCGTCTACACCGCGACCAAGTACGGCCTGCGCGGGTTCGCGGCGTCGCTGCGCGCCGACCTGCGCGGGAGCGGCGTGGGGGTGAGCGCGATCTTCCCGAGCTTCGTCGCCGACGCCGGCATGTGGGCCGACACCGACATCGAGCTCCCGCGAGGCGTCAGGCTCCCGATGCCGGCGGACGTGGCGACCGCGGTCATCGAGGGGATCGAGCGCGATCGCGGAGAGGTCGACGTCGCGCCGGTAGGCCTGCGGGTGGCCGCCGGCCTCGCCGGGGTGGCGCCGGGACTGGTCGCCTCGCTCGGACAGCGCCTCGGGTCCGCCGAGGTGGCCGACCGGGCTGCCTCCGCTCAGCGCTCGAAACGTTGAGATCCGAGCTCGGGTTCAACTCGCGGGTCACGACCCCCCAGGGATCGGGATGCGAGCCTCGCGGGCATGACCTCTCTCGATAGACGCCACTTCCTCACCGGAGCCATTGCGGGCGCCGGTGCCATCGCCCTCGGCGGCGAGCCCACAGGCGCGGCCGCGCGCGCTCGTAATCAGGCCGCGATCATCCAGCGGAACGGCGGCGGCGGTGGGGCTGGTGGTCAGGGCATTCCGCGGGCGGGCGAGGTCTCGTTCGCTCAGGGGGTGGCCTCTGGCCAGTCGACGCCCCGCGGCATAACGCTGTGGACTCTCGCGGCCGGGATCGAGCGCGACTCGCGCCTCGAGCTCGAGGTCGAGGTCGATGCGAATTTCCGCAACGTCATCCTGCGACGCGACGTGATCGTCAGGAAGAACGAGACCCTGACCGTTCACGCCCGGATCGACGGCGGTCCGCTGCGACCTGGCGAGCAGTACTTCTACCGCTTCTCCTCGCGCTCTTCGGACAGCGAGGTCGGGCGCTTTCGCACGTCGCTGCGCCCGACTCGCGCCAGCCCGTGCGGATCGGCTTCTTCTCGTGTCAGGCCTACGACGCCGGCTTCTACACCGCCCATGCGGGGCTCGCCGCGGAGGACGACCTCGACTACGTCGTCTGCCTCGGCGACTACATCTACGAGAAGTCCTTCTACGAGGATGGACCGCGCAGGGACACAGGCGAGAACCGCGATGGCGAGGTGGAGACGCTCGGCCAGTACCGCAGCAAGTACGCGCTCTATCACTCGGACGCGAATCTCAGGCGCCTGCGCGCCCAGCACCCGATGATCGCAATCTGGGACGACCACGAGGCTGAGGACAACTATGCGGCGCTGCGGCCGGGCGAGGCTGCCGACGACCGCGACCTCAGCTTTCGCCGGCGCCGCGCCAACGCCTACAAGACGTTCTTCGAGCACATGCCGCGCATCCGCGACAGGCGGGATCCAGATCGCATTTACGGCAGCATCAGGCTGGGCCGCAACGCCGAGCTCTTCCTGCTCGACGAGCGCCGCTTCCGCAGCGACCAGCCCTGCGGCGACCAGTTCGGCACGGCCAACTGCCGGAGGCCTTCGAGCGAGACCGCACGATGCTCGGAGGCGTGCAGCGCCGATGGTTCAAGCGTGCTCTCGCCCGGTCGAGGGCGACATGGAAGATCGTTGGGAACCAGGCGATGTTCATGGTGCTCGACGCACCCGCACGGAATCCGGTCAACCCCGATCAGTGGGACGGCTACAAGGCCGAGCGCCAGGAGCTGATGAACCTGGTGCGCAACAACGGAATCGAGAACGTTTCCTTCGTCACCGGCGACATCCACACGTTCTTCGCCGGCGAGGTCACGCCCTCCGGGCGCCAGCCGGATCCGCGCGGCGCCGTGGCCACGGAATTCGTCGGCGGCTCGATGACCTCGGAGGGGATCGCCGACGCTGTGGCTCGCGAGCCACTCGACTCGGAGCAGCGGCTGCTGCTCGCGGGGCTGAGCGACGCGAGCGTGCGCGCTAACAATCCGCACATCAAGTACTCGAACCAGGACTTCAAAGGCTATGGCGTCCTCGAGGCCAGGCCGAACGAGATGCGGGTCGCCTACCGCGCAGTGCGCAAGACGAACAGGCCCCGAAGCAGCGTGTTCACCCTTCGAGCTTTCGGGTGCCGCTCAACCGGCCGCGCGTCGACGATCTCGGAGGCCCGCTAGTGCCGTAGGGCGGGGCTTTCAAGGTCGCCGCCGCGCCAGCCGTCAGCTTCCGGCCGGCGACGGCTCGGGGCCGGGCTGTGGGTCTCGGCTGACGGCGGCTTCGAACGCCTCCTCCTCGGCCGCCGCGCCATGCTCGGCCTCCTCGACGGCGCTCTCGCCCATGTCGGGGGCGTCGGAGACGCGAACACGGTCGCCGGGGGCGTCGGCAGCTGCCCCGTCCAACGCCTCGCGCAGGATCCGCGCCTGCTCGGCCTTGTGGGCCGGCGAGTAGCCCTCGCCGGGACTCGCCCGCACGGGTCGGCCGACGTACTCGTAGTCGATGCCCGCATCGGTCAGGATCCAAAGCAGGCGTGACTCCATGACCGCCCGCGCGCCCATGTTCCGCGGCTCCTCCTGCGCCCAGACCACGCGCTCGAGGTTGGGGTAGCCGCGGATGATCTCCCGGATCCCCTCCTCGGCGAACGGATACAGAAGCTCGACGCGGCCGATGGCCACGTGCCTCGACTCCGGCCGCGCCGGATGGCCGGAGAGGTCGTAGAAGAGCTTGCCCGAGCAGAGCACGAGGCGCGTGACCTCTTCACGCTCGCCGGGCAGAGTGGGATCGTCGAGCACCTGCTGGAAGGAGCCGTTGGCCAGCTCCTCGACCGACGAGGTCGCCGCCGCATGGCGCAGCAGGCTCTTGGGCGTCAGGACGATCAGCGGGCGTTGCTTGGCCACGAGCGCTTGGCGGCGCAGCAGGTGGAAGTACTGAGCCGGCGTCGTCGGGTTGGCGACCCGGATGTTCCCCTCGGCGCCGAGTTGGATGAAGCGCTCGAGGCGGGCGCTCGAGTGCTCCGGCCCCGACCCTTCGTAGCCGTGCGGAAGCAACAGCGTCAGTCGCGTGGTCTGACCCCACTTGGCCAGCCCGGAGACGATGAACTGATCGACGATGACCTGGGCGGAGTTGACGAAGTCGCCGAACTGCGCCTCCCACAGCACCAGCGCCTCGGGGGCCTGGGCGCTGTAGCCGTACTCGAAGCCGAGGCAGCCCGACTCCGAGAGCGGGCTGTTGTGAAGCTCGAACGGCGCGGCCGCCTTGGCCAGGCGCTGAACCGGCGTGTGTTCCTCGCCGGTCTTGGCGTCGTGGAGGACGAGGTGGCGCTGCGAGAAGGTGCCGCGCTCGGAGTCCTGGCCGGTGAGCCGGACCGGCACGCCCTGGCACAGCAGCGACCCGAAGGCGAGCTCCTCGGCCTGGGCCCAGTCGATGCCGCCCTCCGGCCCGAGGGCCCTGCGCCGGCGATCGAGCTGGGGCTTGAGCTTGCGGTGGATCTCGAAGCCCTCGGGGACCTTGAGGAGCTGCTCGTTGAGCGAGCGCAGCGCGTCCTCGCCGATCGCGGTGCGCGGCTCGGGGCTCGGGCCGCGGTCGAGCTCGAACTCGCCGGTGTCCTCCTCGCGGGCCATGGCCTCCTTGAGCTCGGCGTGCGCGTCGGCGAGCCGGGTCTGGGCGCGCTGCACGAGCTCCTCGACCTCTTCGTCGCTGACCACCCCCTCGTCGGCCAGGCGGTCGGCGTAGAGCGTGCGCACCGGCGCGTGTTCCTTGATCCGCGCGTACATGCGCGGCTGGGTGTAGGCCGGCTCGTCGGTCTCGTTGTGGCCGAAGCGGCGGTAGCCCACGAGGTCGATGAGCGCGTTGCGGCGGAAGCGATCGCGATAGGCCATGGCGAGGCGCACCGCGGCGATGCAGCCCTCGACGTCGTCGGCGTTGACGTGGATGATCGGGACGTCGAAGCCCTTGGCCAGGTCCGAGGCGTAGCGGGTGGAGCGCGCCTCGGAGGGCTCGGTGGTGAAGCCGAGCTGGTTGTTGGTGATGATGTGGATCGTTCCGCCGGTCGAGTAGCCCCGCAGGCTCTGGAGGTTGAGCGTCTCGGCCACCACGCCCTGACCGGGGAAGGCAGCGTCGCCGTGGATCAGCACCGGCAGCACGAGCGTGGGATCGTGGTGGAGCTCGCGGCCCTTGCGGCTCGACTGGTCGGCCCGGGCGCGACCCTCGACCACCGGGTCGACGTACTCGAGGTGGCTCGGGTTCGGCGAGAGGGTGACGGTGATGCCGCGCCCGTCCTTGGTGCGGTACGTGCCCGAGGCGCCATGGTGATACTTGACGTCGCCGGTGCCGCCCTCGGGCATCGCCGTCTCGGCCTCGAGGGTCTGCTCGCCCTCGAACTCGACCAGGATCGACTCGTAGGGGCGCCCGACGGCGTGAGCCAGGACGTTGAGCCTCCCGCGGTGGGCCATCCCGATGACGACCTCGCGCGCGCCGGCCCCGGCCGCCAGCTCGATCGTCTCGTCGAGCATGGGCACGAGCATGTCGAGGCCCTCGATCGAGAACTGCTTGCGGCCGAGGAACGCCTTGTGGAGGTAGTTCTCGAGCCCTTCGACGTGGGTCAGGCGATCGAGCTGGGTGCGCTTCTCCTCGGGCGAGAGCGGGCGGCGGTGCTCGCCCGACTCCACGGTCTGGCGCAGCCACACCCGCTCGTCGTGGTTCGAGATGTGCTCGAACTCGTAGGCGATCGTGCCGCAGTAGATCTCCTGGAGGTGAGGCAGCGCCTCGCCGAAGGTCTCACCGGGGACGGCCACACGCAGCACGGAGGCCGGGATGGCCCGCATCAGCTCGGGCGTGAGATGGACGTTGCGCGGGTCGAGCGCCGGGTCGCCCTCGGGCTCGGAGCCGAGCGGGTCGAGGCGAGCCCACAGGTGACCGTGCATGCGGTGGGCCTTGACCACGGAGGTCGCGGCCTGGACGGCCTGGAGCATCTCGAGGTCGGGCGCCGCGCCCGCGCCGGGGGTGACCGGCGAGGGGACGGGCTCGTCGGCGGTGACGGGGCCCCCGCCGGCTCCGTCGCTGACCGGTGGGCTCTGCTCCTGCTCGGTACCCGGTCCGGCCGCCCCGAGGACGCTGAACACGGCCTCGTAGAAGCCGTCGCCGCCGGAGAGCAGCTCGTCGATGCGCTTGAGGAAGGCGCCGGACTGCGCGCCCTGGATGACCCGGTGGTCGTAGGTGCTGGTCATGGTCATCGTCTTCGAGACGCCGAGCTCGCGCAGGCGCTCGGGTTCGACCTGCTCGAAGCCGGCCGGGTAGCCGATCGCTCCCGTGGCGACGATGGTTCCCTGACCGGCCATCAGGCGCGGCACCGAGGCCACGGTGCCGATGCCGCCGGGGTTGGTCAGGGTGATGTTCGCCCCCGAGTACGCCTCGGGGGCCAGCGTGCCGTCGCGGGCGCCGATCACGAGCTCGTCGTAGCGGGCGACGAATCCCTGGAGGTCGAGCGAGCCGGCGTCGTGGACCACGGGCGTGACCAGGGCGCGCGAGCCGTCGCGCTTCTCGACGTCGACCGCGAGTCCGAGGTTGAGGCCGGCCGGCTCGACGAGCTGCGGCTTGCCGTTCTCCTCGGCGTAGGCGTGGGCCATGACCGGCATCTCCCGCGCGGCCTCGACGATGGCCCAGGCGATCAGATGCGTGAAGGAGAGCTTGCGCCCGGCGGCCTTGAGCGCGCGGCGGCGGGCGTCGAGGAGGTCGACCGAGAGCGTACGGAAGCTGGTGGCGGTGGGGATCGAGCGGCTCTCGTTCATGAACCGGGCCAGCGTGGCCGCCGGGCCGCGAATCGGGCGGCGGTTGGCCTCGGGTCGCGCGGCGGGCGTGGTGGGCGGTGGGGCCGCCTCGCCGGCGCCGATCTCCGCCTCGGGCGCATTGCTCGGCGCGGCGGCCGGGGCCGCCGCGCTCGCACCGGTTCCGTTGGCCTCCACGGCGGCGAGCACGTCCACCTTGTTCACGCGCCCGCGCGGACCGGTCCCGGGCACGCTGCTCAGGTCGATGCCGTGGGCGCCGGCGATACGGCGGGCGACGGGCGTGGCGTCGGCGGCCTCGCCCTCGATCGGGGCAGGTGGTGGCGCCGCGGCCGGGGCCTCGGCGGCGCCGGGCTCGCTCGGCGCG
>CADCVU010000212.1 GCA_902806245.1 uncultured Solirubrobacterales bacterium
GTCGTCGCGCCGTCGCTCAACCGTGGCTCTGTCGTCGTGCCCGATGAGCGTCTCGTCGCGGCCGACGACTACGGGAACGATCTCGTAGTGGTCGTCGCGCTCGACCCACAGGCCCTCTGCGACCAGCTCTCTAACGATGCGGGCGCGCTTCTTCGCAGAGGGGACCCGACGACCGACCCAGCGCTTCGGCAGACGGCCATCGAGTAGGTGGCGGGCGGAATGGCTCGTCCCGCGTACAAGCAGGCCAGTGGCATCGAGGCTCAGGCCCTCGATGCGGAAGTCCGAGTCGAAGCCGTCATCGACGAAGACCCAGGACATCTAAGCGGCCCTCCCGCCATCGGAGGGCACAACGGGTACGGCATCGGTCTCGCCGCGCTCAGAGGGGCTCGGGCAACCCCAGAGGCACTTCGCGGGCGGCCGACGCGGGAAAGGGATTGCCTCGGCTAGCGGTGCTGGTTCACCTGGGGGGTCTGCGCCTGATCGCCGACCAGTTGCTCGACGCGCCCCGACGCGGCGACGGTGACGGCCGCGGGGACGACGGGGGAGTGTGATGAGCCGAGGGGCAGCACTCGCGCGATGAGCGCGATGGGAGCGGAGCCAGTTTGCGAGCTCCCCTTGCTGCCGCTTGACCTCTGCGAGGTTGTTGCGCAGCCTGGCCTTGAGGGCGGCATCGCAGTGGGGGTACTCGAGAAGGCCTTCTGCCATCGCCGCAAGCTGGCGCGTGCGCCTCTCGGCCCCGACCCAGCCGTCCGGGAAGTGGGGAGACCCGTCAGTCGGGGAGAAGGTGCCCGTGGTGCTCATGGCTGGTGTTCAAGGTCGTGGTCATGGACGGTGGCTGGACCCGCAAGCTACCGATGCCGGCGGACGCGTTTGTCCCCTAAAACGCGAACGCCGCCTCTAAGGGCGGCGAACGCTGAGCCACTTCATGCCCACACCCGGCACCACCCGGACGCGGGGACCAACGTAGCGCACCACGCGGACGCGTTCGCCCCCTGCACCACTGGCGCGCGGAGTGGCGCGCAGCTCTCAGGAAGCGCTTTATAGAGCGGAAAGAGTCAGATATAGTACATCGGCGCCGTGGCCGCCGCCGCCTCGCGCTCGGCCACCTCGGCGACGGTGATCGCGCCGAGCACCCCGCGCAGCGCCTCGGTCGCCTCGGTCCATACCGAGCCGGCCGCGCGAGCCTCGGCTCCGAGGTCGCCCTCGAGCATCTCCACGATCTCGAGCACGGTGATCTCCTGCGGCGGACGCGCGAACGAGTAGCCGCCCTTCACCCCTCGCTGGCTAAGCAGGATGCCGCCGCGGCGCAGCGTTCCGAACAGTCCCTCGAGGAACTGGACGGGCACGTCACGGCGACGGGCGATCTCGCCGAGCGGTACCGGTGCGTCGCCGCCGGTACGGGCGAGCTCGGCCAGCGCCCGCAGCGCGTAGGGCGATTTGGCGGTGATGGCCAGCACAGCGCCCGTGAACTCTAGAGCGACGGACCCCGGTCGATGACCGCCCGGATACCGTTTGAGCCATGTCCGCCCGCGCCGGCCAGATCGCCTCGCTGTGGCTCCCGCCGCTCGTCTTGATGGGCGTCATCTTCCTGCTGTCGGACCAGCCGAACCTGTCCTCGGGCCTCGGGGTGATCGACCTCGTCGGGCGCAAGCTCGTCCACGTCGGCGAGTACGCGCTGCTCTGCGCCCTATGGTGGCGGGCGCTGCGGACGGTCGCGACTCCACGGTGGGCCCTCGGCGCGGCGGCGGCGATCGCCATCGCCTACGCGGTCACCGACGAGCTGCACCAGAGCTTCGTGCCGACTCGCAACGGCGCCCCCCTCGACGTGGCCATAGACGCCACCGGAGCGCTCCTGGCGGCCGGTCTCCTGTGGCGCCGTAGTGTCCGCCGCGGCTCGACGGCTCCAACCCCCCTGACGCGGCTCCCCCCGCCCGAGGAGACTACTCCCCTCCCTGCGGGCGAGACGCCGTACCGGCGCGCGGAGCTGTAGGCAACGCCTCCGGCGCCCGAGCGAACACAGTGGCGACGACGGCGGCGGTGGCTACCGGCTACAGCCACCCGCGTTGGGTCGCG
This sequence comes from uncultured Solirubrobacterales bacterium, assembly GCA_902806245.1. Lineage (GTDB taxonomy): Bacteria > Actinomycetota > Thermoleophilia > Solirubrobacterales > Thermoleophilaceae > JACCUC01. The sequence continues at coordinate 2,074 of CADCVU010000212.1, forward strand.
AGCAGCACGGCCTGAGCGCGGTCGACCGCGCCGAGCTTGGCGTAGGTGTTGTGCAGGTGGGTGCGCACGGTGCTCGTCGAGAGACCGATCTCGCCGGCGATCTGCTTGTACACCTTGCCCTCGGCCAGGCGCTTCAGGATCTCGAGCTCGCGGGCCGACAGCGGGCAGGGGTCGACGTGGCGGCGCTGGGTGGTGTTCCCGAAGGGGAGCTCGTAGAGGATGGAGCGCAGGCCCGAGGGGGTGAGCCCGAGCCCGCGGGCGACGGACAGCATCCGCTTGGGGTCGACCGGCTGGTCTCCGACGTAGGCGGCGACCATGTCGGCCAGGCGCACGATCGCGGCGTCGGCGTGCGCCTCGTCGGAGTGGTGGCGCTCGATGATGCTGGCCAGGCGGACCGGCAGCGCCCAGCGGCGAGCCAGGACGCCGCCGACCAGAGCGTGGTCCACGCCCAGTTGCCGGCGCTCGGCGCGAATGCGCTCCTCGGCGGTGCGGGCATCGCCGTGGACCTGCTCCGGATAACCGGGATAGGCCTGGACCAGTACGAGCTTGCCGACGTCGTGCAGCAGCGAGGCCACGAGAACGCCGTCGCGGTCGGCGTGGTCGACCTCCCGGGCGATGCGATCGGCGGCCCGTTGGACGGCTATCCCGTGCAGGCGGAAGCGGTCGGGCGCGAGGTCCCACGTCGGGGTCCGCTCGAAGAAGTCGAAGACGTCGGCGCGCGCGGCCATCGCCTCCACCGCGGCGGGGCCGAGGAGCTCGACTCCCTCGCGGATGCTCAGCACCTTGCCTGCGCGGGCGTGGCCGCCTCGGTTGGCGAGCCGCAGGACGGAGATGGCGAGGGCGGGATCCAACTCGACCGTGGCGACCATGTCGCTCGTCGAGGGCTGTCCCGCCCCGACGAGGCGCAGCAGGCGGTCGCGCGACTCCAGCAGGGCCGGGAAGACCTCGAGGGCCTCGATGGCACGAGTCAGCCGACGGCCATGGCCCTCGCCGCTCGGGCGACCCTCGGTCGCTTCGCTGCCTATGGTCGGCCCGGTCGCCGCTTCCATGCTCTCGGCCTGCTCCAGTCGTCGGTCGAATGCCTCGCCTGAGGGGTATCGGCACGGCCGGGAAGAAAGTTGAGCGGCCCGGCGGGAGGCCGAGCGTTTACGGTCAGTCGAGGCGAGAGAGCGCGTCGTCGACTCGCGCGAGCGTCTCCTCGCGCCCGAGGCCGACCACCGACTCGAAGATCCCCGGCGAGACGGTCGAGCCGGAGATGGCCACGCGGACGGGCTGGAAGACGTCCTTGGGCTTGGCGCCGCGCCGTTCCACCACCTCTCGCAGAGCGGCCTCCACCGTGGGCTCGTCGAAGGGCTCGGCGCCGGCGAGGGCGTGGCGAGCCTCGGTCAGGTTCTCACGGGCGCCGTCGCGCATGACCTTGCGCCACGCGCACTCGTCGGTCTCGCGACGCTCGACGAGGAAGCCGGCGAGCGGCCAGAAGTCGGCCAGCGTCTGCATCTTCTCCTGAGCGATGGCGGCGGCCACCGCCAGGCCCGGGCGGGCACCGTAGACGTCTTCGAGCCGCCGAGCCAGCTCGCCGGACCCGAGCTCGCGCAGGTAGCGCCCGTTCATCCAGCGGAGCTTCTGCTCGTCGAACACCGCGGGGTTGCGAGACACGCGCTCGAGCGAGAAGCGCTCGATCAGATCCTCGGTGGTGAAGAACGTCGTGGTGGCGTCGGCGCCCCAGCCGAGCAGCGCCAGGTAGTTGCGCACGGCCTCGGGCAGGTAGCCGGCCTCGCGCAGCTCCTGCACCGACGCGGCGCCGTGGCGCTTCGAGAGCTTCTTGCCGTCCGGTCCGTGCAGGAGGGGCAGGTGGGCGTAGAGGGGCGGCTCCGCCCCGAGCGCCTTGAGGACCATGAGCTGACGCGGGGTGTTCGAGAGGTGGTCCTCGCCGCGCACCACGTGGCTGATGGCCATGTCGCGATCGTCGACGGCGACCGCGAGGTTGTAGAGCGGACTGCCGTCCGAGCGCGCGATCACGAAGTCGTCGATGGCGGAGTGCTCGAAGCGAACCTCGCCGCGGATGACGTCGCGGACGACGGTAGCGCCCTCGTCGGGCACGCGCAGGCGCACCGCGCCCTCGTCCTCGTAGGCGTGTCCCTCGCCCACGAGCCGGGCGACCTCCTCCCGGTGGCGCTCGCCGCGCTCGGCCTGCGAGAGCGGACCCTCGTCCCAGCCGAGGCCGAGCCACTCGAGCGCGTCGAGGATCTGGGCCACGTTCTCGGGCGTCGAGCGCTCGCGGTCGGTGTCCTCGATGCGCAGGACGAGCGTGCCGCCCGATCCCCGGGCCAGGAGCCAGTTGTAGAGTGCGGTCCGCGCGCCGCCGATGTGCAGGGCCCCGGTGGGCGACGGCGCGAAGCGGACCCTCATCGAATCGGTCGAGGTCATGTCGAAGAGATGCTAATCGGCGCCCACGTCTCCCCCGCGGGCGGACTGGTCAAGGCGCTCGAGCGCGGGATCGAGCGCGACTGCGCGGCGATTCAGATCTTCAACCAGTCCCCGCGCGCGTGGCGGCCGACGCGCTACGGCCCCGACGACTTCGCGGCCTTCCGCGAGGCGCGCGCCGGCGGACCGATCGAGGCCGTGGCCATCCACGCCGTCTACCTGATCAACGCAGGCAACAAGGATCCCGAGATCCGTCGGAAGTCGCTCGAGTCGCTGACCCACGCGCTGAGGGTCGGCGACGGCATAGAGGCGGCCGGGGTCGTCCTGCACCCGGGTTCGGCGGTGGGCGAGCCCAAGGACGAGGCCGTGGCCCGGATCGTCGAGATCATCGACGCCGCGCTCGCCGAGACCGAACGCTGCCCGCTCCTGCTCGAGGACACCGCGGGCGCCGGCCAGACCATCGGGCGGACCTTCGAGGAGCTGGCGCAGCTGATCGAGGGCGTCGCCGACGAGCACCGCGGACGCCTCGGGGTCTGCCTGGACTCCTGCCACCTCCTGGCCAGCGGCTACGACGTGAGCGACGCGGAGCGCGTGGGCGCGGTGGTCGACGACTTCGAGGCGACCGTCGGCCTCGAGCGGCTGCGCTGCCTGCACGTGAACGACTCCCTGACGCCGCTCGGGTCCAACCGCGACCGTCACGCCAACCTCGGCGACGGCGAGCTCGGCCGCGAGGGCATCGCCGCCTTTCTGTCGGAGCCGCGCTTCGACGGCCTGCCGGCCCTGCTCGAGACGCCGGGGCGGGAGGGCAAGGGGCCCGACGCCGCGGAGATCGCCTGGGCGCGGCGGCTGCGGGAGGAGGGGATCGCCGCGCGGAGCGCCTGACCACGGCCCGGGATGCCGCGTGCGTCATCCTCGGGGTCCATGCCCTCCCCCGCCATCACCCTCCGCGGCGTCCACAAGCGCTTCGGCGAGATCACCGCCGTCGCCGGGCTCGACCTCGACGTGCCGGCGGGGACCTGCCTCGGGCTGCTCGGCCCCAACGGCGCCGGCAAGTCGACGACCATGCGGATGCTGACCGCCCAGACCATCGCCGACTCCGGGGAGATCGAGGTGCTGGGGTATCGCCTGCCCGGCGAGTCGAAGCAGGCCCGGGCTCGCTGCGGGGTCGTCCCCCAGATCGACAACCTCGACTTCGAGCTGACCGTGCGCCAGAACCTGACGGTCTTCGCGCGCCTCTACCGGGTGCCCAAGGCCGAGCGCGCCGGCGCCGTCGACCGCGCCCTCGCGATGGCCAATATCGCCGCCCGCGCCGACAGCGTGGTCGACGAGCTCTCGGGCGGGATGCGCCGGCGGCTGCTGGTGGCGCGCGGACTCGTGCACCGCCCCGAGCTCCTGCTGCTCGACGAGCCGACGGTCGGGCTCGATCCGCAGGTGCGCTCCGAGCTGTGGGCGCTGGTCGACGAGCTGCGCTCGGAGGGCGTGACCATCCTCATGTCGACGCACTACATCGAGGAGGCCGAGCGCCTCGCCGACGAGGTGGCGATCATGGCCGAGGGCCGGATCGTCGCCCGCGGGCGCCCGCAGGACCTCGTGGCCGAGCACGTCGGCACCGAGGTCGTGGAGATCTACGGGCCGGCGCCGGCACTGCTCGAGGCCGAGCGCCGTGCCACCGGCGAGGGCTTCGCCTCACGGCGGACCGGTCCGGTCCTGGCCATCCTCGGTGCCGAGCGCTCGAACGGCGCCCTGCCCGAGGGCTACCGCCGCCCGGCCAGCCTCGAGGACGTCTTCGTGGTCCTCACGGGCCAGGAGATCGAGTAGCGGTGGCCACCGTCGAGTCGCAGGGCCGCGCCCCCGTCGCCCGCGTTCGCCGGCTCGAGCCCGCGGCCATCGGCGCGGTGCTGTGGCGAGAGCTCACGGTCTTTCGCCGCTACTGGCGCTCGACGACCTTCTCGTCGGTCCTCGAGCCGACGATCTTCCTGCTCGCCTTTGGCTTCGGCTTCGGGGCGCTCGTCTCCCGCGTGGCGGGCTACAGCTATATCGAGTTCGTCGGCACCGGCGTGGTGGCCACCGCGGTGCTCTTCTCCTCGGTCTTTCCTGGCCTCTTCACCACGTTCATCAAGCGCCGGTTCCAGCGCACCTACGACTCCCTGCTGGCTGCCCCGATCGACGTCGAGGAGCTCGTGACCGCGGAGGTCCTGTGGCTCGCGCTGCGCGCCGGGATCTACGGGATGGCGCCGCTGCTGGTGGCCATGGTCTTCGGCCTCGACCCGGCCTGGGGCATGCTGGTCGTGCCCCTGATCGGGTTCGTCACCGGCTTCGGCTTCGCCGCCTTTGGGGTGACGATCGCCGCCGTGGCCAAGTCGATCGACAACTTCAACTACGTCACGAGCAGCGTGATCACGCCGCTGTTCCTCGTCGCGGGAACGTTCTTTCCGATCGACGCCCTCCCCGGGTGGGCCTCGACGCTCGCCCAGTTCAACCCCCTGCACCACTGCGTCGAGCTCGTGCGTGATGCGGTCTTCGGGTTCCAGCTGGGGCCGGACCTGCTGCACGTGGCCGTGCTGGTGGCCTTCGCCCTGCTCATGTGGCGCCTCGCGATCTGGCGCCTACGGCTGCGACTGATCGACTGAGCGCCCCCGCGCGGGCGGGGCGAGCCCTACAGACGGTCGCGCAGGTCGAGCCGCTCCGCCGGGTCCGGCCCCGTCTCCGGCGGGTTGAAGAAGCCGGGGTTGACGCAGCTGAACGGCTCGCCCTCGCCCTCGTAGGCGCGCTCCACCGAGGTGCGGCAGCGCGGTGTGGGACGGCCGCTCATCCGCACGCCGCCGAAGCCCTGGCGCGTGCGCTCGGCGCTCTCGAAGACCTCGACGTCGATCTCCACGCGGAAGACGTTGCCGAGGCAGCCCATGTAGCGCTGGCCCGAGGACTCGTCGTCGTACAGGTAGAGGTAGGGGCAGGCCGACTCGATGCAGCCCGACGGATGCACCACGCGGTCGCAGAAGGTGCAGCACTCGCGGCACTCGTGGGCCGGGACCAGCTTCGCGTCGCTGCTCACCCGCTCAGTGTACCCCGAGGGCCGCCGCCTCTCGGCGCGCCGCGCGGTACGGTCCGCCCGTGTTCTCGAGCAAGCGACGACGGCGCGGCGACATCTCGCGGAGGGTGCTCGCCGGCTTCTTCGTGATCGCCGGCGTGCTCCACTTCGTCAAGCCGGAGCCCTACGAGGCGATCATGCCGCCCCAGTTGCCGTACCCGCGCGAGCTCATCTACGTGAGCGGGGTGGCGGAGATCTTCGGGGGCCTCGGCGTGCTGTCGCCGCGCCTGCGCCCGTGGGCGGGCCTGTGGTTGATCGGGCTCCTGGTCGCCGTCTTCCCGGCCAACGTCCACCACGCCATCGCGGCCGACGACATCCCCGGGAACCCGGTGTCGCGACCGGCGCTGATCGCCCGCCTACCGCTTCAGGCTCTGCTCATCGCCTGGGTCTGGAAGACAACCGGAGCGGATCGCCTGCGCCCGGGTCGCAGCCGGGCGCGGCGCGCCGAGCACGCTCTGCGCCGACGCTAGCTTCGCGCGGGCGGCTCGCCGCTCGCAACGGGCTCCTCGTCGCCCTCGCCGGCCTGCGCGCGCCGCCTGCGCCCGCCTCCCTGCCCCTCGCCCTCGGGTAAGAACCGGGTGGCGATGGTGAGCAGCAGGTGGGCGATCCCCAGTGCGATGAAGAAGATGAGCGGCGCGCTCTCGTCGGCGAAGCCGAACAGGAACGGCGCGGCGATCAGGAAGACCGCCAGCAGGTAGTCGAGCACCACGTGCGCGGCGATCGGTATCTGGTTGACGAGACTGGTCGGACCCTCCGTGCTGGCGGCGGCGATGAGGATCACGATCCCCACGATGATCGAGGTCGCGACCGCCGCTTCGGAGTCGTAGTCGAGCAGGAGCGGAACGACGATGAAGGCGATCGCCGCGACGTACTCGATCGCACCGTGGACGGCGCGCGGGATCGGTCCGTCGCGGAGCATGGCCGGAGGTATAGCCGAGATCGCCCACGGCCACGGCGGCCGAGGCGCCGCTCGAGGCCGGCCGGGCCCCCTTCCTGGGCGCGGGAGCTTCTACCTGTCGCCGCGCGTCTGCGCGCGGGCGCGATCGGCCTCGACCTCGGACGAGACCCTGGTCCGAGCCGAGAGCGGGCCGACCCCCGGCGAGCTCCACACCCCGCCTGCCGGCCTCGACCACGAACGACGCGCGCGTCGAGATGGCCCCTCCGCGGCGGCTCACGTACGGGAGGACCCGGTAGTCGGTCCGCCAGCGCTGCGGGGTCACATGGCAGCGCACGTAACCGCGTTGACCGTTGAAGAACTTGATGTGCGGGTTGCGGGAGAGGATCTGCTCGGTGTCCGCACGAAGCTCGGAGCCGTCGCCGCCCGAGCTGATCGAGGTCGCGACGAACTCGGCGGCGACCGTCCTCGAGGCGGGGTCGTCGAAGTCCTCCAGCACGTCGTTGGACCAGTTCGCGTGCACATCCCCGGTGAGGACCACTGGGTTCTGCACGCGGCGCTGCACCAGGGCGTCGAGGACACGCTGGCGCGTGGCCCAGTAGCCGTCCCAGGCGTCCATGTTCAGCCTCTTCTCCGCGTCGTCGGCTCCAAAGTCGAGCTGGGAGAAGAAGACCGACTGGGCGAGCACGTCCCAGCGCGCCGAGTACTTCGCGAAGTTCCGCGACAGCCAGCCTTCCTGCCCTGCCCCGAGCAGCGTCCGCCCCGGATAGCGCGCGAGTCCGGGATCCTCTCGGCTCACCTGGTCATGGCGGTACTGCCGGGTGTCGAGCAACTGGAAGTGCGCAAGGTCGCCGTAGGGAATGCGCCGGAAGAGCCGCATGTCGGGCCCCCGAGGCACCGAGGCACGTCGTAGCGGCATGTGCTCGTAGTAGGCCTGATAGGCCGCCGCCCGGCGCTGCAGGAACGTCGCGTTCGACTGGCCGCGCTCGGGGATCGCGTCGGCATAGTTGTTCTCCACCTCGTGGTCGTCCCAGGTGACGATCCAGGGGAAGGCCGCGTGCGCCCTCTGAAGGTCCGGGTCGGCCGGTAGAGGGCATGGCGCCTGCGATAGGCCCCGAGCCCCCTCGGCTCGCGCGAGTCGTGGAGACGGACCGTCGCGGTCGAGGAGGGGTACTGGGTCGGTCCCCCCTCGTAGAGTAGTCGCCGAGGTGCACGACCAGGTCGAGGTCCTCGCGGGCCATGTGTCGGTAGGCCGTGTAGTGCCCGTGCTCGTAGTGCTGGCAGGCCGCCACCGCGAAGGTGAGCTCGCGCACCGCCCGGCCGGTTGCTGGCACGGTCGCGGTCCGGCCCACCGGGCTCGTGTGCGAGCCGGCCTTGAAGCGGTAGAAGTAGCGGCGTGCCGGAAGCAGGCCGCCGACCTCGACGTGGATCGAGTGGCCGAGCTCCGGCCGCGCCGGCGCGACGCCCCGGCGAACGACCCTCCGAAAGCGCTCGTCGCTCGCCACCTCCCAGCGGACGTCGAACCGCTTCCGCGGCATGCCGCCGTGCCCTCCCTCCTCGTGCGGTCGCGGAGCGAGCCGGGTCCACAGCACGACCCCGGCCGCTCGCGGATCGCCCGAGGCGACGCCAAGGCGGAAGGGATACTCCCTGAGCCTGGAGGCGGCCAGCGTCTTCTCGGTGTAGGGGCCCATGCCGAGCACGAGGGCGGCCGCGCCCGCGCCGCTCGCGGCCAGGAAGCGGCGGCGCTCGATCGAGCCGAGCCGGCTCAGCGGATCTCCGCCGCGCCTGTCCCAGTTTCCCCCGAGGCTCGTCCGGACGCTTCTAACACATGAAACAGGCCGGACGTTGCGCCCCGCGCGGGCACCGGCGGGCGAGCGCGGTCGATCAGGGCGCCTTGGCCTCCGAGAGGCCGTTGCCGTCGGACCCCGGACCTACACTGCGCCGTCCGTGTCAGCCCCCTCCTGCGCCCACCTGCACGTCCACTCCGAGTACTCGCTGCTCGACGGCGCCTGCGGGGTCGACGCCCTCGCCGCGCGCGCCGCCGAGCTCGGCCAGCCCGCGCTCGGCCTCACCGACCACGGGGTGATGAACGGTGCCCTGGAGCTCTACAAGGCCTGCTCCAAGCACGGCATCAAGCCGATCCTCGGCCTCGAGGCCTACCTCGTCGACGACATCCGATCGGAGGCCGTGCGCTACGAGCGCAACCACCTGACGCTGCTCGCCGCCAGCGACGAGGGCTTCCGCAACCTGACCAAGCTGAGCTCGGCCGGCTTCCTCGAGGGCTACCGCCGCGGCAAGGCCAACGTCGACCTCGAGCTGCTCTCCCGCTACGCCGGCGGGGTGATCGCCCTCACGGGCTGCCTGCAGTCGCGCTCCTGCCGGCGCCTGGTGGAGGACAACCCGGCCGAGGCCCGCGCCCACGTCGACGAGCTGCTCGGGGTCTTCGGCCCCGAGGACGTCTACTTCGAGCTCCAGCGCAACGGGATCGCCGACCAGGACAAGGCAAATGCCGGCATCGCCCGCATCGCTCGGGAGGTGGGTCGCCCGGTGGTCGGCACCGCCGACGTGCACTACCTGCGCCGCGAGGACTTCGACCACCACCGTGCGCTGCTGTGCGTGCAGACCAAGTCGACGCTCGAGCAGCCGAAGATGTCCTTCGACACCAACGAGTTCTACTTGAAGGGATCGCAGGAGATGGCCGACTCGTTCGCGGCCTGGCCCGAGGCGCTGCCGACCACCCTGGAGATCGCCGAGCGCTGCTCGGTCGAGCTCGAGCTCGACAAGATGCTCATCCCCCGCTACCCGACGCCGAACGGGGAGCCGGAGCCCTCCTACCTGCGTGGGCTGGCCGAGGAGGGGTTGCGCCGCCGCTACGGCGATCCCGTGCGCGCCGAGGCGCGCGAGCGACTTGAGATGGAGCTCGCGGTCATCGAGCGAATGGGCTTCGCCGCCTACTTCCTGATCGTCTGGGACTTCGTCACCTACGCCAAGGACCAGGGCATCGCCGTCGGGCCGGGGCGCGGCTCGGCCGCCGGCTCGATCGTCTCCTACGCCCTGCGCATCACCGACGTCGACCCGCTCGGCCACGGCCTGCTCTTCGAGCGCTTCCTGAACGCCGAGCGGATCTCCATGCCGGACATCGACATCGACTTCTCGGTCAAGGGCCGCGAGCGCGTGATCCAGTACGTGGCCGAGAAGTACGGCCGCGACTCGGTGGCCCAGATCGCCACCTTCGGGCGCATGGCCCCGCGCGCGGCCACCCGCGACGCCGCCCGCGTGCTTGGTTTCGACTACGCCACCGGCGACCGCCTGGCCAAGCTCATCCCCGAGCCGATCATGGGCCGCTCGCCCTCGTTCGACGACTGCATGAAGGAGGGCGAGGAGCTGGCGAAGGCCTACGCCGAGGACGGTCAGGCCCGCCAGGTGGTCGACGTGGCCCGCGGGCTCGAGGGGATCGTGCGCAACTCCTCGATCCACGCCGCCGCCGTGGTCATCTCCGACCGCCCGCTGACCGACATCGTGCCGCTCCAGCTCGCCGAGGACACCGACGAGGACGGCAACCGCGTCCACCGCACGATCACCCAGTACTCGATGGGCCCGATCGAGGACATCGGCCTGCTCAAGATGGACTTCCTGGGGCTGCGCAACCTCGACGTGATCGAGTCGGCGCTCGACATCATCGAGCGCTCGACCGGGGCGCGGCCGGACATGGCCCACCTCCCACTCGACGACGTCAAGACCTACGAGATGCTGGCCCGCGGCGAGTCGGTCGGCGTCTTCCAGTTCGAGTCCGACGGCATGCGCGAGGCCCTGCGCAAGGTCCGCCCCACCGAGTTCGAGGACCTGGTGGCGCTCGTCGCGCTGTATCGCCCCGGCGCGATGCGCCACATCGACACCTACGCCCGCAACAAGCGCAATCCCGAGCGGGTGACCTACGTCGACGAGCGCCTGCGCCCGATCACCGAGTCGACCTACTCGGTGATCCTCTACCAGGAGCAGTCGATGCAGATCGCCAAGGAGATCGCCGGCTTCTCGGGCCCCGAGGCCGACGACCTGCGCAAGGCGATCGGCAAGAAGCTGCGCGACAAGATGGCCTCCCTGCGCGAGCGCTTCTTCGAGGGCGCGCGCGCCACGAACACCCCAGACAGGGTCATCAAGGAGCTGTGGGCGGCCAACGAGGCCGCGGCCGACTACTCCTTCAACAAGGCTCACGCCGCCTGCTATGCGCTGATCTCCTACCGCACGGCGTGGCTGCGGGCCAACCACCCGGCCGAGTACATGGCGGCGCTGATCTCCTCGGTCATGCAGACCAAGGACAAGGTCCCATTCTTCGTATCGCGGTGCGAGGAGATGGGGGTCGAGGTCATGCCGCCCGACGTCAACGAATCCGGCCACGACTTCGTGGTCCTGCGCGAGGAGGGCGGAAACGGCGAAGGCGCCGCCGCGAAGATCCGCTTCGGCCTCGACGCGGTCAAGAACGTGGGAGGCGCAGCGGTCGAGGCCGTGCTGAACGCGCGCGCCGAGGGCGGCCCCTTCCGCTCGATCTGGGACTTCTGCGAGCGCGTCGACTGCCGTGCGGTCAACAAGCGGGCGATCGAGTCGCTCGTGCGCTGCGGCGCGCTCGACTCGACCTCCGCGACGCGGAGCGGGATGCTCGCGGTGCTCGAGCAGGCGCAGGGAGCGGGCCAGAAGACCCAGCAGGACGCCCTGCTCGGCCAGGGGTCGATCTTCGACTTCGACGAGCCCGAGGGTACGAACGGCAGCTCGCCCAACGGGGTCAACCCGTTTCGCCAGGAGCTGCCGGTCCCCGCGCTGGCCGACAGCCGGCAGGACATGAACGCCTGGGAGAAGGAGACGCTCGGGCTCTTTCTCTCGAGCCACCCGCTCAAGGAGGTGCGCGCCGCCCTGCGGGCGCGCGTCGACTGCGGCCTGGCCGAGCTCGCGGACAAACGCGACGGTGAGTGGGTGACGGTCGGCGGCATGATCGCCGAGTGCAAGCGCATCCGCACCCGCAAGGGCGAGCCAATGATGTTCGCCACCCTCGACGATCTCGAGGGCCAGGTCGAGATCCTCGTCTTCAGCTCCGCCTACGCCGACAACGAGGACAAGCTCGACGTCGACTCGGTGGTGGTGCTCCGCGGCCGCGTCGACCACAAGGAGGGCGGCGAGACCAAGATCGTCGTGCAGGAGGTCGAGCCCTTCGCGCCGAGCCCGGACGAGGTCGAGCGGGCGAGCGCCAGGGCCGCCACGGCCTCGGCGCCGGCACGGCTGCGCCTCCAGCTCGCCGCCGCGGTGCCGGCCGCCTTCCTCGACGACCTCAAGGACCTCGTGAGCCACTTCCCGGGCCGCCACGAGCTCGTGCTCGAGGTCGGCGAGCGGATGCTCGTGCTCGGGCCCGACTATCGCGTCAGCGACTCGAGCGCCTTTCGCGCCGATGTGGCCTCTCTCGCCGGCGGCGAGCTCAGCGTGGTCTGAGCCTCCCAGGCGTCAGGTCTCGGCGGCGACCGGCGGCTTGTCGATCTCGAACCAGATCCGCGTGCCGCGATGGTGCTCGGAGCCCCAGCGATGGCTGAGGACCTCGAGCAGGTGCAGCCCCCACCCCGAGCCTGCGTCCTGACCCTCGACGCGCGCCCGTGGGGCGAAGCCGGCGCCGGCGTCGAGGACCTCGACCCGGACGGACTCGCGCGTGGCCGAGACGAAAAGCTCGATGTGGCCCGACTCGTCGGGCAGCCCGTGGCGCACGCTGTTGGTCACGAGCTCCGAGACCAGCAGCCGGACGGTGGCGATCGTCTCATCGTCGAGCGCGGTGTCGAGCCCGTCCACGGCGTGGCGGGCTTCGGCGACGGAGCTCGGGTCGTGCGGGAGGCGGGTGGCGACGTTCACGGCGTTCGGCGGTCGAGCCCTCCGGGGCAACGGAGGATCGATACCTCAGACGGGGGAGTCCGGCCGTTGTTACTCGTCCCCCGTGGCGCGCGCGAGGGCCAGGGCCACGGCGACGGCCAGGGCCACCACCGCGGCGGATGCGACCTTGACCCGCTGCTCGGCGACCTTGCGCTTCGCGACCCGCGAGCCGATCTGCCACACCACCCAGCCGAGAACCGTGTAACGCGCCTTTCCCATCAGTCCCCCTCCTCTCGGTTCCTGAGCCCGTGAGCCATCCGCGACTGAAGGCTCCAGAGCTCGATGAAGCCGGGTGAGGCGGTCTGCGAGAAGAGGCCCCCGGATTCGCCGAAGCCGGCCAGGGCGGGATCGTAGAGCGCGTTCGGCGAGGAGCGTGCGACCGCCGTGGCACTGCCCTTGAACAGCTTCATGGTGATCGCCCCGGTGACCTGGTCGTTGACCCGGTCCATGAACGCGTCGAGGTCGCCGAGCAGGGGCTCCTGCCAGAGCCCGGCGTAGGCCAGAAAGGCCCACTGGCGGTCGAGGCCCGGCTTGAAGTTGTTCTGATGGATCGTGCTGACCAGCTTCTCGAGCTCGCGGTGGGCGGTGAGGATCAGCGCCGCTGCCGGGGCCTCGTAGAGGTCGCGTACCTTGAGGCCGACGATCCGGTCCTCGATGTGGTCGACGATCCCGCAGCCGTGGCGGGCGCCGAGCTCGCCGGCGCGCTCGAGCAGCTCGACGAGCCCGAGCCGCTCGCCGTCGAGGGCGACGGGGCGACCGCGCTCGAACTCGATCGCCACGAGCTGCGGCTCGTCCGGTGCCTCCTCGGGCCGGGTCACCAGCTGGAAGACGTCCTCGCGGGGCGGCTCGGCGAGATCCTCGATCGGCCCGCCCTCGGAGGAGCGGCCCCACAGGTTGTCGTCGATCGAGTAGGGCGGCGCCTCGGTGCCGCCCTTGACCGGGATCCCGTGCTCGCGCGCGTAGGCGATCTCCTCCTCGCGCCCCATCTGCCAGCCGCGGACCGGGGCGATCAGCCGCAGCTCGGGTGCCAGCGCCGCGACCGTGGCCTCGATGCGGACCTGGTCGTTGCCCTTGCCGGTGCAGCCGTGGGCGATGGTGTCGCAGCCGGTCTCGCGCGCCGCGGCGACCGCGAGCTTGGCGATCAGCGGCCGCCCGAGCGCGGTGAACAGTGGGTAGCCGCCGCCGTAGAGGGCGTTGGCCTTGATCGCGGGGAGCACGTAGGACTCGGCGAACTCGTCGCGCGCGTCGACGACCCGGCACTCGAGCGCGCCGAGGTCGAGGGCCTTGCCGCGGACGACCTCGTAGTCCTCTCCGGGCTGGCCGAGGTTCACCGTCAGCGCGACTACCTCGGCCTCGTACTCGTCCTGGATCCACTTGAGCATGACGCTCGTGTCGAGCCCCCCCGAGTAGAGGAGCAGCACGCGCCCGACCTCGTGCGGCTCGGCCTCGTAGGAGGCGGTCTTCACGAACGGAGCGTTGGGAGGGTCGGCGGCGGCCATCGAAGCCGTCACCCTAGCGAGGCGCCGGCCGGAATCCAGGCGGCGTGAGCAAGGATCACGCGGACTCCGTCGCGCCTCGCGCGCAACGACGGAGGGCCCGCCGCTCGACGCGACGGGCCCCCTCGCCGTCTGCTTCTCCGGCTCGGATCTCTAGGAGGCGACGAGCTCGGGCGCCGGAGCGCGCGCGGCCTTTACTTCGAGGACCACGCTGCCGGCCTCGTCTGCGCCGGCCCGCACTCGTGCGCCCTCGCCGAGCCGGCCGTCGAGGATGGCCCGGGTCAGCTCCTTCTCGAGCGTCCGGCGCACGTGCCGCGCGAGCGGCCGAGCCCCGAACTCCTCGTCGAAGCCGTCGCGCGCGAGCCGGGCGACCAGCGCGTCGTCGACCTCGAGGTCGATCTCGCGCTCGAACCGCAGCCGCTCGGCGACCCGGTCGACCATGAGCCGCGCGATGCGCTCGGTCTGCTCGGGGGTGAGCGCCGCGAACGTGACGATCTCGTCGATGCGGTTTAGGAACTCGGGCAGGAAAGCATCCTTGGCCGCGGCGAGCATGCGCTCGGTGTCCGGGGCCGCCGCCTCGGCGGCGAACCCAACGGCCCGGCGAGCCTTGTCCGAGCCGAGGTTTGAGGTCATCACGAGCACGGTGTTCGTGAAGTCCACGGTCCGGCCCTCGCCGTCGGTCAGGCGACCGTCGTCCATGACCTGGAGCAGGACGTTCCAGACCTCGGGATGCGCCTTTTCCACCTCGTCGAGCAGGACGACGGAGTACGGGCGCCGGCGCACAGGCTCGGTCAGCTGCCCACCCTCGCCGTAGCCGACGTAGCCGGGCGGCGAGCCGATCAGCCGCGCGACGGTGTGCGGCTCGCGGAACTCGGACATGTCGATGCGCACGAGCGCCCTGTCGGTGGCGAACAGTCGTTCCGAGAGCGCCTTGACGAGCTCGGTCTTCCCCACGCCGGTCGGGCCGAGGAACAGGAACGTGCCGAGCGGCCTGTCGCTCTCCGAGAGCCCGACGCGAGCGCGCCGGATCGTGTCGGAGACGACCTCGACGGCCTCGTCCTGACCGATTACGCGCGCGTGGAGGTCGTCCTCGAGCTCCTGCAGGCGCTCGCTCTCCGCGGCCACGAGCTCGCCGACCGGGATGCCGGTGCGGGCGGCGACGATGGCGGCCACGTCCGTCTCGGTCACGGCCCTGGGCTCGTGGTCCGCGGCCTCGGCGCTCGGGGTGTCGACGTCGTCGGCGCCGGTCGCCCTCTCGAGCCGGCGCACCCGCTCCTCGAGCTCGCGCTCGCGACCTTTCAGCTCACCGGCGCGCTCGTACTCCTCCGCGTGCACGGCGGCGTCCTTGTCGGCGCGAGCGCGCTCGAGCTCGTCCCGGGCGACCGCCAGCTCCGAGCGGCCGTCGCCTCCACGCAGGCGGACCCGCGCGGCGGCCTGGTCGACCAGGTCTATGGCCTTGTCCGGCAGGTGGTACTCGGAGACGTAGCGGTCGGAGAGCCGCGCCGCGGCCACGAGCGCCTCGTCGGCGATCGCGAGGCCGTGATGAGCCTCGTAGCCCGAGCGCAGCCCGCGCAGGATGTCCACGGTCTCCTCGACCGAGGGCTCCTCCACGGTGACCGCGGAGAACCGCCGCGCCAGCGCGGCGTCGCGCTCGATCTTGCGGTACTCGGCCAGCGTCGTGGCGCCGATCACCCTCAACTCGCCGCGCGCGAGCATCGGCTTGAGCATGTTGGCGGCGTCCATCGCGCCCTCGGCGCCGCCGGCGCCGACGACCGTGTGGAGCTCGTCGATGAACAGGATGACCTTGGCCTCCGGCCGCGCGGCCTCCTCGAGCACGGACTTGATCCGCTGCTCGAACTGGCCCCGGAACTGAGATCCGGCCAACGCGCCGGCGAGGTCGAGCGCGACCACGCGGTGACCCTCGAGGCTGTCGTCGGCGTCGCCCTGATGGATGCGCAGGGCCAGGCCCTCGGCGATCGCGGTCTTGCCGACGCCGGCCTCGCCGATCAGCACGGCGTTGTTCTTCCGCCGCCGGGAGAGGATCTCGACGGTCTGCTCGATCTCGGCGTCGCGGCCGATCACGGGGTCGATGCGCCCGGCCGCCGCCTCGGCGGTCAGGTCACGGCCGAAGCCGTCGAGCGCCGGCGTCGCGGACGGGTGCTCGTCGGCGCTCTGCTCGGCACCGAAGGGACCGCCGGGACGACCGCCTCCGGCAAGGGCTGCGCCGCCCTCCTGGGAGGCACGGCGAGCGCAGCGCTCGCATAGCGTGGCCTCACCGGTGGTGGGGCCGTTCTGAAAGCGGATGCGGACCCGGGCCGGCCGCTGGGCGCACAGGTCGCAGAGGTGCGAGGGACCGCCAAGGGTAGGAAAGTCAGGCATTAGGGAAGCTCTTTCTCGCCGGTTCTGGTGCGGGTAATCTAAGCGTGTTTGACTCAGATTAGCAACGGCGGAGGCGCGCAGAGTGACCTGCGTCACGCGTTCGGTTGCGACGGCGGCGATGGGCTCCGGAGGCCTGCGGAGTCCCCAGGCGGGGCTCCCTTCCGGAGAGCGAGCTAGGGGCGCCGGGCGCGGCCCAGCACGTGCGGGGCGATCGGCGCGATCATCGAGCACGGGCGGAAGGTGAGGCGCCGGCAGCGCTCGAGCTCGAACCCCGCCGCGGCGATCGCCCGCCCGCTGTCGCGAGCGGTGTGACATCCGCCTGCGATGCGGGGCCAGATGAGGTCCGCCACCTCCTGGAACCGCGCGAAGCCAGCGCGCTCGGAGCGCACGTGCTCGTAGAAGCGCAGCTCCCCGCCTGGGAGCAGGACGCGGCGCAGCTCCGCGAGCGCGGCGGACTGGTCGGGGACCGTGCAGAGGACGAGCGAGAGCACCGCGGCGTCGGCCGAGGCGTCGTCGAGGGGCAGGCGCTCGGCGGTGCCGTCGAGCACGCGCACCGCGACCGGCGCACTCGCCGCGGCCGCCCGGGCCCGCTCGCGCAGGAAGGGCTCGGGCTCGATCGCGAGCACCTCCTCGACGGCCGGCGGGTAGTGGGCGAAGTTGAGTCCGTTGCCGGCCCCCACCTCGACGACGCGGCCGCTGAGGCCGTCGAGCAGCTCGCGGCGGTGCTCGCGCTGGCCCGCGTCCTCGGCCCGGCCGCTGACGCGGTCGTAGACCCGCGCGAAGATCGGGTTGCGGACCGCCTCCTCGGAGCTCATCCCAGGGCGGCGCCGAGACGCGCGAGCGCCTCGTCGATTTCCTCGGTCGAGACCGTGAGCGGCGGCAGCAGGCGCACCGAGTCCGGCCCGGTGGCGTTGAGCACGAGCCGGTGCTCGAGCAGCAGCCGGCGCATCAGCGCGGGCGCATCCTCGTGCGCGAAGGCGAGCATGAGACCGCGGCCGCGCACGTCGCTGAGGCCGAGGTCACGCAGACCGGCGGCGAGGCGCTCCCCCTTGGCGGTGACCTCGGTCAGGAAGTGCTCGTCGTCGACGACGTCGAGCACCGTCGAGGCCGCCGCGGCCACGAGCGGTCCGCCCGCGAAGGTCGAGCCGTGGTCGCCCGGGCGGAAGACGTCGCCGAGCTCCGGGGTGGTAACGCAGGCGCCGACGGGAAGCCCGCCGCCGAGTCCCTTGGCGACGGTCATCACGTCGGGGCGGACGCCGAGTCCCTCGTAGGCCCACAGCGTCCCGGTCCGTCCGGTCCCGCACTGGATCTCGTCGAACACCAGCAGCGCGCCGCTGCGCGCGCACGCCTCACGGGCGGCGGCGATGACATCGGCAGCGATCGGGTGGATGCCCGACTCGCCCTGAATCGGCTCGACGAAGACCGCCGCGGTGTGCTCGCCGACCGCCTCGTCGAGGGCGACGGAATCCTCGCGGGGCACGACCCGAAACCCCGGGACGAGCGGCTCGAACGGCTCCTGCTTGGCCGGCGCGGGGGTGGCCGAGAGGGCGCCGAGCGTGCGGCCGTGGAAGGCGTGCTCGAGCACGACGATCTCCCCGCGCGGGCGGTGGCGGCGCACGAGCTTGATCGCGCACTCGTTGGCCTCGGCCCCTGAGTTGGCGAAGAAGACCTTGCCGCCCAGCGAGCACGCCGACAGCCGCCGGGCCAGTCGCAGGCCCGGCTCCGAGTAGAACAGGTTCGGCACGTGCAGCAGACGCGCCGCCTGCTCCTGGATCGCCGCGACCAGCCGAGGATGAGCGTGGCCGAGCTGGGCCACCGATATTCCGGCCAGGAAGTCGAGGTAGGCGTGGCCGTCGGCGTCGTAGAGCCAGGTGCCCTCGCCGCGGGCAAAGGCCACGGGCAGGCGAGCGTAGGTCGGCATGAGCGCCTCGCGCTCGAGGGCCTCGAGCTCGGCCAGGGTGCTCGCAGCGGTGCTCAGGGACATACCTTCGTGCCGATCCCCTCGTCGGTGAAGAGCTCGAGCAGCAACGAGTGCGGCACCCGCCCGTCGACGATGTGCGCACTCGACACGCCGCCGCGGACGGCGTCGCGGCAGGACTCGAGCTTCGGGCGCATACCGCCCGCGACGTCGGCGATCATCCGGTCGAGCTCGGCGGCGGTGGTCACCGAGACCAGCGTCGCCGGGTCGGGCGGCGACTGGAGCCATCCCTCGACGTCGGTCAGGAAGATGATCTTCTCCGCCTCCATGGCCTCGGCCACCGCGCCCGCGGCGGTGTCCGCGTTGACGTTGTAGGAGTTGCCCTCGGCGTCGGCGCCGACCGAGGCGATCACCGGGATGTAGTCGGCAGCGACGTGGTTGATCACGTCGACGTCGAGGTGCTCGATCTCGCCCACGAAGCCCAGGTCGCGCTCGCCGGTCATCGCCTTGCGGGTACGAAACAGCGAGCCGTCGTCGCCGCACAGGCCGATGGCCGCCTGGCCGTGACGGCTCAGGCGCAGGACGATGTCCTTGTTCTGCTTGCCGACCAGGACCATCTTGGCCACCTCCACGGTCTCCGCGTTCGACACGCGCAGCCCGTCCACGAACTCGACCTCCATGCCCAGCCGCTCCATGTAGCGCGTGATCTCCGCGCCGCCGCCGTGCACGACGATCGGGTTCATGCCGACGTACTTGAGCAGCACGACGTCGCGGGCGAAGTCCTCGCGCAGCTCGGGGTCGGTCATGGCCGCGCCGCCGTACTTGATGACGATCGTGCGGCCGTGGAACTCGCGGATGTAGGGCAGCGCCTCGAGCAGCGTCGCGACGTCGCGCGGGCGGGCCTCGAGGTGCGGAAGGGCGTCACTCACGTCGAGTAGTCGGCGTTGATCGACACGTACTCGTGGCTCAGGTCGGAGAAGAAGACCTCGGTCTCGCCGCCCGATCCGGGCACGGTCAGCTCGATCTCGACCTCCGGGCCGGTCACGGCCTGCTCCAACGCGGCCCACTCCTCGGCCGACATCTCGTGCTCCTGCCCGGCCGAGGCCACGCGCCGGCCCTCGATCTCGAGGTCGACGACGAAGGGCGCGCGGCCGGCGAGGGCCTGGCCCGCGGCCTGGAGGATGCGGCCGAAGTTGGGGTCGCCCCCGTGAAGGGCGGTCTTGACCAGCGGCGAGTCCGCGACCGCGCGCGCCACCGGCTCGACCAGCTCGTCGGCCCCACGGACCACGACCCGCCCCACCCGGCTCGCGCCCTCCCCGTCGGACACGATCTCCAGCGCGAGTTGGCGCAGCAGCGCATCGAGCGCCTGGCCGAAGCGCAGCTCGTCCTCGGTCTCCTGTTCGACCCGGACCCCGCTGGCCCCGCTCGCCAGGGCGTAGACCGTGTCGCTGGTGGAGAGCTGTCCGTCGACGGAGATGCGGTCGAAGGAGCGCTTAACGCAGACGCCGATCAGCAGGTCGAGGGTCTCGGCGGCGAGGGCGGCGTCGGTCTGGACGAAGCAGAGCATGGTGGCGAAGTTCGGCGAGATCATGCCCGCACCCTTGGCCTGGGCAGCGAGGCGCACGCTCCCGGACGGCAGCTCGAGCGCGAGCGAGGCGCGCTTGGGGCCGCGGTCGGTGGTGAGGATCGCCTCCGAGAACCCGAGGCCGTCGTCGCCCAGGTTGGCCACCGCGTTGGCGATCCCCTCGATCAGGCGCTCCTGCGGCAGCTCCACGGCGACCTTTCCGGTGCTGGCGAGGCCGACCTGCTCGGCGGCGACGTCGAGCAGGTCGGCCGCGACGGCCTGGGACTCGCGCGCGGTGGCCATGCCGCGCTCGCCGTCGGAGACGTTGGCGTAGGCGGAGTTGGCCACGACCGCGCGCAGACCGTCGACGGCGCCCTCGGCGGAGACCGCGACCGGCGCTCCGACCAGGGCGTTGGTGGTAAATCGCGCGGCCGAGGTGGTGTCGGGCTCGTCGGAGACGACCACGCCGACGTCGAGTCCGCGGCGCTTCAGCCCGGCCGCGACGCCCGCGGCCCGAAAGCCGCGCGGCAGGGTGCCGGGCTCGAGCTCGCGTGCGGAGGTCGGTCGCTCGACCCAACGGGAGCGGAAGAAGCCGGCCGTCTCGGCGCCGGACGCGGGCGCTCCGAGAGGAGCCGGTGCCCCGCTCACGAGGGCACCTGGGCGGTCGAGACGACCGACGGGGCCGGGGCGGCGCGCCGCGTCGCGGTCGCCCCGAGCCCCTGCTCCTCGGCAAGCCCGAGCATCAGGTTGAGGTCCTGCACGGCCTGGGAGGCGGCGCCCTTCCACAGGTTGTCGATCGCCGCGAAGACCAGCACCCGCCCCGTCGCGTGCTCGACGGTGGCGTGCAACCGGCAGAGGTTGGTCTCGCGCACGTCGCGCACGCCCGGAGGGCCCTCGGCGAGCTCGACGAACGGCTCGTCAGCGTAGGCCTCGGCGAAGAGCTCGCGTACGTCGTCGGCCGACAGTTCACGCTTCGGCGTGACGTAGCACGAGGCCAGCAACCCCTGGTCGATCGGGAGCAGGTGCGGGGTGAAGGTGATCGGGAATCCAGCCTCTGCGAACTCGTGCTCGAGCTCGGCGCGGTGGCGGTGCCCGTCGACCTTGTAAGCGGCCACGTTCTCGGCGACCGAGACGAAGTGCGTGGTCCCCGTGGCTTCGCGGCCCGCTCCCGAGACCCCCGACTTCGCGTCGACGACGGCGTCGCGGGCGAGCTCGCGCAGTGGCCACAGGGCGAGCAGGGTGGCGGTCGGGTAGCAACCCGGCCCGGCCACGAGGTCGGCCTCGCGCACGCTGTCCCGGTGCCCGATCTCGGGCAACCCGTACTCGGCCTCCTCGATCAGGTCAGGCGCCTCGTGAGTCTGGTAGTAACGCTCGTACCGGGCGCGGTCGAGACGGAAGTCGGCCGACAGGTCGACGACCTTGAGGCCGCGGTCGAGCAGGGCCTGGACCACCGGCGCCGCCGCTCCGTGCGGGTAGGCCACCAGTGCGGCGTCGGCGCGTTCGGCCACCCGGTCGGCGTCGAAGGTCTCGAGCTCGAGGGAGACGCGGTGGCGCGGATAGACCTGATCGAGGCGCAGGCCCGCGTCCGAGCGCGCCGTGGTGGCCGTGAGCTCGAGGCCGGGATGGCGCTCGACGATGGCCGCGCACAGGGCGCCAGCGAAGCCCGCCGCGCCGACGACCGCGACCCTAGCCACGCAGGCCACCTCCGATCTCGTCCAGCGCGGCCTCGATGTCCGCCCGGCGCCCGGCCACCTCGGACTCGGTCAGGGTCCGGTCCGGCGCGCGGAACTCGAGCCGCAGGGCCAGCGACTTGCGCCCCGGGCCGAGCTGGTCGCCGCGATAGAGGTCGAAGGGCCGCACGGAGCGCAGGAGCTCTCCCCCGCCCGCACGCACCGCCCGCTCGACCTCCGCTGCGCTCGTGTCCTCGGCGACGACGACCGCGAGATCCTGGGTCACGGCCGGGAAGCTCGTGAGATCGCGGTAGCCGCGCTCGTCCGCGTCCGGCGCGAGCTCGCTCAGGGCGCCCGCGTCGAACTCGAAGACGGCCACCGCGGGAACCTCCCAGTCGCGGGCCACGAGCGGGTGCAGCTCGCCGAGCCAGCCGAGCTGCCGGCCATCCGCGGCCACGACGGTCGCCGCGCGGCCCGGGTGGAGAAAGGGATGGGCACCCGGCGCGGCGCGATCCGCGCGCCACGGCACGCCGGCCACCTCCAACAGCGCCTCGACCACGGACCGCGCCGCGTAGAGATCGGCGGGCCGCGCCTCGGCGCGCCAGGTCGCCGGCGCGGCCTCGGTGAGCAGGCCGGCCAGGTGATGGCGCTCGTCCGCGGGCCGTCCCCCGCGCGGAGAGCTCGAGGCGGCGGGCTCAGAGCCGGTCGCGTACACATGCGCCGACTCGAACAGGGCCAGGCCCGCGCGCCCGTGCGCGGCGTTGCGCCGGGCCGCATCGAGCAGCCCCGGGAGCAGCAGCGGCCGCAGCAGCGCGCCGTCCTCGCTCAGCGGGTTGCGGATCCGAAGCGCCTCGGACTCGTCGAGCCGCAACCGCTGCAGCGCCTGGGCGCAGGTGAAGCTGTAGGCCACGATCTCGCTCAGCCCGCGGTCGCGCAGCGCGTCCTCGAGGCGCCGGCGCAGCCTCTGCGCGGGAGTCAGGCGCCCCACGGCGCTGCGGCGAGCAGGGAGCGAGGCCGGCAGGCGGTCGAGACCGTGGATGCGCGCGACCTCCTCGATCAGGTCGGCCTCGCGCTGCACGTCGCCGTCGCGGAACGGGGGCACCGAGACCTCGACCCGCCCGGAACCGACGTCCTCGTCGCCGGCCGTCTCGAAGCCGAGCCGCTGCAGGACCTCGCGCACCTCGTCCTCGCCCACCGCCTCGCCGAGCACCGACCCGATCCGCTCGGGGCGCACCGCGACCGTCCGCGGCGAAGCCGGCCGTGGATGGGCGTCGATCGTCCCGGCCACCAGCCGCGCCCCGCAGAGCTCGACCATGAGCTTGGCGGCGAGGCGCTGCGCGGCGAGCGCCAGGTCCGGATGCAGACCCTTCTCGAAGCGCGCCGAGGCCTCGGTCCGCAGCCCGAGCGCCCGCGAGCTGCGCATGATGTTCGGGCCGACCCAGGTCGCCGACTCCATCAGCACGCGCGTCGTCTCGGCCGAGACCTCGGAGACCGCTCCGCCCATGATCCCGGCGATCCCGCTCGGCCCCTCGGCGTCGCACACCAGCGCCACCTCCGGCGAGAAGGCGCGCTCGGTCCCGTCCAGCGTGACCATGCTCTCGCCCTCGCGTGCCCGCCGCACGACGATCGACCGCCCGCGCACCCGGTCGAGATCGAAGGCGTGCAGCGGCTGACCGAGCAGGAGCATCACGTAGTTGGTGATGTCGACCACGTTGGAGATCGGCCGCTGGCCCGCGGCGGTCAGGCGCTGCTTGAGCCACGGCGGCGAGGGGCCGATCCGCACGTCCTCGAAGACCCGCGCCGTGAAGCGCGGGCAGATGTCGGGGTCGACGATCTCGACGCTCGCGTGGTCGGAGGCGTGGTCGGAGCCCGACGCGGGCGCATCGGTCGCCGCCGGGTCCTCGGCCAGCGCGGCCCCGGTGACCGCGTGCACCTCACGCGCAACGCCGTAGACCCCCATCACGTCCGGACGGTTCGGGGTGATCTCGAGCTCGATGACCTCGTCGGCGATCGGGAGCGCGGCCGCCAGCGGCTCGCCCGGAGCGGCGCCGTTGTCGAGCACGAGGATGCCGCTGTGGTCCTCGCCGATGGCCAGCTCGTCCTCGGCCAGGATCATCCCGCTCGAGCGCACGCCCCGCAGCTTGGCCTCGCCGAGCTCGGTCCCGTCGGGCATGACCGCGCCGGGCAGCGCCACCGCCACGGTCTGTCCCGCGGCCACGTTGGGCGCCCCGCAGACGATCGTCCGCGGCTCACCCGAGCCGTCGTCGACCGTGCACACCGACAGCCGGTCGGCGTTCGGGTGACGCTCGGCCTCGACCACCCGCCCGACCACAAAGGCGGCGGGATCGCCCACCCCGATCCGGTGGAGCCGCTCGACCTTGACGCCGGCCATGGTCAGCAGCTCACCGACCTCGGCCGCGCCCAGGCCGGGGTCGCAGAGCGACCGCAGCCACGCGAACGGTACCCTCATGCCCCAAACTGCTCGAGCAGCCTCACGTCGTTCTCCCACAGCATCCGCAGGTCGGGCACGCCGTAGCGGAGCATGGCGATCCGCTCGATCCCCATCCCAAAGGCGAAGCCCTGCACGCGCTCGGGGTCGTACCCCGACTCGGCCACGTAGCCGAGCACGTTGGGGTCGACCATCCCCGCGCCGAGGATCTCGATCCACGCCTCCCCCTTGCAGGTCGGGCAGCGCTCCGAGCCGACGGCGCCCGTGCCGTGGCAGGCGAAGCACGAGACGTCGACCTCGACGCTCGGCTCGGTGAACGGGAAGTAGCCGGGCCGCAGCCGGACCTCCTGGCCGGGTCCGAACATGGCCCGGGCGAACTCGCGCAGGGTCCCCTTGAGATCGGCCAGGGTCACGCCCTCGTCGATGGCCAGCCCCTCGAGCTGGTGGAACATCGGCACGTGCGTCGCGTCGGGGGTGTCGGGGCGGTAGACGCGCCCGGGCACGACGACGTAGATCGGCGGTGGGCGCGACTCCATGGCCCGGATCTGCATCGGCGAGGTGTGGGTGCGTAGGAGCACGTCGTCGGAGAGGTAGAAGGTGTCGCCGGGCAGCCGGGCCGGGTGCGACGGCGGGTGGTTGAGCGCGGTGAAGTTGTAGTACTCGTACTCGACCTCCGGGCCCTCGAGGACCTCGAAGCCGAGCCCCACGAAGACGTCCTCGAGCTCGCGCCGGATCTGGGTGACCAGGTGCAGGTGACCGGCGGGCAGCGGCGGGTCGCCCGGGAGGGTCACGTCGAGGCGGTCCTGCTCGAGGCGCCGGTCGAGCTCGGTCGCCTCGAGCGCCGCGCCGCGCTCGGCGATCAGCTCCTCGAGGCGCACCCGCACCGAGTTGGCGGCCTGGCCGACGGGTCCGCGCTCGGGGGCCGGCAGCTCGCGGATCGAGCGCAGAGTCGCGGTCAACTCGGACCGGCGCCCGAGGTAGCGCACGCGCAGCTCCTCGAGCTCGGCGCTCGAGCGTGCGGCACCGAGAGCGGCCTCCGCCTCCGCGCTCAGCTCCTCGAGGCGGCGCTTGGCGGCGGGCTCAGCCATGAGCGGCCATCCTAGATGCCCCGGCGGGGGCCCTTCCCCCGCCCAGGGCGTACAGCGCGACGGTCGCGGCCATGGCCACGTTGAGCGAGTCGGGGCCGTCGGGGCGCAGCCGGATCTCGGCCCGCGCCGCGGCGCGCTCGCGCACCGCGGCGGGCAGACCGTCGCGCTCGGCCCCGAGGCAGAGGACGACCGGCGGCTCGAGCCCCTCGGCGCCGAGGTCGTCGAGCGACCGCGACGCTCCGCGCTCGAGCGCGAGCAGCGTTCCGGAGAGCTCCCCGACCGTGGCCCGTGCGGGTGGCCGCGCGAAGATCGAGCCCATGCTGGCTCGTACGGCCTTGGGCCCGTGCGGATCGGCGCAGCCCGGTCCGAGCACCACCGGACCGTCGCAGAGCGCGTGGGCCGAGCGCACGGTCGCTCCGACGTTGCCGGGGTCTGCCACCCCGTGCAGGTACACCGAGAGCGCACCGCCGGGCGCCGAGAAGCGCTGGCGATAGACCCCTGCCACGCGCGAGCCCGACCCGAGCGCGCTGACCTCCGCGAGCAGCCGCGGCTCGACGTCGACCCCGGCGACCAGCACGAACTCGGGCTCGTGGCCGGCCGCCGCCGCGGCGTCGACCAGATCCTCCCCCTCGGCCACGAACAACTCCGTGCGCCGCCGGTGCCGGCGGTCGGCCAGCCGGCGGATCAGCTTGAGCTTGTCGTTGTCGGGTGAGGTGATCATGCCGTGGGTCCTGGGAGAACGAAAAAGGGGCGCCGCAGCGGCGCCCCCGAGGTCCGAGCCGTCTGCCGTGCCGAGCGGTCAGGCAGCCGCCGCCTCGCGGGAGCGCTCGACAAAACGTCGGAAGGTCTCGGGATCGCGGACGGCGATGTCGGCGAGGATCTTGCGGTCGACCTCGACCTCGGCCAGCTTGAGGCCGTGCATGAACTGTCCGTAGGTCAGCCCCTCCTGACGCGCCGCGGCGTTGATGCGGGTGATCCACAGCCGGCGGAAGTCCCGCTTGCGGTTGCGCCGGTCGCGGTAGGCGTAGGTGTCGGCCTTGAGCAGCGCCTCCTTGGCCTTGCGGTAGCTCTTGTGCGCGTCGCCGCGGTAGCCCTTGGCCCGCTCGAGCGTGGCGCGGCGCTTCTTGCGCGCGTGAACGGAGCGCTTGACCCGGCTCATCGGCCCAGCAGGTCCCTGACCCGCGGCTCGTCGGCCTTGGAGACGAGGAGGTCCTGAGCGAGTCGCCGCTGGCGCTTGGCGTTCTTCTTCACGCGGATGTGGCTGGTCATGCCGTGGCGTCCGCGGATCTTCCCGCTGGCGGTGACCTTAAAGCGCTTCTTGGCGCCGGAGTGCGACTTCATCTTGGGCATGAGAGCACCCTATTGAAGCAGACGACCCGGGCCCCCGCCCCTGCGTCCACCCGGCGCCCGGCGCTAAGGCCCACGACGCCGCCGCCGATAACCGCACCGTGGCGATGCACGCAAGGGAGCCCTGGGTGGAGCGCAGGGGCAGCGCGGGAACCCGAGTCGTCCTCCTCGCCATCCTGGGAACGGTGGTTGCCGCCCTCTCCGGCCACGGCCCCGCTCCCGAGCCCGAGCGCGCGCAGGGCCGCCGAGACCGGCGGCCGCGGGCTGGCGGCCAGCTACTTCGACGACCAGGGGCTGCAGCGTATCGCGCTCAAGCGCACCGATCCACGGATCGACTTCAACTGGCGCGCGGGCTCCCCGAGCCGTCGCGGGCGGCACGCTCGAGCTCCACGGCGAGCAGCGCCTCGGCTGGACCAAGCTGGGCGCGACCGCGGTGCGCGGCTCGAACCGGCTCACCCTTTCCGAGACCCCCGACTGGCGCCCCGGCGACCGGATCGCCATCGCCTCGACGGACTTCGACCAGAGCCAGGACGAGGAGGCCACGGTCACCGGGGTCTCGGGCAACGTGGTCACGCTCGACCGCCAGCTCGAGCACGGGCACTTCGGCACCGTCCAGACCTTCGACGGCAGGGCGGTCGACGAGCGGGCCGAGGTCGCGCTGCTCTCGCGCAACGTCACCGTCGAGGGCGAGGCAATCTCGAGCGCCGAGGGCTTCGGCGGCCAGGTGATGGTGATGAACGGCGGCGTCGCGCGGGTCGAGGGCGCCGAGCTCGAGCGGATGGGCCAGCGCGGCATCCTGCGCCGCTACCCGATCCACTTCCACATGCTCGGCGACGGCGGGCAGAGCTCCTACCTGCGGGACTCGAGCCTGCACCACAC
>CADCVU010000213.1 GCA_902806245.1 uncultured Solirubrobacterales bacterium
AGCGCTCGAGGTCGACGATCAGATAGTCGGACATCGTCTCGGACAGGTCACCGCGGCGGTGCAGCAGGGTCACGAGCGCACCGCCGCGAGCCAGCCAGATAGCGGCCTGCGCCGCCGAGTTCCCGCCGCCGATGACTGCGACCCGTGTCGCGGTGCAGCGCTGCGCCTCCGGAGGACCGGCGGCGTAGAAGACGCTGATGCCCTCGTAGGACTCGAGGTCGGCCACCGGCAGGCGGCGGTACTCCGCTCCGGTGGCCAGCACAACGGCGCGCGCCGCGATCTCGTGCTCGTCCTCGAGGCGCACGATGTGGCGATCCGAGCCCGGTTCGACGGCGAGCGCGCGGTAGGGCGTGGCCGTTCTCGCGTCGAACTTGCGCGCCTGCGTGATCGCCCGGCTCGTCAGCTCGTTGCCGCTGATGCCGGCGGGGAAGCCGAGATAGTTCTCGATGCGCCGCGACGCGCCCGCCTGTCCGCCGAGGGCCGTGCTCTCGACCACGAGCGTCTCGAGGCCCTCCGAGGCGCCGTAGACCGCCGCGCCCAGTCCGGCGGGGCCGCCGCCGACCACGACCAGGTCGACCTCCTCCCGCGGAGCCAGCGTCAGGCCGATGTTGAGCGCCCTAGACAGCTCGCCGTTGCTCGGATTGAGCAGCTCGGGTCCGCCCGGCAGCCGCACGAGCGGGAGCTGATCCGGCTCGAGGGCGTCCAAGATCTCCTGCGCCTCCGGGTCCTCGCCGTGCTCGGGATCGCGCCATACGTAGGGCAGCCGCGACCGTCTGGCGAACTCGACGAGCCGCCGCGTCGGCGGAGACGAGCGCGGACCGACCACCTCGACCCCGACGTCCTCGAGGCCCTGGATCGCCTCGCGGCGGCGCATGAAGGTCGACAGCAGCAGGTCGGCCAGCGAGGCGTCCTCGACGAGCAGGGGGCGCAGCGCCTCGCGCTCGACGGCGATGTAGCGCATGGGCTGGGTGGTCACCGCGGTGAGGAAGACGGTCTGGCCGGAGAGGAGGTTCACCTCACCCAGGAAGCCGGAGGGTCCGTGGCGGACGATCTCCTGCCCCGCGGCGTTCTGCACGGCGGCCTCGCCCTCGAGGATGGCGATGAACGGGTAGCGCTCGTCGCCGACCTCGAACAGGGTGTCACCGACCGCGGCGGTGCGCTCCTCGCCGTGCTCGGCCAGGGTCGCGAGCTGGAGGTCGGAAAGGACGGCGCTCGCCGAGGTGGCCATGGGTTCAGAGTAGTGCCCTGCCTCTTCTACGCGAGGCCGCGCTTCCGTAGCACGCGTGCTACGATACAGGTCTTATGGTCCGCCGGCTCACCCAGCGACAGCTGCGCAACGAGAGCGGCGACGTGATGCGCGCGCTGGACGCCGGAGAGAGCTTCATCGTGACGCGAAACGGTGCACCGGTCGGCGACCTGACCCCCGTTAGGCGGCATCGGTTCGTGAGCCGCGACGCGGCTCTGGCCGCCTTCGCCCACGCTCCGGCGATCGACGCCGAGTGGTTTCGCACGGACATCGACCGCTTGGCCGATCCGGATCCGGCGCCGCGTGCCTGAGGCGCCGAGGTCCCGGGGCCTCGTAGACACCTCGGTCGTGATCGATCTCGAGCGGGTCGCTCCCGACGTTCTTCCCGCGGAGCTCGCCGTCGCCG
Organism: uncultured Solirubrobacterales bacterium; assembly: GCA_902806245.1. GTDB lineage: Bacteria > Actinomycetota > Thermoleophilia > Solirubrobacterales > Thermoleophilaceae > JACCUC01. Next base: position 1,653 of record CADCVU010000213.1, read on the forward strand.
CCGTCACCATGGCCGAGCTCGCCGCCGGTCCCCACGCCACCGACGACCCGACCGAGCGCGCTCGCCGCCAGGAGCGTCTCCAGCGGGCAGAGACGACGTTCGACGCCCTCCCGTTCGATGCCGCCGCGGCGAGGGCCTACGGCCGGCTGTACGCCGAGGTTGCCAGGGCGGGTCGCAAGGCGCGCGGGAAGCGAGCGCTCGACCTTCTGATCGCCGCTACGGCACTCGCTGCGGAGCTTCCCCTCTACACCCGCAATCCGTCCGACTTCGACGGCCTCGGCGCGCTCGTCGAGATCGCCGCCGTCGGCGCCGGGACGTCGCCCGGCTGACCGCGCGTCTCCATCGCCCGGATGGCCATCGGTCCGAGAAGCGCTACGCCGCGCTCCTGAGACGACCCCGGAGCCGCCGTCAAGCCGCCCCTGGCGCTGACCGACGGATGAAGGCAGCGACCTCGTCGGGCGAATCCGACAGCATCAGGAGGTCGGCGTAGTCGGACGCCTCGGCGAGGAGAGTCGGGTAGACGCCGAACCCCTTCGAGGGCTCGTAGCGCTCACGGCCCAGAAAGGCCATCGGACTTCGGTGATCGAAGGTCGTGTAGTGGTTCTGGGCGGCATCCATGAAGACCTCCTGCACGGTCCCGGCCGATCCCTCGGCGAAGACGATGCCGTGAAGGCAGATCGCCAGCAGTCCGTCCTCGCGGATGCTGTTGGAGAAGTACTTGGCGATGTTGGATCCGAAGAGATTGATCGGCTCGAAAGCCGTAGAACCAGGTGGGCACCGCCAGGCTGGCCTGGCCCGCTGGAAACCTGCCAAGAACCTCCTCGGCGACGGCCTGGTAGTCGGGATCCTCGGGCGAGGGTGAGCGGCTCAGGACCTCGAGCGCCGCCCCGAGCTCCGCTTCGCTTCGGTCGCTGAGGTACGCGCCGAGGTTCCCCGCCTCCATGATCCCGGGACCTCCGCCCGTGACCACGAGGTGATCGCGGCCCAGCAGCCACCCCACGCGTGCGGCACGGGCGTACGCCTCGGAGTCTCGTTGCTTCGCGTGTCCGCCCATGATCCCTACGATGCGCCGGGCCAGACGCGTCGGTCGACTCACCGATCAGGTCGCCGAGGGCATCGTCGATGGCGAAGTCGTGGATTCGCCTGCGCCAGCGCCTCCGCGATGTCGGGCAGGTGCCTGCCCACCTTGACGTACCACTCGTGGATGTGGCGGTCCCTACCGTTCCAGGCGCCGGCCCAGTCGCAGCGCTCGGTCAACTCCGTGGGCGTGTAGAGGCTCTTCCGATAAGGGTTGTAGGGCCGCTCGGCGAGTCGCGGAAAGACGAGCGCCCCACGGCTTTGGAGCTTCACCTGGACCTCGTCGCTGGGGAACCGGCAGCCGAGGAAGAGGGTCGACCCAACGTCGACGCTGTCCCAGTCCACGTCGGCCTTCGTGAGGTCCACTCCCTGCACCGCGACGTCGCGCAGGCCGCCGCCATGCGCGGCGAGGAACGCCTCGAGCGTGTCGAGCTCCCTCACGTTGCGGCGGTGCGGCGGTCCGGTTAACTCCCTCATCGGCAGGTCGAGCGACGCGGGCGCTAAGCGCCCGCGTCGGGGCTTCCGGCCCGCGCTTCGGTGGGCAGCTCGCGCGGGGAGTAGATCGCCGCATCCTCTCCCACCGTGCGCATGTCCTCGTCGCTGATCGCCTCGACGTCGAGCGTGAGGGCGATCTCGTTGCTCACCACCACGCCGCCTCCGGGCATCTCGTCCTGCCACGAGACGCCGAAGTCGTGACGGTTGAGGGTCGTCGTCGCTTCGAAGCCGATCCGACGCATCGTGCCGCGGTTCTCGTCTCCGACCCAGTAGGGCGTCGCCCACTGGCCGAGATAGGCGACGTCCAGAGTCACCTGCCGGGTCACACCGCGGATGGTCAGGTCCGTCAGCGCCTTGAAGTGCGTGTCGCCCGTGCGCTCCGAGACCCGCCCGCGAAAGTTGATCGTCGGCTCGCGCTCGACGTCGAAGAAGTCGGCGCTTCGCAGGTGCTCGTCGCGATCGGCCTCGCCCGTCCACAGCCTGCGGGCGTCGATCGTCCCCTCGAAGGTGGTCGACAGCGGATCGTCTCGATCCCACTCGATCCGACCGTGGACATCCTTGAAGAGGCCGCGCACCCAGGTCACCATCATGTGCCGGGCTCGAAACGCCGCCTCGGTGTGGCCCGGCTCGAAACTCCAACTCGTCATCGTCTTCTCCTTCGTTGGTCAGGAGGATCTTGCCGCGAGCGCCGGGCGGGGCCTGCTAGCGCCCCATCCGCCGCAGCCCGAACAGGCACAGCGCACCGAAGACCAGTCCCATGCCCGCCAGCGCGATGAGCCCCGGTTGCGTGTGCGCCAAGCTCGGCTCGATCCCCACCACCGTCGCCTGGCGGCCCAGCTCGAGCACGTGCGTGACCGGGTTCAGCTCCGCGACCTCCCCGAGCCAGCCGGTCAGCAGCGCCTGCGGCGTGTAGGCGGTCGAGAGGAAGACCGCGAGGAAGACGCCCTGCTGCATGAGCGGGCCGGCCTGCTGGGTCTTGAAGGTCACGGCCATGAAGATGCCCCACAGGCCCGCGATGGCGCAGAACGCCGCCGCGGCCACGTAGAGCGCCAACAACCCGAGCGCCCCGCCGGGCAGCTCGGCCCCGAGCGCCAGCCCGACGAGCAGGACGGCCGTGGCGGGCACGAGCGAGCGCGTGACCGCGCCGAGGATCGGGCCGACGAGCAGCACGCTTCGCGGCACGGGCGCGACGAGGAAGCGGTCGAACAGCCCCTGCTCGATGTCGCGCGCCAGGTTCACGCCCGTCGCGGCGCCGGCGAAGCCCGCGCCCTGGAGGCAGGAGAGCGGGACCACCCAGGAGATGTAGGAGTCGGTGGGGAAGCCGTCGAGTCCGGTCAGCCGGCCGAACTGACCCGTGGTGCCGAGCAGGAAGACGACCGGCGCGATGGTGGCCGGCAGGAGCGCTCCGCGGACCCGCAGGACCTCGTAGAGCGACCGGCGCCAGAGCGCGCCGATTACCAGCAGCGACGGGGAGTGGGCGAGCGCGCTCACTGGGTGCGCAGCCGCTCCCTGAGGGCGAACGTGGCGAGCAACGTCGTGGCGACCGCGAGCGCGAACGCCGCCGCGAGCCCCGCCCAGGCGTTCCCGAGCGACGGGTCGCCCGCCAGCAGCGCGCGGACGGCCTCGACGATGTAGGTCAGTGGGTTGTAGACGGAGGCGTCGCGCAGCACGGGCACGAGCAGCTCCTGCGGGAAGAAGGCGGGGGCCAGGAAGAGCAGGATGAAGACGAACGGGAAGATGCCCTGGAGCAGGGACAGGGAGCCCGTGCGCAGGGCGATGGCCGAGGCGATGCCGCCGATCCCGACGGCGGTCAGCGCGCCGAGGCCCACGGCGGCGACCATGCCGCCGATCCCGCCGGGGTAGCGCGCGCCGAAGATGGCGGCGACGGCGAGGAAGAAGCAGACCTGCAGCGCGGCGAGGCCGACCGTGCCCGCGAGGCGCCCGAGGACGAGGCTCGCGCGGTGCACGGGCGCGGCGAGCAGGCGGTCGAAGAAGCCGCCCTCGATGTCGGCCGCAAAGGCGATGCCTGCGGTGAGCCCGGCCAGCAGCGTGCCCTGGATGATCGTGCCCGGAACGACGAAGCCGAGGTAGGAGGCGACGTCGGGGAAGCCGCGCAGCCCCTGCCCGGCTGCCGTGCCGCTCGCGATCACCGCGAGGAGCATGAGCGGGAGCACGAACGTCGGCATGAGCAGCTGCGCGCGGCGGAACTGGATGGAGAGCGACCGCCGGCCGAGGGCGGCGACCACGCGACCCTCGCGCGCGAGCGTCGCGGCGGCGGCGCTCAAGCCGCGCTCGGGCTCTGCTCGGCGGCGGCGCCCTCGAGCGTCGAGCCGGTGACGGCCGCGAAGACGTCGTCGAGCGACGGGCTCTCGACCTCGACCGACTCGACCTGGATGCCGACGGCCTGGAGCGCCTGGACGGC
>CADCVU010000214.1 GCA_902806245.1 uncultured Solirubrobacterales bacterium
ACGTCGCGCTCGGGGATCTGGTCGGAGTACTGGGCCAGCACCTCGGGCTCGATCTCGGGCTCGCCCGGCTCGGTCATCTCCCCGGTCTCCGGGTCGATGGCCGGCTCCTCGACCTCGACCTCGGCCAGCAGGCGCTCCTCGAGGTCGGGCGGGACCTGAAGCTCGTAGACGCGGAAGTCCGCGGTGTCGTGGTCGAGGTCGACGCGGGCGTACCTCGAGGACTCGGGCGTCTTCTTGTAGGCGGACAGCAGCGCGTCCTCGACGGCGGTCATGAGCCGGTCGGCCGAGATGCCCTTCTCGCGCTCGAGGCCGTGGACGGCCTCGACGATCTCCTTGGTCATGTGCTCAGGCCTCCTTCTGGTTCGGTGTGCGAAAGCGCTCGGTCATGCTCAGCTCTCGAGCAGGTTGCCACGATTGATGTCCTCGTAGGGAATCGACACGAGGCCGGCCGGCGAGGCGACGGTCACGGCCTCCTCCGAGGCGTCGACGAGCTCGCCGGTGAAGCTCTTGTGCCCCTCCCGGGGTTCGCGCGTGCGCACCCGGGCGCGGCGCCCGACGAAGCGACGGAAGTGCTGGGGCTTGGTCAGCGGGCGCTCGGGGCCGGGCGAGGAGACCTCGAGCCCGGTCTCGTGCAGCAGCTCGCGCAGATGACCGGTGACCCGCTCGCAGAGGGCGAGGCTGACCCCGTCGGGGTGATCGATGAAGAGCCGCAGCCTGTCGTTGCCGGCCTGTTCACACAGGAGCACCTCGACGTCGGGCTCGACGTCCGCGAGACGGCTCTCGATGTCGCTCTGAGTGGGTTGCACGAGGGTGTCGATGGTCGGATCCGGGCGAAAAAAAAGGCGGGCTGCGAAGCCCACCTCCAGGTGCGGCGCCGGTCCGCCGCAGATGAAAGTCCCTGCGCGACAGATTATAGCCCTGAGGTTGGCCCTTCCGCTAGGCCTCGACGAGCAGGGTGACCGGTCCGTCGTTCACCAGCTCGACCGCCATCCGCGCTCCGAAGCGCCCGCCTTCGGCCCCGAGCGCGGCCCGGACCCGCTCGTAGAGAGGCTCGGCGAGCTCGGGCGCCGCGGCGGCGCCAAAGCTCGGCCGGTTGCCGCGGCGAAGCTCCCCGAGCAGCGTGAACTGGCTTACGCACAGAACCTCCCCGCCCGTGTCGGCGACCGAGCGGTCCATCCGGCCGTCGGCGCCCTCGAAGATGCGCAGGGCCAGGAGCCGGCGCGCAAGGCGGTCGGCGGCCTCCTCGGAGTCCTCGCGGGCGACGCCGAGGAGGACGAGCAGGCCGGGACCGATGGCGGCGATCCGCTCGCCGGCCACCGAGACCGACGCCGAGGAGACTCGCTGGACGAGCGCGCGCACCGTGTCTCAGCCGGTCCAGGGATACAGTCCGAGCCCGTGTCCGCAGTCGACATCGTCGAGGCCTACCTGGCGGGGCTGCCCGAACCCGCGCGCCGCCTCGACCACGCCGAGTGGGGCCTGACCCTGGAGGCCGGCGCGGCCGGCGGGCGCCCGCTCGACGTGGGGATCCGCATCGCCGACGAGCTCGTGCGCGTCCAGGCGCCCGCGGTGCCCGCCCGCGCTGCGCTCGATCCCTGGCTGCTCCTGCACTGGAACCGTCAGACGCGACTCGCGCGCTTCGGCTCGACTCGGGCCGGCGAGGTGTGGGTCCACGCCGATGCCCCGGTCGCCGGGCTCGACGAGCGTGGCCTCGACCGGCTGCTCGGACTCGTCGTCCAGGGCGCGGCCAGAGCTCGCGAGTACGCCGCCGCGGTGGCGGAGCCCGCCGCCACGAGCGCCGAGCCCGCGAGCTCGTGGCTCACGGCGGCTAGGCCGCCTGGAGCCGATTGAGGTAGACGCGGTAGTCGGCACGGTCGGGACGCAACCCGGCCGCGAGCTTCAGGTGGCGACGGGCCTCGACGCGGCGGCCGGTCTTCTCGAGGGCGCGACCGAGGCAGAAGTGGGCGAAGTCGTTGACCGGCGAGCGCTCGACCACGGCCGCGAACTCCTCGCGGGCGGCGGCGTAGCGCCCGGCGTGGAAGTAGGCGCGTCCGAGCGCCTCGCGGATCGAGGTCTTTTCGGGCTCGAGGCGGCTGGCGCGCTCGAGGGGCACGGCAGCGGCGGCGAAGTCGCGCGAGTCGAGCAGAGCGCTGCCGCGGCGGAAGAGGTCGTAGACCTCGTTGGCGCCCTCGGCCGGTGGCCAGCTCCCGCGGTCGTCCGGTCGCTTGCTCTCAGTGTCGCTCACGAGACCTCCGCCGCGGAGGCGGTGCCCAGAGATGCGGTCGGGGTCGCGGCGTCGCGGCCCGCGGGCCCGCCGTTCGCGCTCGCCGGCCGTGGAGCCGCGCCGGCCTGGGCCCGCAGGTCCTCGACGGCGTCGAGGATCGACCGCGCCACCTCGGGCTTCGAGGCGCGCGGGATCTCTCGCTCGCCGTCGGCCGTGACGATCGTCACCTCGTTGTCGAGGGCGTCGAAGCCGATCCCCTCCCCCGAGACGTCGTTGACCACGACCGCGTCGAGCCCCTTGCGCTCCAGCTTCTCGCGTGCGCGCGCGAGGGCGCGCGAGCCGTGCTCGGCAGCGAAGCCGACGAGGGTCTGTCCCGCCCGTCGTCGCGCGGCCAGCGCGGCGAGCACGTCCTCGGTCGGCTCGAGCCGCAGCGCGAGCCCGTCGCGTCCGGCCTTTTCGATCTTCCCGTTCTCGGCCATGCTCGGACGGAAGTCGGCGACGGCGGCGCTCATGAGGAGGACCTCGGCGCGATCGAATTCGGCTCGGGTGGCCTCGGCGAGCTCGGCCGCGGTCGAGACCTCGACGTGGCGGACCCCGGCCGGGGGCTCGAGCGCGACGTTGGCGGCCACGACGACGACCTCGGCTCCCCGGCGGGCCGCCTCCGCGGTCAGGGCGAGGCCCATCCGACCGGAGGAGCGGTTGCCGACGTAGCGCACGGCGTCGATCGGCTCGCGGGTCCCGCCGGCGGTGACGAGCACCCGCAGCCCCCGCCAGGCCGGCGCCCCTCGCTCGCCGCCGTCGGACGGGGCCGGGGCGCCCAGAGCGGCTTCGACGGCCGCGAGCACCGCGGCTGGGTCCGCCAGCCGGCCCGCTCCCCACTCTCCGCGCGAGGCCAGGGCTCCGGTCTCGGGCTCGACCACCTGAGCGCCACGCTCGCGCAGGGTGGACAGGTTGGCCCGGGTGGCCGGGTGCGACCACATGCGGTCGTTCATGGCCGGAGCGAGCACGAGCGGCGCGGTCGAGGCCAGCGCGGCGCTGGTCAGGAGGTTGTCGGCGAGCCCGCCGGCGAGCTTGGCCAGGGTATTGGCCGAGGCCGGAACGACGGCGAAGGCGTCGGCGCAGCGCACGAGCTCGAGGTGGGAGATCGGCGCGTGGTCGGACGGACGCTCGCCGGGGTAGGCCCCCCGAGCCGGATCGTGCTCCCACTCGGAGACCAGCACCGGCGCGCCGGTTATCGCCTCGAAGGTCGCCGGCCCGACGAAGCGCTGGGCCGACTCGGTCTGCACGACCCTGACGGTGTGCCCAGCCGCAATGGCCAGCCGTACCAGCTCGACGGCCTTGTAGGCCGCGATCCCTCCGCTGACTCCGAGGAGGATCCTCGCCACGTCAGGCTCCGTTCCAGCCGCCCCAGGGGCCGAGCCGCCCGGCGCTCAGGCCTCAGCGACCGCCGTAGCTGTAACGCAGCTTGTCGGCGGCGACCTCGTCGAGGGCGATCTTCAGGTAGTTCTTGGACGTCGTCTCGACCATCGGCGGGACGTGCTCCTCGAAGGCCCCCTCGCCCAGGCTCTGGTAGTACGAATTGATCTGCCGCGCGCGCTTGGCCGCGATGACGACGGCGGCGTACGGCGAGTCGGCGCGGTTCTCGGCGACGATGGTGTCGAGGCGGGGCTTGATCAAGACGGAACTCCTTCCGGGGAACCCCACAGCCTAGCGACGAGGCTCGCCAGCTCGTCGGCGGCCCGCTCGAGCCGGTCGTTGACGATCACGTGCGCGAACTCGTCCTTTGCGTCCAGCTCCGCCCGCGCGACCTCGAGGCGGCTCTCGATCTGATCGCCGGAGTCCGAGCCGCGACCGACGAGGCGCTCGCGCAGCGCCTCGACCGATGGCGGGGCGATGAAGACCTGCGTCGCCGCGGGCATGGCGGTCCGGACCTGACGGGCGCCCTCGACTTCGATCTCCAGCACCAGTCCGGAGGGACCCGGACGCGCGCGGCCTCCGCCCGCCGCGCGGTCGACCTCCGAGCGCAGCGTGCCGTAGCGGTTGCCCGCATAGGCCGCGTGCTCGAGGAAGGCGTCCTGCTCGATCCGCCCGTCGAACTCGGCATCGGAGAGGAACCAGTACTCGCGTCCGTCGACCTCGCCGCTGCGCGGCTCGCGGGTGGTGGCTGAGACCGACAGCTGGAGGGCGGGGAAGCGCTCCAGGAGAGCGCGGATCAGGGTTCCCTTGCCGACGCCGGAAGGACCGGTGACGACGAGGACGTGGGAGCGCTCGGCGTCTATCGCCGCAGGTTGGAGACGAGCTCTTCGCGCTGGCGCTCGGAGAGCCCGCCCAGCGTCTTGCTCGGAGAGATGCGGCACTGGGTCAGCAGCCGGTTGACCTTGACCCGCCCGTACTTGGGCACGGCGAGCAGGAGCTCCGAGACCTTGGCGTTCTGGAGGAACTCCGGCGGATCGAGCAGCACGCCGTGGATGTGCACGCGGCCCGCCTTGAGATCCCGTTTCAGCGTCGCCCGTGCGCTGCGGATCTCGTTGGCCCGGCGCAGGGCCTCCATCTGCTGGTCGAACGAGCGCTCGGGAGGGGCTCCCGCCCGGCTGGAGACGGTCGTCGGGGGGGACGGGGCGGCCGGCGACATGCGGCGCGATTCTACACCCGTCACCGCCACTCAGGGCGCCCTCGAGCGTCGCCGCGGTCAAAAAACCCTCGACCTCAGGGTGAGCGTGATAGCTTCGAGGGTGGCTTGACGGTTTGTGCGGCTTTTGCAGGCGATTCGCTCGCTCGAGCCTACTCGGACAACGCTTCGGATCGACGCGGGGACCCAACCTTCAGCAATCCGGCCAACTCGCCGCCGATGCGGTCTCCGGCGCGCGGATCGCGGAAGCTGTCGGTGCCCACGGCCACCGCGCGGGCTCCCGCGGCGAGCAGATCGGCGGCGTGGGCGCCGCTCGCCACCCCGCCCATGCCGACCAGCGGCAGGTCGACCCGAGCCGCCACCGCCGCCACCTGTCCGAGCGCCACCGCCCTCACCGCCGGTCCCGACAGACCGCCGCCGCCGCCGCCCAGCCAAGGGCGCCGGGTGCGCGGGTCGAGCGCGGTGGCACGCAGGGTGTTGACGAGGACGATTCCGTCCGCGCCCGCGTCGGCCGCGGCGGCCGCCACCGCCGGCGGATCGCTCGCGCTCGGACTCAGCTTGACCAGTAGCGGTGCGTCGGTCAGGGCGCGGACGCCGGCCACCGCCCGCGCCGCCTCGGCAGGCTCCGCACCCATCTCGAGGCCGGTCTCGACGTTGGGACACGAGAAGTTCAGTTCGATCAACGCGACCTCGGGGCGGGCGCCGATCGTTCCCACGAGGCGCTCCAGCTCGCCGCCGTCGAAGCCCATGGCCGAGACCACGAGGGGTGCCGGGAGCTCCGCGAGAAGCGGCAGATCGTCGCGCAGGAACCCCTCGAGGCCCTTGTTGGGTAGCCCGATCGAGTTCACGAGGCCGGCCGGGGCCTCCCACAGCCGCGGCGGCGGGTTGCCGGCGCGCGGCTCGAGCGTCACGGTCTTCGAGACAAAGGCGTGGAAGGGAAAGCGCTCGAGGACGGCGTCGCCGAAGGCACGGCGCGCGGCGATGGCGTCGAAGGTGCCGGATGCGTTGAGGATCGGACCGGCCAGCTCGACGCCGCACAGGTCGACCGGGCCGGCGCTCGGGGGAAGGTTGTCCGCGCGCCCTCGGCTGCTCGGCGGCGCCTGCGCCGGCGACGGGCTCGAGGCCGGCGCGGTCAATGTCCGGCCCCCGTGAAGAGCACGGTCTCGAGCTCGTCCGCGTCGAGCACCGGGCCGTCGAGGCAGAGACGAACGAACCCGCTCCTGGTGGGCACCACGCAGCCGAAGCAGGCCCCGTATCCGCACGCCATCCCGGACTCGAGCGCTAGCTGGGCGTCGACCCCGCGGGTGGCGCACAGGGCGCGCACGGCCTCGAGCATGGGCGGCGGCCCGCAGGCGAGCACGGTGCTCGGGGGACCGTGGTCGAGCTCGTCGTGGAGCAGCTCGGTGACCAGCGCGTGGCTGCCAGCCGAGCCGTCGTCGGTCGCGAGCCGCGGCTCGGTGGCGAACAGGCTGCTCACGGCGGCGTGGGCGGCCGAGCGAAAGCCGAGCAGCACGGTGGCGGCGGGGCCGAGGTCGTCGGCGAGAGCGAGGATCGGCGCGGCGCCGATCCCGCCGCCCACGAGCAGCGCACGCCGGTGGGCGGGCGCTCGGAAGCCCAGCCCCAGCGGACCGACGAGCCAGAGGTCCTCGCCCGGTCGGAGGGTGAGGAGGCGCTCGGTTCCGGGCCCGACGGCGTCGAGCATGAAGCCGAGCCGCGGACCACCGGCCTCGGGCACGACCCGGCAGTGTGAAAAGGCGCGCGGCAGGTACGGGCGCTCCCCCTCGCCCCCGCCCCAGCTCGCGGCCGCCGCCAGCATGTAGAACTGGCCGGGACGAGGGTCGTTCGGACCGTCGGCATCGCGCGCCCAGACGATCCGGTAGGCGCCCTGGTCCTCCACCGCCGCCACCTGCGCGCGGCGCCGGCCGAAGGGGGCCAGCGTACGCGCCTCCGCGAGCGCCCCACCGGCGCTCATCGCGCCGCGGCCTCCACGGGCGCGGCGGGAGCGGCCGGCGTGGCGTGCAGCTCCTGCAGCGACCGCGGCTCCGCCTCGGCGCGCCGCATGGCGACGATCGCGCGCTGGGCGGCGCTCGCGCCGGTCATCGTCGTCACGCACGGGATGCCGCGGGCGGTCGCGGCGCGGCGGATCTCGTAGCCGTCGGCGCGCGCGCCGGAGCCGGTCGGTGTGTTGATCACCAGCTTCACCTCACCGGACTCGATCAGGTCGACCACGTTGGGCGAGCCGTCCTGGACCTTGGCCACGCGCTCGATGGGCACGCCGACCCGGCGGACGGCCTGAGCCGTGCCGGCCGTCGCGTAGAGGCGGAAGCCGAGGTCGCTGAGGGCTGCCGCAAGCTGGGTGGCCGCCGCCTTGTCGCGATCGGTCACCGTGATGAACACCGCGCCCTCCGACGGCAGTCCTCCGCCGGCCGCCGCCTGAGCCTTGCCAAAGGCGGCGGGGTAGTCCTCGGCGATGCCCATGACCTCGCCGGTCGACTTCATCTCGGGGCCGAGCACGGTGTCGGCGCCGGGGAAGCGCTCGAAGGGGAGTACTGCCTCCTTGACCGAGACGTGCCGCGGGGCCGCGGGCTCGGGCAGGTCGAGGTCGCCGACGCGCTCGCCGAGCATGAGCCGGCAGGCCAGCTTGGCCAGCGGCAGACCGACCGCCTTGGAGACGAACGGCACGGTGCGCGAGGCGCGCGGGTTGGCCTCGATCACGTAAAGCTCGTCGCCGTGCACCGCGAGCTGGATGTTGATCAGCCCGACGACGCCCAGACGCACGGCGAGCGCGCGCGTGGCCTCCTCGACGAGCTCGAGCATCTCACCGCCGAGCGACATCGGCGGGAGCACGCAGGCAGAGTCGCCGGAGTGCACGCCGGCCTCCTCGACGTGCTGCATGACCCCGCCGATACGCACGTCGTGGCCGTCGCACAGCGCATCGACGTCGATCTCGATCGCGTTCTCGAGAAAGCGGTCGAGGTAGATCGGGCCGGTGGGCGCGGCGCGGCGCAGGTAGTCGCCGAGGCCCTCTGGGGAGTAACAGATCTCCATGGCCCTTCCGCCGAGCACGTAGGAGGGCCGCACGAGCAGCGGATAGCCGACCTGCTCGGCGACCTCGAGCACCTCGCCCGGCGAGCTCGCGGTGGCGTACGGAGGCAGCTGCAGCCCGAGCTCGGCGCACACCTCCCCGAAGCGCGCCCGGTCCTCGGCCAGGTCGATCGAGTCGACCGGGGTCCCGAGAAGCGGCACGCCGGCGTCGACCAGGCCGCGCGCGAGCTTGAGCGGGGTCTGGCCGCCGAACTGGACGATGACGCCCTCGGGACGCTCGAGCTCGACCACCCCGAGCACGTCCTCGAGGGTGAGCGGCTCGAAGTAGAGGCGGTCGCTGGTGTCGTAGTCGGTGGAGACGGTCTCGGGGTTGCAGTTGACCATCACCGCGTCGTGGCCGGAGTCGCGCACGGTCATGGCCGCGTGCACGCAGCAGTAGTCGAACTCGATCCCCTGGCCAATGCGGTTCGGGCCGGCACCGAGGATGACCACGCTCGGCCGGGTGCCGCGGCGGACCTCGTGGCGCGGCCCGTCCGGCCCGAGCCGCTCCCAGCCCGAGTAGTAGTAGGGCGTCTCGGCCTCGAACTCGGCCGCGCAGGTGTCGACGGCCTTGTAGGTCCGGGCGCGTCCGGCTTCGGGGTCCTCACCGCGGGCCAGGGCGGCGAGCTCGGCCACGAACCAGGGGTCGATCCGCGTGCGGCGGTGGATCTCGGCCTCTCCCACCCCTCGGCGCACGGCCTCGAACAGGAGCTCGTAGCGGTCGGCGCCGGGAGTCTCGAGGCCCGTGAGCAGCTCCTCGGTGTCGGCCGGCGGCTCGGGCTCGACGTCGAGCTCGCGCGAGCGCAGGGCCTTCTGGAAAGCCTGCTTGAACGTGCGCCCGATGGCCATGGCCTCGCCCACCGACTGCATATGCGTGGACAGGACGCCGCTCGCGCCCGGGAACTTCTCGAAGGCGAAGCGCGGGTACTTGACGACGACGTAGTCGATCGTCGGCTCGAAGCTGGCCGGCGTGGCGCGGGTGATGTCGTTGGGGATCTCGTCGAGGGTGTAGCCGACCGCGAGCCGGGCGGCGATCTTGGCGATCGGGAAGCCGGTGGCCTTGGAGGCCAGCGCCGAGGAGCGCGAGACCCGCGGGTTCATCTCGATGACCACGATCTCGTCGGTCTGCGAGTTGACCGCGAACTGGATGTTCGAGCCGCCGGTCTCGACCCCGACGGCGCGGATGACCGCGAGCGACTGGTCGCGCAGGGCCTGGTACTGCCGCTCGGTCAGGGTCTGCTGCGGCGCCACCGTCACCGAATCGCCGGTGTGCACGCCCATCGGGTCGACATTCTCGATCGAGCAGACGACGACGACGTTGTCGAGGCGGTCGCGCATGAGCTCGAGCTCGAACTCGCCCCAGCCGATCAGCGACTCGTCGATCAGCACCTGGCCGATGGGCGAGGCGGCCAGCCCCTCGGCGATGCGCTCGCGGTACTCGGCCTCGGTGTAGGCGATGCCGCCGCCCTCGCCGCCCATGGTGAAGCCGGGCCGGATGATCGCGGGCAGGCCGATCTCAGCGAGGGTCGCCTCCGCTTCGGCGATCGAGTGGACGATGGCCGAGCGGGGGGTGCGCAGCCCGGCCTTGAGCATGGTGTCGTTGAAGATCTCTCGATCCTCCGCGCGAAGGATCGCCTCGTAGTTCGCCCCGATCAGCTCGCAGCCGAGCCGCGCGAGCGTGCCGTCGTCGCTGAGGGCGCGCGCCAGGTTGAGCGCCGTGCCCCCACCGAGGGTGGGCAGGAGCACGTCGGGGCGCTCGCGCTCGATCACGCGGGTGACCGAGGCCGGCGTGAGCGGCTCGATGTAGGTCGCGGTGGCGAACTCCGGGTCGGTCATGATCGTCGCCGGGTTCGAGTTGACGAGCACGACCTCGTAGCCCTCCTCGAGCAGGACCTTGCAGGCCTGGGCGCCGGAGTAGTCGAACTCGGCGGCCTGGCCGATGCGGATCGGGCCGGAGCCGAGCACGAGGATGCGCTCGATGTCGTTGCGCCTAGGCATGGGCGGGAGCCTCGACGTGGCGCGCGAGCCGGGCGGTCAGGTTCTGCCCGACCTCGGGCCAGTCGTCGTCGACGATCGAGTAGTAGGCCGAGTCGCGCAGCCCGAGGGGCGGGACGAGCATGTGCTTGCGAAGGACGCCCTCGAAGATCGCCGGCAGCGCGGCCAGCGCGGCCAGCGCGGCGCGCGAGCGCTCGTTGCGGGCGTCGGTCTTGAACTCCACCCGCATGCAGCCGAGCTCTTCGAACGCGTGGCTGAGCATGAGCAGCTTGGCCTCGACGTTGGCGCCGCTCCGCCAGGCCGAGGGGTGAAGCCAGCTCCAGCCGATCTCGAGTCCGTCGTGGGCGGGGCGGACGTTGAGGTAGGAGGAGCTCCCCAGCGGTTCGCCGCCGCCCGCTCGGTGAGTGACGAAGCAGAGCTCGGTGCCGTCGCGCGTCGCCGCGCGACGAGCCTCGAACCACGCGTCGAAGGCCGCCCTGTCGCCGGGGATGCGGCGGTCGATCCAGGTCCAGGTCTCGGGCTCGCGCGAGATCGCCTCGAGCGGCGCGCGGTGAGCCTCCTCGATCGCCTCCAGCGGGACGATCTCCCCCTCGAGTGGCGTGGGCCGCACCGGCCAGATCACGCCACCAGCTCCAGGTAGCGATCGAAGAGGTACGTCGCGTCGTGCGGCCCCGGCCCGGCCTCCGGGTGGTACTGCGCGGTCGCGCCGGGCACGTCCTTGAGCACCAGCCCCTCGACCGTGCGGTCGTATAGGTTCACGTGCGAGAGTTCCGCTGCGCCGAAGTCGGTCTCCCAGCGCACCGGCTCGTCGGCGTCCATGCGTCGCTCGCCACCCGGCCCCACGACCGCAAAGCCGTGGTTCTGCGCGGTGATGTCGATGCGACCGCTCGCCAGATCCTTGACCGGGTGGTTCGAGCCGCGGTGCCCGAACGGGAGCTTGAAGGTCTCGAGCCCGACGGCGCGGCACAGCAGCTGGTGGCCCATGCAGATCCCGAACACCGGGACCCTGCCGACGAGCTGGCGCACGGTCTCGACCACATGGTCGAGCGCGGCTGGGTCCCCGGGCCCGTTGGCCAGGAAGATCGCGTCGGGCTCGCGAGCCAGAAGCGCCGCCGGGCCGGTGCCGCAGGGATGGAGCTCGACCCGGGCGCCGCGGGCACGCAGGTGCTCGACGATCGAGTCCTTGATCCCGGTGTCGATGGCCACCACGCGCGGGCCGGGGTTGTCCGGGTCGAGGATCACCGGCTCCACCGGAGAGACCTCGCGGGCCAGGTCCTGCCCGGCCATGGGCGGTTCGGCCCGGATCCGCTCGGCGGCCTCGCGCTCGGCGGTCTCGACCGCGAAGACCCCTCCGCGCATGGCCCCCTCGGCGCGAATGTGGCGCACGAGCGCGCGGGTGTCGACGCCGGTCAGCGCTGGGATGCCGCAGTCGGCGAGCCAGGTCAGCCACCCGCCCTCGCAGCCTGGCGCGTCCTCGCGGTCGATCCCCTCGCGCATGATCGCCGCACGCACGTGCACGCCGCTCGACTCCATCGCCTCGGCCGACACGCCGTAGTTGCCGACGAGCGGATAGGTGAAGACGAGGATCTGGCCGCGATAGCTCGGATCGGTCACGGCCTCTTGGTAGCCGGACATGGCCGTGTTGAACACCACCTCACCCGTGGCCGCGACGCCCTCGCGGGCGAGCGCGCCCGCCGCCTCGCCGTCGAAGCGCGCGCCGTCCTCGAGCAGTAGATAGGCCTCCGCGCTCATGCTGGACTCGCCGCAGCCGCGGGCTCGCGCCAGGCCACGGCGCCGCGGGCCACGGTGAGCCGTACGCGGCTCACGAGCTCCCGCCCGGCGAAGCACGAGTTGATCGAGCGACTCTGGTAGCCGGTCTCCCCCACCGTCCACCGGGCCTCGAGATCGACGAGGCAGACGCTGGCCTCGGCCTCGGGGCGCAGGGTCGGCACGGGCACGCCGAACAGCGCACCGCCCGCTGTCATGCGCTCGACCACGAGCCCGAGCGGAAGCACACCGGGCACGACGAGCTCGGTGTAGAGCGCCGCGAACGCGGTCTCGAGGCCTGTCGTGCCCATCGGCGCGAGCTCGAAGGGCTCCTCCTTCTCCTCGCGCGCGTGCGGCGCGTGGTCGGTGGCCACGCAGTCGATGGCCCCGGAGCGCAGGCCCTCGACGAGCGCGACGCGGTCGGCCTCGGCGCGCAGGGGCGGGTTCATCTTGCGGGCGGTGTCGAGCGCTCGGACGTCGTCCTCGGCCAGGGCGAGGTGATGGGGCGAGGCCTCGGCGCTCACCGCGACGCCACGCGCCTTGGCGTTCGCCACCGCCTCGACCGACTCGCCTGCCGACAGGTGCTGCATGTGCACCCGCCCGCCCTCGTAGCCGGCCACCGCGGCGTCGCGGGCCACCATGGTCGACTCGGAGATCGAGGGGATCCCGGCCACGCCGAGCAGGGCCGAGACCGCGCCCTCGTGCATGGCGCCCGGTCCCGACAGGCCGGGGTCCTCCTCGTGCAGGGCGAGCGGCCGGCCGGCCAGGCGCTGGTACTGCAGCGCGAGGCGCAGCACGCCGGCCGAGCGCACGGGCAGGCCGTCGTCGGTGAAGGCCACCGCGCCCGTATCGGCCAGCTCGGCCATCTCGGTCAGCTCGGTCCCCGCCTGGGCGTGGGTGATGGCGGCCAGGAAGCCGACCGGCACGTGCGCCTCCGCGCGCGCGCGCTCGCGCAGCGAGAGCAGTACCGGTGCGGTGTCGACGACCGGCTCGGTGTTGGGCATGGCGAGGATGCCGCCGAAGCCGCCCGCGGCGGCGGCGCGGGTGCCCGACTCGACGGTCTCCTCGTCCTCGCGACCCGGCGTGCGCAGATGCACGTGCGGATCGAAGAAGGCGGGAAAGGCGTGCAGGCCGGTTCCGTCGAGCTCCTCGCAGCCCTCGGGGGCCGCGAGCGCTCCTGCGGAGCCGACCTCGGCGATCCGTCCCTCGCGCACGAGCAGGTCGCCGGGACCGTCGAGGCCGGCGCGGGTATCGAGCAGGTGGGCGCCGCGGACGAGCAGGCAGGCCGGGGGAGCGCTCCGGGCGTCGAGCTCCACGGCGGCCGCGGTGCGGCGGTCGGCGGCGCTCACCGGCTCGGTCCCACGGGCACCGCGACGCGCTCGCCGCGGACGGCCTCGACCGCACGCCCCGGGTCACTTGCGAGGGGATCGGGGACGGCGCCGTCCGCACGGCCCGAGGCCGCGGCCGAGACCTCATCGCCGCTCGCCAGCAGCTCGTAGAGGACCGCCATCCGCACCACCACCCCCGACTCCACCTGCTGGGAGATCAGCGCCTGCGGCGAGTCGATCACCTCTGCCGAAAGCTCCACCCCCCGGTTGACCGGGCCCGGGTGCATGAGGATCTGGTGGGACTGCAGACGCCGAGCGTCGATCTGGTAGCGCTCGGCGTACTCGCGCAGCGAGGGCACGAAGGCGTCCTCCATGCGCTCACGCTGCATCCGCAGCGCGTAGACCACGTCGGCCTCGCCGAGCTCGTCGAGCGAGGAGCGCACCCGGCAGCCGAGCGACCCGATCTCGCGCGGGATCAGCGTCGGCGGGCCGGCCACCGTGACCTCGCAGCCCATGCGGACAAACGCGAGGATGTTCGAGCGCGCGACGCGGCTGTGCAGCACGTCGCCGACGATCCACACCTTGAGCCCGTCGAGGCGCCCGACCCGCCGCCACAGCGTGTAGAGGTCGAGGAGGGCCTGGGTCGGATGCTCACGCTTGCCGTCGCCGGCGTTGACCACCCCCGCCGGCGTCCACCCCGCCACGAGCTCGGCCGCGCCGGCCCAGGGCGAGCGGATGACCACGAGCGCCGGGTCGTAGGCCGAGAGGGTTCGGACCGTGTCCTTGAGCGACTCCCCCTTCTCGACCGACGAGCCCTGGACGCTGACGCTGACCGTGTCCGCCGACAGGCGCTTGGCCGCGAGCTCGAACGATGAGCTCGTCCTCGTCGAGGCCTCGTAGAAGAGGTTGAGCACCGTGCGCCCGCGCAGCGCCGGGACCTTCTTGATGGCGCGGCCCGAGACCTCCGCGAAGCTCTCGGCGCGGTCGAGGATGCGCTCGATGTCGCCGCGCGCCAGGTCCTCGATCGAGAGCAGCGAGCGCTTCACGTGCGGGCCTCGGCGCCCAACGGAAACGGTGCGCTGTCGCCGCCACCGCCGTCCGGCGCCTCGACGATCGTCACCTCGTCGATCCCGTCGAGCTCCTCGACGCGCACGTTGACCCGCTCGGCGCGCGCGGTGGGAAGGTTCTTGCCCACATAGTCGGGCCGAATCGGCAGCTCGCGGTGGCCGCGGTCGGCGAGCACTGCGAGCTGCACGCGCTGCGGCCGGCCGTAGTCGAACAGGGCGTCGATGGCCGCGCGGACCGTGCGGCCGGTGTAGAGCACGTCGTCGACGAGCACGATGGTGCGCTCCTCGAGCCCGAAGTCGACGTGCGAGGCGTGGACCACCGGTTGACGCGAGCCGGAGCGCAGCCCCACGTCGTCGCGGTAGAAGGAGATGTCGACGTCGCCGAGCGGAACGTCGGAGCCCGAGAGCTCGAGCAGACGCTCGTGCAGCCGACGCGCCAGGACCGCGCCGCGGCGGTGGACGCCGACCACGGCGAGGGCGCGACCGCCGGTGCGCTCGACGATCTCGTGACTCATGCGGGCGAGCGTGCGCCGCACATCCTCGGCGTCGAGGACGATCTTCTCCACTGGGGCACGGTCCTTCCTGGCCTCGCGGGACCGGGTTAAAGGGCCTGACGAGATGAACCTAGCAAGCCACGAGGACGCCGCGGGCGCAGCGCCGCGGCGCGCCCTCAGCCCGCGTCCGCTCGCACGTGCACCGGCGATCCTCGCTCGGGGAACGGGATATCCACCCGGTCGAAGTCCCGCGGCACGATCGTCGGCTCGAAGGCGGTGCGTGCCTCCTCGCGCAGCTCCCGGCCGCCGTAGCGCGGCGAGACGTGGTTGAGCGCCAGCACGGCGACCTCGGCTCGGGCGGCAATCTCCGCGGCCCCGCGCGCGGTCGAGTGACGCGTCTCTCGCGCGCGCGGCGTCTCGTCGTCGGTGAAGGTCGCCTCGTGGATCAGCAGGTCGGCCCCCCAGGCCGCGGCGGCGACACCCTCGGAGGGCGCGGTATCGCCGCTCAGGACGACCTTCCGGCCCGGTCGCGGCGACCCGACGACCTGTTCGGGACGGACCTCCGCCTCTGCGCCGCGCACCGCCTCGCCGCGCTGGAGCCGGCCGAAGTCGGGCCCCGGCTCGACGCCGAGCGCTCGCGCCCGCTGCTCGTCGAAGCGACCCGGTCGCGCGTCCTCGACGACGGCGTACCCGAGCGCGCGCACACCATGGTCGACCTGGAAGGCGCCGACGCGGTAGCCCTCGCGCACGAGCTCGGCGTTGGGCCGAAGCTCGACGAGGTGCACGGCGAAGGGCAGGCGGCCGACGACCGGCTGCAGATCGCGGAACAGCCTCTGCAGACCCTCGGGCCCGTAGACGGTCAGCGGCTGCTCTCGTCCCCGCAGACCGTAGGTCTTGAGCATGCCGGGCAGGCCGAGGACGTGATCGGCGTGGAAGTGGGTGACGAAGATCTCCTCGAGCTCGACCAGCCCCGTCGAGCGAAGGAGCTGGCGCTGGGTGCCCTCGCCGCAGTCGAACAGGAGCCGGTCACCGCCACGGCGCACGAGCGTGGCCGGCAGCGCCCGCCGGGCGCTCGGGACCGAGCCGGCGGTGCCGACGAAGAGGACGTCGAGATCCATGCGGGGCGTATCTAATCGAGCGCGAGGTGCTCGAAGCGGATTCGCCCCGCCTCTACCGTGGCGAGCCCCATGGTGTGGCGCGGGGCGCGGCGACGCTCCGTCGGGCTCCCCGGATTGAAGATCTGGAGATCACCCCCGGTCTCGTGCAGCGGGATGTGCGAGTGCCCGAAGACCACCGCGCCCGCGTCGGGAAAGCGCCGGCGCATGCGGGCGAGGCGCCCCCGCGCCGGGCCGGCGTCGTGCACGAGACCGAGGCGGGCGCCCTCCACCTCGACCGTGCGCTCGGCCGGCAGCCGCTCGCGCAACGCCGCCTCGTCGACGTTGCCGTGGACCGCCGCCACCGGCGGACCGAGGGCGAGCAGCTCCTCCAGGGCGGCGACCGAGGAGAAGTCCCCCGCGTGGACGATCAGGTCGGAGGCGGCCAGGCGCTCGAGGCACGCGGCGGGCATCCGGCGCGAGCCGCGTGGGAGGTGGGTGTCGGAGACGATGGCGAGCTTCATCGCGGCGGACGCCCCGGCGGCCTACCCTCAACTGGCGACGGGCTCGCCTCGCGGAAGGCTCCGACCGTGGACGGTCTCGGGCCGGAGCCGCCAGACGGCGCCCGGGAGGAGCCGCTACGGGCACTCACGCGAAGTCAAGCACCTCGCCGCGAGGCCGGCTATCTCACCGCCTTTGCGCCCGACATCGTCTGCGAGGAGCAGTACCCGGTCGACTACGCCGCCTTCAAGAAGCGCCACTCGAAGTGGACGCAGGGCAACATGGAGTTCGTCAAGCGCTACACGGGGAAGAT
>CADCVU010000215.1 GCA_902806245.1 uncultured Solirubrobacterales bacterium
CGAGGCGACCGTCTCGGGCTGATCGACCGGCGCGCCGTGCACGAGCGGCGCGGCTCCCTCGGCCTGGAAGCCGTGGAGCTGCGGAGCTTGGCCGTACTCGCCGAACCCCTTGTGCCAGGAGGTGATGTTGCCGGCGTTGCCGACCGGGATGCAGAGCGCGTCGGGCGGGTAGTCGAGCCCGTCACAGACCTCGAAGGCCGCGGTATTCTGACCCTCGATCCGGAACTCGTTGACCGAGTTGACGAGCGAGATCGGCTGGCGGTCGACCAGCTCGCGCACGAGCCGCAGGGCCTCGTCGAAGTTCCCGCGCAGCGCGACGACGCGCGCGCCGTGCATGAGCGCCTGGGCGAGCTTGCCGGTGGCGATCTTGCCCTCGGGGACGATCACCGCGCCGGCCAGGCCGGCGCGCGCCGCGTAGGCCGCCGCGCTCGCGGCGGTGTTGCCGGTCGAGGCGCAGATCACCGCCTCGGCGCCCTCGCGGACCGCGGCGGAGACGGCGACCGTCATCCCGCGGTCCTTGAACGAGCCGGTCGGGTTCGCGCCCTCGAACTTGAGCCAGACGTCCGCGCCCGTGCGCGCCGACAGGCGCGGCGCCGGGATCAGCGGGGTATCGCCCTCGCCGAGGGTGACGAGCGGCTCGACGGAAAGGTGGTCGCGGTAGCGCCACAGGCTCACTCGAAGACCTCCTCGATGACCCGGATCCAGCGCGGGGGCACACGCAGGAAGTCGAGCCGGCCGATCAGCGACACCGCGGCCAGGAACTTCGACTCGCGGATCGGGTGGACGACGATGGTCAGCCGCGCGTCGGCGCCGAGGCCCTCCTGCACGACCGACTTGACCGAAACGCCCTGGAGGCCGAGTATCTCGGCGATCTGAGCCAGCACCCCGGGGCGGTCGGCGACCTCGAGATGGAGGTAGAACGCTGACTCGATGTCGCTGACGATCTCCACCGGCGCCGCGGGCGCGGGCGGGACCGGCGGCGGCAGCATGGCCGAGACCACGTCGCCGAGGACGGCCGAGGCGGTCTGGGAGCCGCCGGCGCCGGGTCCCGACAGGGTGATCTCAGTGATCGCCGGCGACTCGATGGTCACCGCGTTGAACGAGCCGTCGACCGAGGCCAGCGGGTGACCCGCGTACAGGAACGCGGGATGCACGCGGACCGACAGGCCGCCGCCGTCGACGCGCTCCGCCGTCCCGATCAGCTTGAGCGAGAGCCTGAGCTCACGGGCGTAGGCGATGTCCGCGGAGGTCACGTGCTCGATCCCCTCGTAGGTCACCTGATCCAGCCCGACCGCGGCCCCAAAGGCGAGCCGGGCCAGGATGGTCATCTTGGCCGCGGCGTCCTTGCCGTTCACGTCGTCGGAGGGGTCGGCCTCCGCGTAGCCGAGCCGTTGGGCGTCGGCCAGCGCCTGGGCGTAGGAGGCGCCGGTGCGGGTCATCTCGGTGAGGATGAAGTTGGTCGTGCCGTTGACGATCCCGTGCACGCGCTCGACCTCGGCCGCGGCCAGGGTCTCGTGCAGGACGCGGATGGCGGGGACGACACCGCCCACGGCGGCCTCGAAGCGAAGGTCGACGCCCGCGGTGTGGGCGGCGCCGAAGAGCTCGTCGCCGTGCTGGGACAGGAGCTGCTTGTTGGCGGTCACCACCGGCTTGCCGGCCTCGAGGGTGCGCACGACGTGGTCGCGCGCCGGCTCGAGGCCGCCCATGAGCTCGACCACGAGGTCGCTGCGGGCGAGGATGTCGTCGAAGTCCCCGCGCGAGCGGGTAAGCACCCCGGAGAGCTCGGGACGCCGCCCGGTGGTCGCGGCGATCGCCTCGGCGCGCTCGGCGAGCAGCGCCTCGAACGCCGCGCCGACCGTGCCGTGGCCGAGCAGCCCGACGCTAAACGAGGTCACGGAGCGCGAGGTCCTCGTAGGTCTCGCGGCGGGTCACGAGCCGCGCGTCGCCGTCCCGGCAGAAGACGATCGGCGGGCGCGGCAACGCGTTGTAGTTGCTCGCCATCGTGTGGGCGTAGGCGCCGGTGACCGGGGTCACGAGCACGTCGCCCGGGCACGGGTCGTCCAGCGCCACGCCGCCGATCAGGACGTCGCCCGACTCACAGTGCTTGCCCGCCACCGCGCAGACGCGCTCGCCGCCCATGCGGTCGGCGATATCCGCCTCGTAGTGGGCGCCGTAGAGCATGGGGCGCGGGTTGTCGGACATGCCGCCGTCGACCGCGACGTAGGTTCGCACGCCCGGGATCTCCTTGACCGTGCCGACCGTGTAGAGCGTCACGCCGGCGTTGCCGACGAGCGACCGGCCGGGCTCGCACAGCACGGTCACGCCCTCCGGCGCACCCTCGAGCAGGACCTCCACGTACTCGTCGATCGACGGCGGCTGCTGGTCCGAGGTGTAGGCGATGCCCAGCCCACCGCCGAGGTTGAGCAGGGGGAAGTCACCCATCGCGGTGAGGACCTCGGCGAGCTTGCCGAAGGGCTCGAGGTCGAAGATCTGCGAGCCGAGGTGGGCGTGCAGGCCGCGCAGCTCGAGCCCCTGGCAGCGCTCGATCGCCCGCGGGAGCTCGTCGAGGCCGATGCCGAACTTCGAGTCCTCCTGGCCGGTCGAGATGTAGGCGTGCGTGGCCGGCTCGATCCCCGGGGTGACGCGCAGGAGGATGGCCTGGCCCGGAGCGATCCGCTCGAGGCGGTCGAGCTCGTCGAAGGAGTCGACGACGATGTGGCCGACGCCCTGATCGACGGCGTAGCGCAGCTCGGCCTCGGACTTGTTGTTGCCGTGCAGGTAGATCCGCTCGGGCGCGAAGCCACCGCGCAGAGCCATGTAGAGCTCGCCGCCCGAGGCGACGTCGCACGAGAGCCCCTCGGCGCTGAGAATGCGGTTCGCCGCGACGTGCGGGAACGCCTTTGACGCGTAGAGGATCTCGAAGCGATCGGTGCGGGCGGCGAAGGCCTCGCGGTAGGCGGCGGCGCGGGCGCGGATGTGGTCCTCGGCGTAGACGTAGGCCGGCGTGCCGAACTCGCGCGCGAGCTCGAGGACGTCACACCCGCCGATCTCGAGGTGACCGGCCTCGTTGAGCCGCGAGCCGAGGGGGTAGACGTGCGACGGGTGGCTCGGGGGCGGCGCCTGCGTGGCGAGCGCGGGGCCGTCTTCCTCACCGGCGTGCGCGACCGCCTCGGCCGGGGCCACAGGACCCCGTCGCGGGCTCTCAGAGAGGGGATGAGGTGCCATGATTGCGGGGATTATGGAGGTCAAGGTCCATCCTGTCCCCGATCCCCCGGAGCTCGGCACCCGCGACGGCCTCTCCTACGCGCTCTTCCTGCCGGGGGGCACCCCGAGCGCCGGCATCCTCATCCTCCACGGCGCCGGCTCGGCCAAGGAGAGTCACTTCGGCTTCGCTCGCACCGCCCGCGCCCAGGGCCTAGCCGCCCTCGCCTACGACGCGCGCGGGCACGGAGCCTCGACCGGTGGGTTCGGGGCCACCGCCTTTGGCGATGCACTCTCCATGCTCGACCTGCTGCGCGAGCACGCCCCCGCGGTCGGGATCCGCGGTTCGAGCATGGGCGGCTTCTGTGCGCTCCACGTCGCCGCCATGGAGCCCAAGATCGTCGCGGCGGTGGCGATCTGCCCCGCTCCGGAGGACATGCTCCTGCGCATGCTGCGCTCGGGCGAGGAGGAGCCCGAGTTCCGCTTCGACCGCGACGAGCTCGAGCGGTGGCTCTCGTCGCTCAGCGTCTACGAGGCGGTGCGGCGGCTGCCGAACGACACCGGTCTCCTCCTCATGCACGCTCAGGGCGACGCGCGGGTGCCGTGGACGGTGTCGGAGGAGCTGCACGCGCGCGCGGGGGTACAGCGCAAGCGGCTGCTCATCGTCCCCGGAGGCCACCATCGCTCCGTCCAGCACGACCTGGAGCTGCAGGCGGAGTCGCTGCGGTTCGTGGAGCGAGCCGCGGGGCGACGGGCGCGGTAGCGCCTTTTTGACGGCGCGCTTCGCCGCCCGGTACTCGGTTCGTTCATCGTCCCGCCGAGACGCCCGCGGGTCCGTCGCGGGCGACCGCCCCCTTCCGCCGCTCCTCGGACCGCCTGAGCCAGCCGAACAGGACGATACCCACCGACAAGCCGACGACCGTGCCGCCGGCGATGTCGACGATGACGTGGAAGAAGGAGAGCACGAGAGCGACGCCAAGCAGCAGGAGCAGGGCGATCACCCAACGCAGCCAGCGCCGGTCGAGCCCGACCAGGAACACCGCGATCGTCACCGCGAACGCGGTGTGACCGCTCGGAAAGAGCGGGTTGCCGGGCCAGACCTCGAGCGTCTTGCCCGCCAAGGTGATCAGCGAGGCCAGCAGCGCCGCTCCGAAGCCCACTGCCCGGAACCGCCATCTGCCGATGTCCGGTCCGGACCAGCGGGGTGCCACCCATAGCAGGGCCGCCCAGACCGGCAGGAAAAGCTCGGCGACGATCGCCCAGTAGAACTCCAGTGAGCCGACCTGATGCGCGAGAACGTCGAGACCTATGCCCATGGCGAGTGTGCGCTCATCACGCCAACGTCACCTCCCCGGGCTCACGCCGTCGCAAGGCGCGCCGCCCGCACGCGCCACGCGATCAACGCCGAGCCCGCGACCACCATCGCCACGCTGATCACCTGCGCGATCGTCAGCCCCGCCAGCACCGAGTCGTTGCGCCGGATGAACTCGATCAGGAACCGCTCCACGCCCGCGATCACCAGGTACAGGCCGAACAGCACACCGGGCGCGAACCGATCGCGGAGGTTCCACAGCACCGCCGTCACGAGCCCCATGGCCAGCGTCTCGTAGATCGGCGTCGGGTGGACGAGGTCGGTGGTCGGCACGGTGCCGTCCGGATAGGCCATCGCCCACGGCAGGTCGCTCGGCACGCCGTAGTCGCCGTCGCCGGAGAGCTGACAGCCGATCCGCCCGAGGGCGTAGCCGAGCGCGACCCCGACTCCGCCGAGGTCGAGCAGGCTCCAGCCCAGGAACCCGCGCCGGTAGGCCCACCCGGCGACCGCGAGCGCGCCGCCCAGGAGTCCCCCGAAGAACACGAGCCCGGGACCGATGACGACGTCGAGCACGCTCCCGTCGAAGGCCTGACCGGGGTTCTGGACGATCCAGTCGAGCTTCGCTCCGGCGACGCCTCCGATGCCGGCGGCGAGGACCATCTCGTAGGCCCAGTCGCCGGGCTTGCCGAGCTCGCGCAACCGCCGCGCCGCGAGCAGGCCGCAGGAGACGAGCGACAGCGCGAGCATGATCCCGAAGGTCTGGAGCTCGACCGGTCCGATGTCGATCTCCGGGATCACGCCCGGAGCCTATAAGCGCCGTGCCGGCCACCCCGGCCGACTAGAATGAGGGCATGGCCCAACCTCGCTCAGCCTTTGGTCGTGACACCGGCCTCCAGGCCCGCATGCTGCTCACGATGTTCCTGCTCGGACTGGTCTACGCCGGCTTCGTCGCGATCTTCCTGGCCGCCGGCGCGGGCGCCACGCTGATGCTCGTGATCATCGGCGCGATGGTGTTCGCCCAGCTCTTTCTCTCCGACAAGATCGCCCTGCGAGCGATGGGCGCACGCGAGGTCTCGCCTGAGGAGGCTCCCGGCCTGCACGCCCTGATCGAGCGCCTCTGCATCCAGGCCGACCTGCCGAAGCCGAAGGTCGCCGTCGCCGACCTCGAGATGCCGAACGCCTTTGCGCTCGGTCGCTCGCAGAAGAAGGCCACGGTCTGCGCGACCACGGGGATCATGAACCTGCTCTCTCCCGCCGAGCTCGAAGGCGTGATGGCGCACGAGCTCGCCCACGTCAAGAACCGCGACGTGCTCGTGATGACGATCGCGAGCTTCTTCGCCAGCGTGGCGGCGATGATCACCCAGTTCGGGTTCATCTTCGGCGGCGGGATGGGCGGGGGCGACGACGACGAGGGGCCCGGCTTCCTGGCCGTCCTGCTCGTCTCGCTTCTCGTCTACGTGATCTCGTTCTTCCTGATGCTCGCGCTTTCGCGCTATCGCGAGTTCTCGGCCGACCGCGGCGCCGCGCTGACCACCGGCCGGCCGAGCGCGCTGTCCTCGGCTCTGATGAAGATCTCGGGCCAGATGCAGACGGTGCCCCAGCAGGATCTGCGCGCCGCCGGCGAGATGAACGCGTTCTTCATCGTCCCCACGTCGGTCAAGGGCGCGATCCAGAGCATCTTCTCGACGCACCCGTCGATGGATCAGCGCATCGCGCGCCTCGGCGAGCTCGAGCGCCAGCTCCAGGCCTAACGGCGCCGGGGCGCCGTGGGCTTCCTCGACTCGCTGTTCGGCGGTTCGCGCAAGCTCAAGCAGCCCGCGCCCGACCGGCTGTTCGCCATGACCACCGCGCAGGTCGCGCTCGAGGCCGAGCTCGGGCTGCGCCACCGCGAGGTCGCGGGGATCGTCTTCCAGCCCCTCTCGACCGCTGACTTCACGGGGATCGTCCGGGAGTCCGAGGAGCTGCTGCGCGGCGCCGCCGAGGACACCGGATCGTCCGTCGAGTCGGCCGACGACGCCCACGGCTACCGCTGGATCAAGGTCCACGACCCCGACTTCGAGGATCTCGTGGTCTCGCTCAACCTGATCTCGAGCCAGCTGCAGGCCGGCGGCTACGGCGATCGCCTGCTGGCCTGTGTCTTCGCCTTCACCGAGGAGGCCCGCGGCCGGCCGGTCTACTTCATCTACAACTTCAAGCGTGGCTCGTTCTACCCGTTCGTGCCGGGCGGAGGGTCTCAGCGGCGCGACAACGAGAGCGAGCTGCGGCTGAAGGCGCAGGTCGGGGCCGAGCTGCCGATCGAACCGGAGCTCGAGCGCTGGTTCCCGCTGTGGGAAGTGCCGCTGTAGGACCCACGGGGCGCTTTGACTCCGGCCGAACCGTGGAATAGGGTGGCGCCGCGATGAGGGCGGCGGGAAAGGGTCTCGGGGTGGTGGCGCGGGTGATCGTCCTGATCGCCTCGCTGGTCTTCCTGATCATCGCGCTCGGGATCCTCCTGATCGTCCTCGACGCCAACGCGGGCAACGTGATCGTGCAGGCCGTGACCTCGGCCGCGCGCTTCCTGGTCGGCCCCTTCGACGGGCTCTTCACGGTCAGCGACGCGCAGCTCGAGACCGCGATCAACTGGGGCATCGCGGCCTTCGTGTGGCTGATCGTCGGTTCGCTGATCGCCGGGCTGCTACGGCGGGTCGGCGGGCGGGGACGCAAGCGCCGCGCGAAGGCCTGAGTCGACGCGGACGCGGGTACGTGGAACGTCATGGACGACGACGTGCGAGCGATCCTCGAGGGGACTCACACCTGGGCCGTCGTCGGCTGCTCTTCCGATCCCGCGCGTGACTCCAACCGCATCGCGAGCCTGCTCCAGCGCAGCGGCTACCGGGTCGTTCCCGTCAACCCTCAGCTCGACGAGGTCCTCGGGGAGCGCTGCTATCCGTCGCTGAGCGACATCCCGCCCGAGGTGGGGGTCGAGGTCGTCGACCTCTTCCGGCGCAGCGAGGCGGTCGCCCCCCACGTCGACGAGGCGATCGCCATCGGAGCCGGCGCGGTGTGGATGCAGCTCGGGGTCGTCGACGAGGCGGCCGCCGAGCGCGCGCGTGCCGCCGGCCTCCGCGTCGTGATGAACCGCTGCCCGGCGATCGAGCTGCCGCGGCTGGCGGCCTGAAAGAGCACCTGACGTACACATCGAGGCGTACGCCAGGTGTATGGCACGCGCCGACATCGACATCGACGAAGAGCTCCACCGCGCGGCTGAGAGGGCGACCTCGACGCGATGCGCAGCGGTGACCCAGTCGAGGAAGTGTGATCCTGGCCGACACCTCGGCGTGGATCGAGTACCTCCGCCGCACCGGGAGCCCGGTCAACACCATCGCTTCCGAGAGCTTGTCGATCGGGGAGACCCAGCGGTCACCCGACCCGGGGACGATGGAAGTGCTGGCCGGGGCACCGAACGAAGAGCGGGCACGCAAGCGCCGGCTGTAGGCGCGTCGTGAGTTCGTCCCGGCCTCAGGACCGGCGGACCACGAGCAGGCCGCGGCGCTCTACCGCGCGTGCCGACGCGGCGGCGAGACCATGCGCGCGCTGACCGACTGCCTCATCGCCGCGGTCGCAATACGCGCGGGGTTCCGCTCCTGCCACGCCGAGCCGGACTTCGAGGCGCTGGCGCGCCACACGGCCACTCGAGCTCGCCTAGCGGCGGTCCTCAGTCCGGGATCAACCCCTCGCCCGTGAACTCCTCACGGACCTCCTCGAACGAAGAGTCGCGCGGCGGAAGGATCACGTCGGACTCAGCCAGCTCGTCGTCGGCCAGTCGCTCGCCGTCGCGCTCGACGAGCTCGAGCATCTGGGCCCACAGCTCCTGGAAGCCGGCCTCGTCGCCCTGCTCGGCGGCGCCCACGGCGCGGTTGTCGAGCTCGTTGAGGCGTTGAGCGTCGGCGTCGGGCAGGCGGAACTGGTCCTCGCCGGAGATGCGGACGATCATCGCGCGGGCTCCCCGGAGCCGGGCGAGCCCTTGCCCTCCTCGAGCTGAGGAGCAGGCGCCGCGCCCTCCCCCGGTCCGAGCTCGGCCTTCATGCGCTTGAGCTCGGAGTCGACCTGCGATCCCGTGCTCAGCTCGGCCAGCTGGCGGTCGATGTCGTCCTGGCCCGGTCCGATGCGCGAGAGGTCGTCGAAGGTGCCGGCGGCCTCGAGCTCCTCGACCGCGGAGGCGCGGGCGCGCATGTCCTCGGTCTTGTCCTCGGCGCGCTGGATGGCGAGGCCCAGGTCGGCCATCTGCTCCCCCACCCCGGTCGCCGCCTCCGAGATCCGGACCTGGGCCTCGGCAGCGGAGTACTGGGCCTTGATGACCTCCTTCTTGGTCCGGAAGGCCTCGATCTTCTGGCGCAGCTTCTGCTCGTTCTGGGTGAGCTGCTCCTGCTGGCGCTCGAGCTCGGTGACCTGGGTGTCGAGCGACTGGAGCTCGCCCTGGAGGCCCGCCTTGCGCTCGAGGGCGACTCGGGCGAGCTCCTCGTTGTTCTGCGCGAGCGCCTGGCGGGCCTGGGTGTCGAGCTTGACGACCTGGGCCTCCATCTTCTGCGACTGCATCTGGATGCGCTTCTTCGAGGTCGTGACCTCGGCGATCCCCTTCTTGACGTCCTGAAGCATCTCGACCTGCTTCTGGTAGCCGTACTCGAGAGTCTCCGAAGGGTCCTCGGCGCGGTTGAGGAGCTTCGAGACCTTCGCCTTGACTACCGTCGAGAAGCGGCCTCCGAGGCCTGCCATGGGTGCGTCCTCCCTGCTCTGGTTCCGGTCGCGGTCTGAGACTTAGACTACCCGCCCGCGATGGCCCCTCCGCCGCGACCCCCGTCGGACTCGGTCTCGGTGCTCACCCGTTGGACCGGCGTGGGCGACGCCAACACGGCCGGGAGCATCCACGGCGGGCGGATCATGTACCTGTGCGACGAGGTCGCGGGGATCGCGGCGATCCGCCACTCGGGCTGCCGCGTGGTGACCGCGGGCGTCGACCGGATGATCTTCCTTCACCCCGTGCTCGTCGGCGACCTCGTGACGGTGCGCGCGACCGTCAACGCCGCCTGGCGGACCTCGATGGAGGTCGGCGTGCGCGTCGAGCGCGAGCAGGTGCGCACGGGTGAGCTCGAGCACACCTCGACGGCGTACCTGACCATGGTCGCCCTCGACGAGGAGCGGCGGCCGGCGGAGGTGCCGCCGGTCGAGCCGCGGACCGAGGAGGAGAGGCGGCGGCGCGACGAGGCGGAGCTGCGGCGGCGTAACCGGCTGGCGGAGCGGGCGGAGATCCTGCGGGGCCGGGACGGTCGAGGGTAGGGGACCTCACCTCTGGCTCGAGGCGCCGCGTCAGCGCGCCGCCAGCGTGCCGGCCTGGGCCGCGGCCTTGGCCCCAGACGACGCCTCGGCGCGATCGCTGTCCGCCGCCGCCCGCCAGAAGAAGAACGTGAGCGCCCCGAGCATGACCAGCAGGTCGACCAGCATCATCAGCCCGCCGCCGATCTGCTGATCGGAGAGCGGCGTGAGCCCGTAGGCGCGCGCGGCGTCGCCGTAGAAGTCTCCGTACAGCGGCGAGCGCATGGCCAGGAAGGCCATCCCCAGCATCATCCCGCCGAGGCGGGCGCCCAGCACGTGACCGGCCTTCCACAGCTCGCCGGCCACGCGGGCGCGCCGGGGCTCGAGCGGTGCCCACCACACGAGCAGGCTCGAGGCCACGAACGACCAGTGCTGGAGCAGGTGCAGCCACTCGTTGCCCAGCGCGCCCTCGAACAGGAAGCCGAGGTGCCAGGCGTAAAGCACGCCGATGTAGACCGGGACGGCCACGAGCGGCTTGCGCAGCGTGCGGAAGACCCGTCGCAGGCGGTGGCGCCGGGCGAGGGTCACGAGCACCGGCCGGGGCAGGTAGAAGACGAGCACGGGGGTACGCAGGCCGATCAGCAGCAGCGGCGCCGCCAGGTCGGCGATCAGCACGTGCTGGGCCATGTGAGCGCTCAGCAGCTCGTCGGCGAGCGCGTCGAACGGGCCGATGAGGGCAGCGAGGACCAAGGCCAGCCCGGCGTACCAGGAGACCTGCTGCCAGCGCGAGATCCGCCGTCCGCGCCGGCGCAGGATGTGGACCGCCCGGGCGTAGAGCGCGCCCGCGAGGACGAACGCCACGATCGGTCCCGGGTCGAGGGCGACGCTCACGCCCCTCATTGTGACCGGCGCCGGGCCCGGTGCGTCTCGCCTCGACGCCTCAGCCGCGAGCCAGGGCGGCGGCCGCGCCCGCCTACGCGGGCGTGACCGTCTTCTTCGCCGCGTCGCCGACGACGTCGCCCGTCGTGCCGCCCGAGTCGCCGGTCGAGGAGCCCGGGGGCTGCTCGAGCACCTCGGCCGCCTCCTTGTGCTGGCTGGCGTACTCCTGGCGCTGCATGCGCGAGACCACGAGCCGCTGGACCTGGGCCGTGCCCTCGAAGATCTGGTAGATCTTGGCGTCGCGGAACCACTTCTCGAGCGGACACTCCGTGGTCTGAGCGAACGGGCCGACGAGGTCCATCAGGGTCGGCACCGCCCACATCGTCACGTCGCCGGCCTTGAGCTTCGACATCGAGCCCTGACCGCCGGTCATCGGCACGCCGGCGCGGCCCATCCACGCGGCGCGGTAGACGAGCAGGCGCGCTGCCTCGATCTCGGTGGCGACGTCGGCGAGGACCTGCTGCACGCGCTGCTGGTCGAGCAGCGGGCCGTTCTCGTCGGACTGGCTCTCGAGGTAGCCGAGCGTCCACTCGTAGGCCGCCTGGGCGATCCCGAGGGCCGAGGCGCCGACCATCGGACGGGTGATCTCGAAGGTGGCCAGCGCGCCGGACTGGCGACCGGTCGACGCCCCCGAGCGTGCCTTCTCGAGCTTGCGGTTGAGCTTGTCCATCCCGCCGAGCAGGTAGTCGACCGGGATGCGGCAGTCCTCGAGCACGACCTCGGTGGTCTGCGAGGCGCGGATCCCGATCTTGTCCTCCTTCTTGCCCTGCGACAGCCCCGGCGTGCCCTTGGGCACGACGAACGAGGCCTGGCCGCGGTGGCCGAGCTCGGGGTCGACGGTGGCGATGACCACCGTGACGTCGGCGATGCCGCCGTTCGAGATGAAGACCTTCGTGCCGTTGAGCACCCACTCGTCGCCGTCGAGCTTCGCGGTGGTGCGCAGCGACTTGACGTCGGAGCCGGCGCCGGCCTCGGTCACCGCGTAGGCACCGAGCTTGATCTCCTCACCGATCCCGAAGCACTCGGGGAGCCACTGGCCGATCTGCTCGGGCGTGCCCGAGGAGGCGATCCCCGCTGCGGCAAGCGAGGAGGCGGAGATGGCGAGCGCGATGCCCGCGCAG
Source organism: uncultured Solirubrobacterales bacterium (assembly GCA_902806245.1). Taxonomy (GTDB): domain Bacteria; phylum Actinomycetota; class Thermoleophilia; order Solirubrobacterales; family Thermoleophilaceae; genus JACCUC01. Next base: position 11,863 of record CADCVU010000215.1, read on the forward strand.
CCCCAGTGCAGCTCCTCCGAGTAGATGACCCCGAACATGCCGTCGGGGTCCATGCCCATGCGCTGGAGGTTCTCCATGTCGTTGAGGCCCCACTCGCGGGCCTTCCTGATGGCGTCCCACGGCACGGTCTGGTCACGGTCATGCTGGGCGGCCACGGGTCTGATCACCTCGCTCGCGAAGCGGCGGCAGTGGTCCTTGAACTCGAGCTGCTCATCGCTGAGGCGGAAGTCCATGAGGTTGGTGCTCCTTGCGGTGTGGGGTCTCGAAGGCGAGCGAACCGTCGCGCGCGTTGACTGACCAGTCAATCTACCGACAGGATAACGGCTCGGCCAGCGCTGCCGGGTTAGTTGGCGCGGCGGACCGCGCCGACCGGGTCGGTATGTTGGGGCGAGTGCTGCGCCTCTCCGGGTCACTCCTGCTCGCCCTCTTCACGCTGCTGCTCGCCGGTTGCTCGCTCGGCGACGAGGGCGGCGGCGGTCCGAGCTTTGCCACCGAGGGCGGCGACTCGGGCTCGCTCGAGGGTCTCGAGCGGTTCTCGCTCCTGTCGCTGGCCACCGCCAACACGACCCGGCTCGGCGGCGCCGACGCAGCCGACGACGCCGCCGGCGTCTCGGTCGCGACCTTCCCCGGCACGGCGCCGCAGACCCGTCCGAGCGCGGTCATGCTCGTCGACCAGGACAACTGGCAGGGCGCGGTGGCGGGGTCTGTCCTCAGCGGCCGCCCGATCGGTGCGCCGATGCTGGTCTCCGACGGCGACGAGATCCCCGACGTCTCCCAGGCGGCGCTCGACCAGCTGAATCCCAAGGGATCCGATCTCTCGCGCGACGCGCAGGTCATCAAGCTCGGCTCCGATCCGCCGACGCCCGAGGACTTCCGCACCGCCCTGATCGGCGGCGACGATCCGTACTCGCTGGCCGCGGCGATCGACCGCTTCTCGACCGTGGCTCGCGGCGAGCCCTCGGCCAACGTGATCGTCGCCTCGGGCGAGGACCCCGAATACTCGATGCCGGCCGGCGCGTGGGCCGCCCGCTCCGGCGACTCGGTCCTGTTCACCGAGCCCGACCGCCTTCCGTCGGCCACCGAGCGGGCCATCGCCGCTCACGAGCGCCCGAACATCTACGTGCTCGGGCCCGAGGAGGTGGTCAGCAACGAGGTCTTCGACGGCCTGCGCCGGCTCGGGAACGTGCGTCGCATCGAGGGCCCGGACCCGGTGCAGAACGCCGTCGCCTTTGCCCGCTACCGCTCGGGCGACTTCGGCTGGGGCGTGGTCGTGCCGGGCTTCCAGTTCACGCTGGCCAACGTCGATCGCCCGCTCGATGCCGCGGCGGCGGCCCCGCTCGGCACCAACGGCATCTACGCTCCGCTGCTGCTCACCGACTCCGCCGACGAGCTCCCCCGCCCCGTCGAGGGCTACTTCCTCGACGTGCGCCCGGGCTTCCGCCAGGATCCGCGGACCGCCGTCTACAACCGCGTCTGGCTGCTCGGCGACACGAACGCCATCGGGGCGGAGGTTCAGGGACGCCTCGACGAGATCGCCCGGCTGATCCCGGTGACCCTCGAGGGCGACGACGCTCCGGCCGACGCCCCGGGAGCGCCGCCCGGAGATGGGCAGCCGCCC
>CADCVU010000216.1 GCA_902806245.1 uncultured Solirubrobacterales bacterium
GAACGACCTGATCTACAAGACCAAGGACGGCAAGTGGAAGGCCGTCGCCAACGAGATCGCCGACCGCAACCACGTCGGCCAGCCGGTGCTCGTGGGCACGATCTCGGTCGAGATCTCCGAGCTCGTCTCGCGCCTGCTTACCGAGCGCGGGATCAGGCATCATGTCCTGAACGCGAAGCCCGAGCAGGCCGAGCGCGAGGGCGAGATCATCGCCGAGGCCGGCCGCCCGGGCGCGGTGACCATCGCCACCAACATGGCCGGCCGCGGCGTCGACATCAAGCTCGGCGGCAACCCCGAGCACATGACCCACCTGGAGCTGACCAAGCTCGGCCTCTCGGCCGAGGACGGTGAGGAGTACGACCGCATGTGGGACGACGTCTACCCGCGCGTGGAGCAGCAGATCGTCACGGCACGAGAGCAGGTGGCCGAGGCCGGCGGACTGTTCATCCTCGGCACCGAGCGTCACGAGTCCCGCCGCATCGACAACCAGCTGCGCGGCCGCGCCGGCCGCCAGGGCGATCCGGGCGAGTCGCGCTTCTACCTCTCGGCCGAGGACGACCTAGTGCGCCTGTTCGCCGGCGACCGGATCTACAAGATCCTCGACCGGCTCGGCCCGCTGGACGCCGAGGGTGACGAGCAGCCGCTCGAGAACAAGCTGCTCACAAGGCAGATCGAGGGTGCCCAGAAGAAGGTCGAGGAGCAGAACTTCCTGATCCGCAAGCGCGTGCTCGAGTACGACGACGTCATGAACCAGCAGCGCGAGGTCGTGTACGAGTACCGCGACCGCATCCTCGAGGGCGAGGACATCTCCGACACCGCACGGCTGCAGATCGGGCAGGCCATCGAGCGCATGGGCGACGAGTACCTGGTCGGCGACTTCGTCGAGGAGTGGGACCTCGACGGGCTCTTCACCCAACTCGAGCAGCTCTACCCGGTCGCGATCGGCACCGAGGATCTCGATCCCAACGCGCTGGAGCGGACGGCCCTCATCGCCGACCTGCGCGAGGACGTCATCAAGGCCTACGACGAGCGCGAGGAGGAGCTCGGGTCCGAGCTCATGCGCGCGCTCGAGCGCTTCGTCCTGCTCCAGATCATCGACGACCGCTGGCGCGAGCACCTTCACGACATGGACTACCTGCGCGAGGGCATCCACCTGCGCGGGTTCGCCCAGCTCGATCCGCTCGTGGCCTACAAGAACGAGGGCTTCGAGATGTTCACCTCGCTCATGAACGCGATCTGGGAGGAGTTCGCTCGCTACATCTTCCACGTCGACGTTCAGGTCGAGGGCGAGGACCCCGCGGCGGCCGTGCCGGCCGGCAACGGTGGCCCGGCCGGCGGAGCGCGGGCGCTCGAGTACAGCGGTGGCGGCGCGGAGGACCAGCCGAGCGCGTTGGCGGCGGCGCGCGCGCAGGCGGTGACGGCCGGAGCGGGCGGGCTGGCCTCGGCCTATCCCGACATGGACACCGACCTGGGCGAGCCGGTCCTGCCCGGCGCCGAGGACGAGGTCGTGCGCACCGTGCAGCCGCGTCGCCTCGACGAGCACGAGCAGATCGGGCGTAACGACCCGTGCTGGTGCGGGTCGGGGCGTAAGTTCAAGAAGTGCCACGGCACGTAGGCGGCTGCAAAGCGTCGCTGAGCGGTGTCCTCGGTCGCTCGTGTGCCCAAGGCACACGTCGCTCCCTGCGTCCTTGCTCAGCTCGCTTTTCGCCGCCTAAGGTCGCTACGGAGGTAGCTCGGGCCGGGGGTAGAGCATGGCCCGAGGAGTGCCGGCGCAGATCCACTACGCGCTCGACGATGCGCTTCGCAACCAGCGTGGATCGTTCGCGGTCGCCGAGCAGGTCCGGGCGGCGCCGGCGGCGCTCGGGCTCTTCGACTACGACGGCAGCGGCCACCCGTTCACCGATCCTCGCCGCCCGAGGAGTACGGCGCCGCGGCCGCCGATCTACTTTGGCAGCGCTTGACTTCTGCGCGGAGCGATCGGGCGAGCGCCGGTAAAGTAGGGGTTCGCGTGACCAACATCGCCACATCGACCCTCCGCGACCAGCTCAAGCTGCTCGCGGATTATCTTTGACCCAGCTGCGCTGAGCGAGCGCCTCGGCGCGCTCGAGGGGGAGATGGGGGAGCCGGGCTTCTGGGACGACCAGGATCGCGCGGCGAAGGTCTCGTCCGAGCACGCGCGGATCGGGCGGCGGCTGGCCGCCTACCGCGAGCTCGAGTCGGGGATCGACGACCTCGAAGCCCTCGAGGAGATGGCCGAGGACGATCCCTCGATCGCCGAGGAGCTCGCCGAGCAGCGGGTCGGGATCGAGGCCCGCCTCGCGCAGCTCGAGGAGCAACGGCTGTTCGCCGGTCCCTACGACGCCGGCGACGCCGTGGTCTCGGTGCACGCCGGCGCCGGCGGGACCGACTCGCAGGACTGGGCCGAGATGCTGCTGCGGCTCGAGCTCCGCTTCGCCGAGCGCCGCGACTTCGCCGCCGAGCTCAAGGAGGCCAGCCCCGGCGAGGAGGCCGGGATCAAGTCCGCGACGTTCGTGGCCCGCGGCGAGAACGCCTACGGGATCTTCTCGGCCGAGAAGGGCGTGCACCGCCTGGTGCGGATCTCTCCCTTCGATGCCTCGTCGCGGCGCCACACCGCCTTTGCCCTCATCGAGGTCGCTCCGCTGGTCGACGAGACGGTCGAGGTCGAGATCGACGACGCCGAGCTGCAGATCGACACCTACCGCGCCTCGGGGGCCGGCGGCCAGCACGTGAACAAGACCGACTCCGCGGTGCGGATCACCCACCGCCCGAGCGGGATCGTCGTGCAGTGCCAGAACGAGCGCTCGCAGTCCTCGAACCGCGCGACGGCGATGGCCATGCTGCGCTCGAAGCTGCTCGAGCGCGAGGAGCGCCTTCGCCGCGAGGAGATCGCCTCCGAGAAGGGGGAGGCCCAGGACGTCGCCTGGGGATCGCAGATCCGCTCCTACGTGCTCCACCCCTACACGATGGTCAAGGACCACCGCACGAGCGTCGAGGTCGGCGACGTGCGGCGGGTGCTCGACGGCGACCTCGACGGCTTCGTGCGGGCGGAGCTGCTGCGCCGCGCGGGCGAGTCGGGCGCGGACGGCGCCCAGTCCTAGCGGCGAGAGGCCGCCCTACGGCAGGAACGCGAGCACGCGCGCGGGCCCGCCGCTGCCGCCCTGGAAGGTCGGCGCCCCGACGCAGACCATCGCGCCCGACTCGGGAAGGCGCTCGAGGTTCGCGAGGTTCTCGACGCCGTAGCGACCGCTCGGCAGCCAGCTCACGTGCGCGGCGAAGTCGCTGCTCGCGCCGATGTCGAGCGACGCCGTGTCGAGGCCGATGGCCCGGACCTCGGGGCGCTCGCCCTTGAGGAAGTCGGTGGTCTCGGCGCTGAAGCCCGGC
>CADCVU010000217.1 GCA_902806245.1 uncultured Solirubrobacterales bacterium
CGCACCTCGCGGCGGAAGTCCTGGGTGCGGTAGTCGATCGGGTGGTCGACGCCCTGCGCGCGAATCGCGTCGTGCTTCGCGGCGCTGGCCGTGCCGAACACCTCGGCGCCGCGAAGCTTCGCGATCTGGGTGGCGGCGATGCCCACCCCGCCTGCGGCGGCGTGGATGAGGGCCCGCTCGCCGTCGCCGAGCGCGCCGAAGCGAACGAGACCCGCATAGGCGGTGGCGTAGTTGACCGGAAGGGCGGCGCCCTCCTCGTAGCTCCAGCCGTCCGCAAGCGGGATCATGTTGGCCGCCGCGGTCACGGCGAGCTCGGCGTAGCCGCCGAATCGCGTGCCGGCGATCACCCGGTCGCCGACGCCGAGGCCGTCGACCCCCTCCCCCAGCGACTCGATCTCACCGGCGACCTCGTAGCCGACGACCGACGGCGGCTTCGGCGCGTCGGGGTAGATGCCGACCCGCGCCATGAGGTCGGCGAAGTTGATGCCGGCCGCGCGGACGGCGATGCGGACCTGACCGTGCCCGGGATCCGGCGCCGGACGCTCCTCGACGCGGAGCACGTCCGGTCCGCCGTGCTCGGTGATGACCAACGCCCGCATGCTCGGGTCCTGCCCGTTAGCCCGTCGGGCTGCACCTGCTCGGCCTCGCGACTACTCGCGCTCGAGCACGACGACCGGGATCTCCCGGTCGGTCTTCTCCTGGTAGTCGTCGTAGGCGGGCCAGGCCGCGGTCATCTTCTTCCACATCTCGCCCTTCTCCCCGGCGGCGGCCGCGCGCGCGCGAGCCGCGAAGCGATCGGCCTTGACCTGGACCGTCACCTCCGGCTGCTGCTCGAGGTTGAGGTACCAGGCGGGCGGCTCGTCGGCGCCGCCCTTCGAGGCCACCACCAGGTAGGCGCCGTCGTGCTCCTGGTAGATCAGCGGCGTGCTCCGCGGCTCTCCGGACCTGCGCCCGGTGGTGGTGAGGATGAGGACGGTGGTGCCCTGCCACTCGTGACCTTCATCGCCGTCGGTCTCCCTGTAGCGATCGACGTGCTGCTGGCCGAACAGCATGGGCAGACCCTAACGCGCTGGGCCGCCGCGTCTCAGGCTCGGCCTCGAAGGCCGGCAGCGGCGATCGCCGCCTGCCCGAAGCTGATCGCGCCGTCGCCGGGGGGAAGGAGCTCGGGGACGAGGACCTCGAGGCCGGTCGCGTACAGGCGCGCGGCCGCTCGCTCGAGCAGGAGGCGGTTGGCGAACACGCCACCGCAGAGCACCGCGGTCGTCAGGCCACGGGCCTCGGCCACCGCGGCGACGGCGTCGGCGGTGGTGTCGGCGAGGGCGTTGTGGAAGCGCGCCGAGACGACGGGCGCCGCAACGCCGGCGCCGACGTCGGCGGCGACGGCGCGGACCGCCGGGCGCGGGTCGAGGACGAAGGTGGGGTCGGCTGCGGCGCCGGCCGGCGGCGCGGTGACGACCTCGAGCGGGTATACGCCTCGCTCTTCCCGGTCGGCCAGGGCCTCGAGCTCGATCGCCGCCTGACCCTCGTAGCTGACGCGGGCCCCCACCCCGCACAGCGCCGCGACCGCGTCGAACAGCCGCCCGGCGCTCGTGGTCTGCGGCGAGGCGAGTCCGGTCCGCGCCAGCTCGGCCACGCGCGCCCACGTAGACGGGTCGACCGCGCCGGCCAGCGTGGACGGCAGCGCCGGCTCGTCCTCTCCGAGCGCAGCGGCCAGCCACGCGCAGGCCATGCGCCACGGCTCGCGGATCGCCCGCTCGCCGCCCGGCATGCGCACCGGCCAGAGGTGTCCGGCCCGCTCGAAGCCCTCGAGCCCGCCGGCGAGCAGCTCCCCGCCCCACACCGTGCCGTCGCTGCCGAGCCCGGTGCCGTCGTAGATCGCGCCGACGGCCGGGTCCTCGCGGCCGTGCTCGGCGAGGCAGGCGGCGAGGTGGGCGTGGTGGTGCTGCACGCCCACCGGCTCGAGGTCGTCGCGGTCCTCGAGCGCATACCGGGTCGAGAGGTAGTCGGGATGGAGGTCGTGAGCGACGGCGACCGGATCGACGGCGAACAGGCGCTCGAAGTGGTCGATCCCCTCGCGGAAGGAGGTCAGGGTCTCGAGGTTCTTGAGATCGCCGATGTGGTGCCCGACCCAGGCACGGTCGCCGCGGGACAGGGAGAAGGTGCTCTTGAGCTCCGCCCCGCAGGCGAGCACCGGGACCTCGCAGGGGACCGGGAGCCTGAGGGCGCCGGGCACGTGCCCGCGCGAGCGGCGGAGCATGAGTGCCCGCCGCTCTCCGCCGGGCCCGGTCGCGACGGCGCGGGCCACCGAGTCGTCGGTGCGCGTGTGGATCGGCCGGTCGTGGAGGAGGAACAGGTCGGCGATCCCCGCCAGGCGCTCGAGCGCATCGCCGTCGCGGTAGGCGATCGGCTCGTCGGAGACGTTGGCGCTGGTCATCACCAACGGGACGCGCGCGTCGGCGAGCAGTAGGTGGTGCAGGGGCGAGTAGGGCAGCATCACCCCGAGCTCCGGCGAGCGGGGGGCGGCGGCGGCGGCCACGCGCACGCCCTCCCGGCGCCGCGCGAGCACGATCGGGCGCGCGCGATCGCCCAGCAGCGCCTCCTCGGCGGCGCCGAGCTCGACGAGCTCGCGCGCCGCGGCGAGGTCGGCGGCCATCAGGGCGAACGGCTTCTCCTCGCGGTGCTTGCGCCGCCTCAGCTCTGCCACCGCACGCTCATCGTCGGCGCGGCAGGCGAGATGGAAGCCGCCGACGCCCTTGACCGCGACGATCGCGCCGCCCACCAGGGCGCGAGCCGCGGCGGCGACCCCGTCCTCTGCGTCGCCGGCGGCGCGGCCGGCTGCGTCGACGAGCCGCGCCGCCGGGCCGCAATCCGGGCACGCGTTCGGCTGGGCGTGGAAGCGGCGGTCGAGCGGGTCCTCGTACTCTGCCCGACAGCGAGCGCACATCTCGAAGCCGGCCATGGTGGTGAGCGAGCGGTCGTAGGGGACGCCGTGCACGATGGTGAACCGCGGGCCGCAGTTCGTGCAGTTGACGAACGGATAGCGGTGGCGGCGGTCGAAGGGGTCGAAGAGCTCGGCGAGGCAGTCCGCGCAGGTCGCGGAGTCGGGCGAGACGAGGGCGTCGGTCTCGCCGGCGCTCGCGCTGGTCAGGATCGAGAAGGGGGTCGCCCCGCCGGTCGCGCCGATCTCCTCGTGGGTCACGCGCTCGACGCGAGCCAGAGCCGGGGCCTCGCTGGTCAGACGCGCGAGGAGCTCCTCGGTCGCTTCCGGTGAGCCCTCGACCTCGAGCTCCACCCCGCGCGGATCGTTGAGCACGAAGCCGCTCAGCTCGAGCTCGCGCGCGACGCGGAACACGAACGGGCGAAAGCCGACGCCCTGGACGGTGCCCTCGACGCGCGCGCGGATCCGGCGACGGGAGGAGCGAGTGGCGGCCAAGCCCGACCGGCGCACGTCCCGATCCGCCGCGGTCCAGGTCTCGCTCAGCGCGACTCCGATCGCGTGGCGGCGGTCTCCACGAGCTCTCGCAGGGCGTGGTAGGCGCTGGCCTGGGCCTCCTGAATGCGCGGCAGATGCTCCGAGCGGGTGACGATCACGTGGTCGGCGAGCCCCTCGGCGGCGATGCGCCCGCCGTCGTAGCCGACCATGGCGACGGTCAACAGGCTGCGCCGCCGCGCCTCCGCCAGCGCGGCGATCACGTTCGCCGAGTTGCCGCTCGTCGACAGGGCGATCAGCGCGTCGCCGGGACGCCCGTAGGCGATGACCTGACGCGCGAAGATGGCCTCCGCGCCGATGTCGTTGGCGATCGCCGTGAGGATCCCCGGATCCTCGGTCAGGTCGAGCGCGCGCCGGGCGGGCCAGCCGGTCGCGCGGGGCGGCGTGCGGAAGTCGGCGACGACGTCGGTGGCGTCTGTGGCCGAGCCGCCGTTGCCGAGCGCGAGCAGCGTCCCGCCCTCCTCGAGCCGGGCGCGCAGAGCCGCCGCGCCCGCCGTCAGCTCCTCCCCTCCCTCGCCGAGCGTCTGCTCGCGCAGGGCGCCGGCGTCCTCGGCCTTGGCCAGCACCGAGCGGCGAACGTCCTCCACCACCCCCTCGAGGCCGGTCTCCTGCTCGGCCAGGAACGGGTACAGGAAGCTCGATGCGCCGGAGTCGTGGACCGGCGCGGCCTCGCGCCCCTCGAGCAGCCCGCGGTGCTCGAAGAACACGTGCACGAGCTCCCACAGCACGTGGTAGAGGGTCTCGGCCAGCTCCTGGCGCACGAACGGGTCGGCGCTCGGCGGCTCGAAGATCCATTCCGCCGGGGGATCCGAGGCGGCAAAGGCGATGGTCAGGCAGCCGCGGGCCCGGGCCCTCGCCAACGCCTCCGCGCCACTGCTCCCGGCGCCGTCCTCGTCCAGGCCGAATCCGACCACCACGTCGTCGGGCTCGGCGGCGAGCTCGAGCCGGGACACGAGCTCGGCGCCCGCCCCCGCCACCGCCAGCGCCGGCAGCGCGCGCTTGCCCACGATCACCGGATGGACGAACTCCACGGCGACGTGCCGCGCGTCCGAGAGCGCCGAGGCGCTCGCGCCAAGAGCGAGCAGCCTCCCGCCGCGCACGAAGCGCTCGGCCATGCGGTGACAGAGCCGGGCCACGTGCTCGGCCTCTACCGCGAAGAAGCGCAGGTTCGCCTCGCTGCGCTCGCGCGCCAGGTCGGCCAGCCGCCCCGGCGAGGCCTCGATGCCGGTCACGGCATCTCAGACGGGCGCGGGCGTGCGCCGCCCCGCGCGCACCAGCCAGTCGCGGAACTCCTCGACGCCCTCGCCGGTGCGCGCGCTCACGAGCATTCGCTCGACCCCGGGGTTGACCGCGTCGAGGTGGTACATGAAGCGATCGAGGTCGAAGTCGACGTGCGGCAGCAGGTCGATCTTGTTGACCACCACCAGCTCGCAGGCCCGGAACATGAGCGGGTACTTGAGCGGCTTGTCCTCGCCCTCGGCCACCGAGGCGATCATCGCCCGCGTGTCCTCGCCGACCCGGAACTCGGCCGGGCAGACGAGGTTGCCGACGTTCTCGATGACCAGCAGGTCGAGGTCCGAGAGCGGCAGTGCCGAGATCGCCGAGCGGACCATGTTGGCGTCGAGATGGCATTCCCCGCCGAAGCCCGAGTCGGTGTTGAGCTGAACCACGGGCAGGTGCAGGTGCGACAGGCGGTCGGCGTCGAGCGAGCCCTGAACGTCTCCCTCGAGCACGCCCGCGCGCACGCCGTCGAGCGAGCCCAGCGCGCGCTCGAGCAGCGTGGTCTTTCCCGCGCCCGGGGCGCTCATGAGGTTCACGACCGCGACCGACTCGCGATCGAAGTCGTCGCGGTTGGCGCGCGCGATGGTGTTGTTGGCGTCGAGAGCGTCCTCGACCACCCTGACCTTTGTTCTGTGCATCCGGCCTCCCCTACATCTGTTTCATCTTGAGATAACGCCGGGCCTCCGGAAGCTGGCTGTACGCCAGCGCACCGAGGCCCCCGAGCAGCACCAGCATGATCAGCTTGCCCATCAGCTCTTCACTCTCCCTTGTCCTTGCTCGACTGACTCGATCAGCTCCTCCAGCAGCGACTCGACGAGATCCGCCGCTCCTCCCACGGCCGCGCGCACGGGCTCGGAGAGCTCGCCGACGAGCTCCTCGGTCGTGTCGCCGCTCATCCGCGTCTCCGGCTCGCAGCCCACGACGAGCAGCCGCCCTGGCACCGGCCCCAGCTCCGTCGCCAGGCGCAGCACCCTGACCGGGTCCATCCCGTGGGTGTCGAGGCTCAGCTCGTCCTCGTCGATCTCCGGTTCGATCACGTAGAGCGTCCCCGGGGCCTGATCGCGCGGCACGGCATCGACGAACACCGCCGCGTCGTAGTCCTCCCCGAGCGCATAGACAAGGTCGAGGCCGCGGATGCCGAAGTCCTTGACCTCGACTCCCGGCGGCAGCGGGCGCGCCGAGAGCCGGCGCGCGACCTCCACGCCGAAGCCGTCGTCGCCGAGAAACACGTTGCCGATCCCCGCGACGAGCACCCGTGCGCGCGCCGGCGGTGGTTGATGCTCCGCTGCCAACGGCTCGACCTCTGAGAGCGAGAAGAAGAAGCGATGGCCCGGCTGGGCGCGGCTCTCGCCGAGGTCGCGGCCGGGATCGTCCTCGAGCGTCACCCGGAGATGGAACCCGCCCTCGAGGTCCTCGTCGATGCCCTCGACGAGGGCGACCTTGCCAGTGAGGGCGAGGTCGAGGATGTCGGCGCCGGGTCGCGGCCGAAGGACCACGCGGCTTCCGCGGGCGAGCTCGATGCCGCCGACGTTCACGCTCCGCGGCGCGCGGCCACCGATCTCCTCCCAGCCGCCGGCGGCGTCGTCGCCCATTACGACCCCGGCCCCGTCTGCAGCTCTCGGACCCTTCCGTGCAGGCGCATGAGCTCCTCGGGCGAGAGCGCCTCCGTGCGCTCGAGGATCTCTCGCGTCCGCGGGTCCGTCCCGCGCATCTCCCGCTTCTCGTCGTCGGTCAGGCTGAGGATGTTCAGCGTGAGGAGCTGATCGATCTCCCCTCCGTCGAAGAGGTCGCCGGGGCTCTCCGGAGCGATCCGCGGGTAGTCCTCGAGGATGATCGGCGAGGAGAGCAGCGTGGTGCGCTCGCCGGGCTCGCCGACGAGCACCGGCCATGTGCCTTCGTTTCGGCAGGCCGCGGCCTCCTCACGCAGGTGATCGGGCGGATCGGTCAACGACACGAAGCCGCCCCCCTCCGCCTTCAGGGCGGTGTGGGCGGAGGCGAAGGTCTGTCCGAGGGCCTCCTCGCGATCGCCGCCGGACCAGGGAGTTGCATTCGAGATGCGGACGGTGAGCCGGAAGAGCCGGCTGTGGAGGGGCGTGCTCGTGATCTCGACCGTCCCGCACAGAGAACGCCAGCGGCGCACCAGCGCACCGACGCTCCTGCCCTCGCCGTCGACGAGACCCTCGCGCTCGCTCCCGGCCGGCACGTCGATCTCGACGACCTGCGGACCCTCGAGGGCGGTCGGCCGAAGCGCCGGCGCCACGAGCTCCCGCTCCCGGGCCTCCTGCCAGGAGAGGTGCAGCTCGCCGTCCACCGAGAGCTCGCCGACCGGCTCGAGGCCGCGATCCGTCCGCTCGAGCACCTGGCGCTCGACGACCTGGAGGAACCGCACGCGCACCTCCACGCCAGCCTCGGCGCCGCCCTCGAGCAGGCACTCGGTCTGCATCGTCCAGGGGTCGTCCTCACGGCCCTCGCTGTGCGCCCTTGGGTAGACGCCCCCGAACGTCCAGCGGTGACGGTTCTTCATCGCCGAGCGCCGATACGGCCAGAGGACGTAGCCCTCGTAGAGGACGGCGTCGGCGATCGCCCTGACGTGGTCCACGGCGCCTACTCCGTCTCGGCCTCGAGCAGGAGCGCGTCCACGGCGTCCTCCCAGCTCGCGAGCACGTTGCGCGCCTTGTAGGCGTACAGCCGCTCGAAGCTGTCGCGGCGCAGGCGGAGCCAGGCGCTGTCGCCGAAGTGGCGGTCCATCATCTCCCTCCAGACCGCGACGGGAAGGCGGTACTCGGCCTCCCTGTCCCAGGAGATCGAGGCCACCTGCAGGCGGCCGTCGGGTTCGGCGTAGAAGATCGTGCCGCTGAACAGGAACTCGAGCGGCACCTCGCCGTCCTCGAGTCCCTGGAGGTACTTGGCGGTGGTCACCTCGAAGTCGTAGGTGCACGGCACCGCCAGCTCGAACACGGTGCTGCCCGTGAAAGGCGGCACGTTCGCCGTCGTGTTCGTCCAGAGCAGGCTGCGCACGGTGTGAGCCCACTGCTCGGGGAGCCCGAAGATCTCGACCAGCCGCTCCTGCTCGCCGGCCGCGTACGAGCGCTTCGTCGCGGCGATCCGCAGCTGTACGTTGAGCGCCACCGAGCGCACCGCTCCCCCGTCGAGGCGCCCGATGCGCAGGTCGAAGCCGAGTGTCGGCACCACCGCGTACTTGAGCGCGTGCGCGCTCTGGATCGCGAACTCGAGCTCCGGAGAGGGCGCAGCCGTCGTCGCGCCCGGGCGAGCGGGAAGTGCCATCTCGCGGGGGCTAGGCCGGCGGGAGGTTGGGCATGCGCGGGTCGATCGGGTTCCGGGCCTTGGGGTTGATGCCCGTGGACCTCTCCGCCGTCGAGGTACCGTCGGGCTTGTGGCCGACCTGCTTGTCGTAGTTACCGGTCTGGTTGCCCGACATGATCCCCGGCGTGTGAGCCGGGAGATCCGGCCTGACGTCCGGCTTGCCCGTCCTTATGTACCCCATGCTGGTTCCTTTCCGTTGCCGGCGGCGGCCCCCGCCGGCGCGCTTGCTCGTCGCCTGTTGCCCTGGCGGTCCACGGCCTTTGCTCGACGCTCGAGCCGCTCGAAGAACCCGCCGATCTCCGTCCATACCTGTCGACCGCCACTCAGGCCCTGCCAGTGGGTGCGAATGAGGCCGACGAGGTCGTAGCAGTCGTCGATCGGGACCACCCAGTGGCCGCGGGTCCCGCCGGCGCGGTTGACGAGCATGGCCTCGACGTCCGGCACGAGCTGCTCGAGCACCGGATTGGCGGCCTCGAGCTCGCGCCATGCCGCCAGGTCGAGCAGGGACTCGGTCGCCCCGGCGGGGCCGGGATAGAAGGCGGCGACGCGCTCGGCCTGCGAGGAGTGGAAGAAGAATGCCATGTCGACGGGGATCCGCAGGCTCTGCCACAGCGCCTCGTCGAGCTCGAAGTCCTCGACGTGCAGCCGCCGGTCGGGCACGAGCCGGTAACGGCCTCCACCGGCCCCCTGCTGGTCGAACAGCAGCGAGCAGGGACGGCAGGAGCACATGAGCGCCCGCGAGGAGAGATCGACGAGATGGCGGTGGTCCGCCCCGATGGTCTCGCCGCAGAGCTCGCAGCGCTCCTCCGCCGAGGCCTGCCGGGTCTCCTCCTCGTGCGAGCGCTGCGCGAGCCGGCGCAGCCGCGAGGAGGCCGACGTGTCGCTCCTCACCGCCACCGGCTCAGGCCACCGCCGCCGAGCCGACCGCGACCTTCACGAGGCCCCCGTCGGTCACGAGCAGGGGAACAGGATCGAGGTTGAGGTCGGGCGCGTCGAGGCACCGGCCCGCCCGGCGGACGTCGTAGCGCGTTCCGCACGCCGCGCAGGTGAGCTCGGTCCCCTGGAGCGCCGCGTTGGCGAGTGACTTCCAGCACCCCGGGCATCGCGGGCGGTAGCCGTAGGGCACGTCCTCGACCTTGAGGAAGAGCACGGGCTCTCCTGAGACCTTCTTGACGACGGTTCCCCCACCCGAGATCTCGGGCAGCCCTCCCGCGGTCGCCCACGCTCCGCCGCTCGCCGGGGCGGGGGCGTCGTCGTCGCGCACCGCCTCGGCGACGGGGAGCTGGATGACCTTCATGCTCGACGCGGGCTCCTCGACCCCCTCGGCCTCGACGGCCTCCACCTCGGGCGCGGCCTTGAAGATCGCCTCCTCGATGGCCAGCTTGAGCGTCGCCGCCGAGGACGGACAGCCGCTGCAGCTGCCCTGCATCCGCAGGCGCACCGTCCCGCCGTCGACCCTCACGAGCTCGACGTTCCCACCGTGGGACTCGAGGTAGGGACGCACCTCCTCGAGCGCTCCCTGCACCCTGGTCTCGACCGAGACCGGATGGAGATCGTGAACGAGCAGGAGGTGCGAGACGAGCTCGTCACCCGCGAGGGCCTCGGGTAGTGCCTCTGCGCCGCCGCTCGCGTGCGCCATGACCCGGGCCAGCCCCTCGCCGTAGAGCTCGAGCAGGGCCTGCGTCATCTCGGTGGCCTTCTCGCGTGCGTGGGGATCGGCGAGCCCCTCGATCTGCTCGAGCAGAGCCTCCACCCGCTCGACCCTCGCGTGCGCCTCCCGGTCGTCCACGACCTCGCCCCCTCAGCCGTTCTGCGCGCCGAACATCGGCGAGTGCACCTGCTTGAGCGTCTTGCCCTTGCCCAGGTACATGTGCACGCCGCAGGGCAGACATGGGTCGAAGGAGCGAACCGCCCGCATGATGTCGATCCCCCGGAAGTTCTCCCGACCGTTCTCCTCGAAGATCGGCTGGCCGGCAATCGCGTCCTCGTAGGGGCCGGGTGTCCCGTAGGAGTCGGTCGGGCTGCCGTTCCACGGTGTCGGCGGATACGGGTGGTAGTTGGCGATCTTGCCGTCGCGGATGACCAGGTGGTGCGAGAGCACGCCGCGCACCGCCTCGTGGAAGCCGCAGCCGATCGCCTCGTCGGGGACGTCGAAGGGCTCGAACGTCTTGGTGCGCCCGGCGCGCACCTCGTCGAGCCCCTTGTTCACGAAGTGCAGGGCCATCCCCGCCGCGTAGGCGATGAAGTACATCCGCGAGCGGTTGCGCTCGATCGCGTTCGACCACCTCGGCGGCCGCCACTCGAGCGTCTGCTCGGGCGTGTTCGGCGTCTGCGGCAGGTTGATCTGGATCGACTGCCCGTCGGTGGCCTTCACGTACGGGGTATCGACCAGGCCGGCGAGTGCGGTCGCCCACAGGCGCGCGATCGCGCCACCGCCCGTGTCGAGCGCCAGCCGCTCGTCGGTTCGCTGGTCGAGCCAGCGCGGGGCCATCACCCACGAGTAGTTGCCGCCATCGAGGTCGCGCTTTTGCGGCTTCGGGATCGTCGTCTGGTTCCACGGGTGGCGCATGTCGATCGGGTTGCCGAGCGGGTCGTGGGTGACGAAGCGCTCCTCGTTCACCCAGTCCTCGTAGTACGAGCTCCCGAGCTCGATGCGCATGTTGAGGTTGATGTCGAGCAGGCTGTGGTTGAGCAGCTCGCCGTCGACCACGACTCCCGGCGTGACGAACATCGCGTTGCCCGCGGTCTCCATGTTGTCGTAGGCGTAGGAGACGACGTCCGGGTCCTGGAACGCTCCCCAGCACCCGAGCTGGATCCGCCGGCGCCCCACCTCCTCGTAGCCCGGCAGCGCCTCGTACCAGAAGTCGAAGACGTCGTCGTTCATGGCGACGCCCTTCTTGATGAAGTCGAGGCAGCGCAGCAGCCGGCTCAGGTACTCGGTGAACAGCGTCGGCGTCGCCTGCGTGCCCACGCCGCCCGGGTACAGCGTCGAGGGATGGACGTGGCGCCCCTCCATGAGGCAGAACATCTCGCGAGAGACCCGGCTGATGAGCAGGGCCTCCTTGTAGACCTCCCCCGTGAACGGGTTGAAGGCGCGCATGATGTCGCCGATCGTGCGGTAGCCGTGCAGGTCGGCGTGCGGAGCCTCGGTCTGATCGGCCTTGTCCATCACACCGGGGTTGGTGTCGCGGACCATCTGCTCGCAGAAGTCGACGAACACCAGGTTGTCCTGGAAGATCGTGTGGTCGAAGATGTACTCGGCCGCCTCGCCGAGGTTCATGATCCACTCGGCCAGCGGCGGCGGCTTGACCCCGTAGGCCATGTTCTGCGCATAGATCGAGCAGACGGCGTGGTTGTCGCCGCAGATCCCGCAGATGCGACTGGTGATGAAGTGCGAGTCCCTGGGGTCCTTGCCCTTCATGAAGACGCTGTAGCCGCGGAAGATCGACGACGTCGCCTTGCACGAGACGACCTCTCGGTTGTCGAAGTCGATCTTCGTGTAGAGCCCGAGATTCCCGACGATCCGGGTGATCGGGTCCCACGACATGTCGACGATGTTCCCGGCCTGTGGCTCGACCCTCTCCTGTATGGCCATCTCGCCCTTCCCCCCTAGTTGCTCTGCTGGACGTGGACGGGCCCTGAGTTGAGGTGCCGCGGCTCGTAGCCGGTGGTCAGCTCAGAGCGGTTGTGCCGCCACTTCGGTTCCTCGTTCACCGTCTTGTTGGTGATGCCGCGCATCCTGCGGATCACCTTCCCGTAGGCGCGCGTCGCCGCCGAGGAGATGCTGCCGCCCGGCGGTGCGTCCATGAACGGCATGAACTTGTCGGGAAAGCCCGGCATGGTGCAGCCGATGCAGATGCCGCCCACGTTCGGGCACCCGCCGACGCCGCCCTGCCAGCCGCGCTTGGGCACGTTGCAGTTGACCACCGGGCCCCAGCAGCCGATCTTGACCTGGCACTTCGGCGAGTTGTAGTCGAGCGCGAAGTCGCCCTGCTCGTAGTAGCCGGCGCGGTCGCAGCCCTCGTGCACGGTCTTCGAGAAGAGCCACTGCGGGCGCAGCTGGTCGTCGAGCGGGATGACCGGAGCGAGCCCCGCCGCCTGGTAGAGCAGCCAGACGAGCGTCTCCATGAAGTTCTCCGGCTGGACCGGGCAACCCGGGACGTTCACGATCGGAAGGCCGCCCGCGGACTTGAAGTCCCAGCCGAGGTAGTCGGCCAGGCCCATGCAGCCCGTCGGGTTGCCGGCCATGGCGTGGATGCCGCCGTAGGTCGCGCACGTGCCGGCGGCGATCACTCCCCACGCCCGCGGCGCGAGCCGATCGATCCACCAGTTGAGGGTGAGCGGCTCACCGGTGACCGGGTCGTTCCCGAACGACGTCCAGTAGCCCTCGCCGTTGATGTTCTCGTTGGGGATCGAGCCCTCGATGACCAGCGCGAACGGCGCGTCGAGCTCGTCGTTGGCCGCCTGCCAGAAGGGCTTCAGGAACTCGTCCCCGCCGAGCGTCGGGGAGAGGACCTTGTTGTGCAGGTGCACCTTGGGCAGGCCGGGGATCGCGCCCAGGACGACGTCCTCGATGCCGGGGTTGCCGGCGGCCGTCACCGCCACCGAGTCCCCGTCGCAGCTCATGCCCTCGGAGATCCACAGGATGTGGACCTCCTCCACGCCCGGAGCGTGCGCTTCCATGGTCAAGCCCCCCTCGTCGTCAACACCGGTTCCTCCTCGATCTCGAGCGAGTCCACGAGCAGCTCCTCGCCGCGCGTGACCTCGATGTCGAGCCCCCCACAACTTCGACACGACAGCGGAAAGCCGTCGAGCTCACTCTCGATCCCGCAAGCGCGGCAGATGCCGGCCGCCGGAACGTCCTCGATCTCGAGCTCCGCCCCCTCGAGCTCGGTCCCCACCGCGACGAGCTCGAAGGCGAACTCGAGCGCCGAGGGCACGATCTGGCGCAGGTGGCCGGCCTTCACCGCCACCTTCGCGACCGGCCGCCCGCGCGCGTGGCAGGTCGCCACCCGTACCACCGACTCCGCGATCGAAAGCTCGTGCATCCCCCTCCTCAGCAGATCCGCGGCAGCGGATCCCCCACCAACTGGTCCATTACCCGCTTGCCGCCGAAACCCGTCGTGACCAGGACCATGCCCGGCGGCTCGGTCCTGACCTCGCCGATGTCGGCCGCCCCCTCGCCCCCGGGCACCGCGCGCAGCGCCGCGAGTGCGCCCTCGGCGTCCTCGGGGGCCACGAAGGCGACGAGCTTGCCCTCGTTGGCCACGTACAGGGGATCGATGCCGAGCAGCTCGGAGGCGCCGGCCACCGCGGGCGAGACGGGCACGTCGGCCTCGCGCACGAGGATGGCCACGCTCGAGGCACGCGCGAGCTCGTTCAGGACCGAGGCGACACCGCCGCGGGTGGCATCGCGCAGGCACCGCAGCGACGGTCCGGCCGCGTCGAGCAGGGCGTCGACGTGCGGCCACAGCGAGCGGGTGTCGGACTCGATCTCCGCCTCGAGCCCGAGCTCGCCGCGCGCGAGCATGATCGCCGTGCCGTGCTCGCCCACGGGGCCGGAGACGAGCACCCGATCGCCGGGCCGCAGCGCACTCGGCGAGAGCTGGGCGCGCGGATCGCGGCGACCTACGCCGGTGGTGCAGATGTACAGCGAGTCGGCGTGGCCGCGCTCGACGACCTTGGTGTCGCCGGTGACGATCTCGACCTCGGCCTCGCGCGCGGCCGCGGCGATGGCCTCGACCTCGGCCTTGAGGTCGTCGGCGGCGAGCCCCTCCTCGAGGATCAGCGAGAGCGACAGGGCCAGGGGGCGCGCCCCAGCCATGGCCAGGTCGTTGACCGTCCCGTTCACGGCCAGCTCACCGATCGAGCCGCCGGGGAAGCGGATCGGCTTGACCACGAACGAGTCGGTGGTCATGGCGAGGTCGAGGCCGCCGACGGAGATCGCCCCGGCGTCGTCCATCGCGGCCAGCGTCTGGGAGGCAAAGGCGGGAACGAGCAACCCCTCGATCAGCGACTGCGTGGCCTTGCCACCGGCGCCGTGCGACATCGTGATGTGGCTGTCGCGGAACTTCCCGCGCTTGGCGCGGGCGTTCTCGATGATCCCGAGGATCTTCTCCTCGCGGTCCGTGGGCGGCGCCGCCGCCGCGCCCTCGGCCGCCACGCTCACACCACCTCGCGCTCGCGCGCGAAGCGACCGTAGTTGTAGTAGGCCGCGCACGCGCCCTCCGGCGAGACCATGCACGTGCCGATCGGGCGCTCGGGCGTGCACGCGGTGCCGAAGACCTTGCACTCCCACGGCTTGATCACGCCCTTCAGGACCTCGCCGCACTGGCACGCCTTGGGGTCGGCCACGCGCACTCCCGGCACGGCGAAGCGCTCCTCCGCATCGAAGTCCGCGTAGGCGGGCGACAACCTGAGCGCGCTCTGGGAGATGAAGCCGAGGCCGCGCCACTCGAAGTGCGGGCGCAGCTCGAAGACCTCGGAGAGCACCTCGAGCGCGCGCATGTTGCCGTCGTAGGGGACGACCCGCCCGTACTGGTTCTCGACCTCGCGGCGGCCCTCGGCGAGCTGGCGCAGGATCATGTGGATCTACTGGAGCACGTCGAGCGGCTCGAAGCCCGAGACCACGACCGGCTTGTCGTAGCCGGCGGCGATGAACTCGAACGGCCGCGCGCCCACCACCGTGGACACGTGGCCGGGGCCGATGAAGCCGTCGAGGCGCAGGTCGGGCGAGTCAAGCAGCGCGCGCAGCGGCGGGACGATCGTCACGTGGGAGCACATGCACGAGAAGTTCCTCAACCCCTCGGCCTTGGCCCGCTTGAGCGTCAGCGCGGTCGAGGGCGCGGTGGTCTCGAAGCCGATCGCGTAGAAGACGACCTCGCGGTCGGGGTTCTCGCGGGCGATCCGCAGCGCGTCGAGCGGCGAGTAGACCATGCGGATGTCGGCGCCCTCGGCCTTGGCGTCGAGGAACGACCCGTCCGAGCCCGGGATCCGCATCATGTCTCCGAAGCAGGTCAGGATCACGCCGGGCTCGCGCGCCACCGCGATGCCGTCGTCGACGCGCCCCATCGGGATCACGCACACCGGGCAGCCGGGCCCGTGCACGAGCTCGACGTTGGCCGGGAGCAGGTCGTCGATCCCGTACTTGTAGATCGAGTGCGTGTGCCCGCCGCAGACCTCCATGATCTTGTAGTGGCGGCCGGGCTCGACGGTGGCGAGGATCTCGCCGGCGAGCACCTGGCCGAGCTCGGCGTCGCGGTACTCGTCGACGTACTTCACGCGACCGCCTC
>CADCVU010000218.1 GCA_902806245.1 uncultured Solirubrobacterales bacterium
ACGCGGCGGGGGCCACCTAGCTCGGGGTCCCCGCTCGCCAGCCGGCCGCCGGCCGCGGCGGCGATCCACCCCGCCGTGCGGTTGATCACCGGCGGTGCGCCACCGCGGACGCGCGCTCGGACGGGGTCTCGCGACCCGCGAGCGCCCGCAGCGCCCGCAGCGCCTCGCGCGCCACCGTCACGTCGTCGAAGGGCTCCTTGCGCCCGTCGGCGAACTCCTGCCCCTGCTCGTGCCCCTTGCCGGCTATCACCACCACGTCGCCTGCCTCGGCGCCCGCCAGCGCGCGCTCGATGCCGCGCCGGCGGTCGATCTCGCGCTCGACACCCTCCCCCGTGCCCACCAGGACCTCGTCGACGATCGCCGCGGGATCCTCGGACCGGGGGTTGTCCGAGGTGACGACGACCCGGTCGGCCAGGGCGCTCGCCACCCGGCCCATGAGCGGGCGCTTCGTCTTGTCGCGGTCGCCGCCGGCCCCGAAGACCACGTGCAGGCGGGCCGCAGTCAGCTCGCGCGCCGCGCGCAGGACGTTCTCGAGCGCCTCCGGGGTGTGGGCGTAGTCCACGAACACGGCGAAGTCCTGGCCCGCGTCCAACGGCTCCATGCGCCCGGGCACGCGCTCGGCCGCGGCGAGGGCGCCCGCGGCGGTCTCGAACTCGACCCCGAGCGAGCGCGCGGCCGCCAGCGCCGCCAGCGCGTTCAGGACGTTGAAGTGACCGGGCAGGCGGGTGCGCAGGTCGACTTCACCCTCCGGGGTCTCGCAGCGGAAGGTCGACCCGGCGGTGTCGAAGCTGACCTCGCGGGCGCGGTAGTCGGCCGCCGCCTCGACGGCGTAGGTCACGGCGCCCTCGACCTCGGCGGCGAGACGAGCGCCCCACGGATCGTCGAGGTTGACGACCGAGGTCCCGGGGTCGCCGCCGGGGAGCTGGAACAGGCGCCGCTTGGCCAGGAAATAGTGCTCCATGGACGGATGGAAGTCGAGGTGGTCCTGGCTCAGGTTGGTGAAGATCCGGGCCGCGAAGCGGATCCCCTCCGCGCGCCCGAGCTCGAGCGCGTGCGAGGAGACCTCGATCACGCAGGCGCGGTCGCCGGCCTCGAGCATGCGCCGGAAGCTCGCCTGGAGGTCGATGGCCTCGGGCGTCGTGCGCTCGACCGGCTCCTCGCGACCCCCGACGATCGAGGTCACCGTCCCGAGCAGCCCGCAGCGCATCCCCGCGGCCTCGAGCAGGGCGCGGACCAGGTAGGCGGTGG
The DNA here is from genome assembly GCA_902806245.1 of uncultured Solirubrobacterales bacterium. GTDB lineage: Bacteria > Actinomycetota > Thermoleophilia > Solirubrobacterales > Thermoleophilaceae > JACCUC01. Next base: position 1,249 of record CADCVU010000218.1, read on the forward strand.
TCGTCTTGCCGTTCGTGCCGGTGATCCCCACCACGCGCAGCTCGGCGCTCGGGTCGCCGTGGAAGCGCGCCGCGACCGGACCCATGGCCGCGCGCGCGTCGGGCACGAGGACCTCGGGCACGCCGAGCCCGAGCGGACGCTCGCAGACCAGAGCGGCGGCCCCTCGGGCGACCGCGTCGGGGGCGAAGTCGTGCCCGTCGGCGCGAAAGCCCGGCACGCAGAAGAAGAGGGCGCCGGGTACGACCTGCCGGCTCGAGTAGGCCAGGCCGGTGATCGGGACGTCGGGCGCCTGCGCCTCCATGAGGTCGCGGAGCGTCATGGGCGGCGCAGTCTACGGCTCGCTCCGGGCGCCTCGCGGATCAGTCCGGCGGTATCCGCAGGTACGGAAGCGCGAAGGTGACGATCTTCTCAAAGGCCGGCGCGGCGACCTCGCCGCCGTAGATCTTCCCCTGCGGCTCGTCGACCGCCACCGCCACGAGCAGACGCGGGTTGCGGGCCGGCGCGTAGCCGATGAACGAGGACACGTACTTCGTGCTCGAGTAGCCGCCCAAGCCGTCGGGTTTCTGGGCAGTGCCGGTCTTGCCGGCCAGGCGGTAGCCGGGCACCTGAGCCTCCTGGGCGGTCCCGCCGGGGCCGAGCACGCCCTCCAGCATGCGCGAGACCCGCCGCGCCGTTCGCTCGGAGACCACGCGGCGACCGGGCGGGGCGGCGCCTGCGATCACGTGCGGGGGGCGTGTGACGCCGCCGTTGGCGATCCCGGCGTAGGCCGCCGCGAGCTGGATCGGGGTGACCGCGAGGCCCTGGCCGATCGGCAGGTTGCCCATCGACGAGCCCGAGTAGTCCTTCGGGTCGGGGACGATCCCCGCCTGCTCGCCGGGCAGGTCGACGTCGGTCCCCCGGCCGAAGCCGAAGCGACGGACCCAGCGGTCGAAGCGCTTCACGCCCATCGCCAGCCCGATGGTCACCGAGCCGACGTTGGAGGACTGAGCGAGGATCTCCGCGGCGGTGAGCTGTACGAAGCCGCGTGGGTGGGACTCGCGGATCTCGCGGTCGGCGACCTGGATCGTCGGAGCCAGGCCGAAGCTGGTCTCCGGCTCGATCAGATCGTCCTCGAGGGCGCCGGCCATGGTGAAGGCCTTGAACGTCGATCCCGGCTCGTAGCTCGCCGCCACGGCGCGGTTCTGGCGCGCCCACGCCGGCGCCTCGATCGCGCGGTTGGCGTCGACGGCGGGCCAGTTGGCGAGTGCGAGCAGCTCGCCCGAGCGGGGATCGAGCACGAGCGCGGTCGCGCCCTTGGGTCGGAAACGCGCGGCCACGTCGGCGAGCACGGCCTCCGTGCGCTCCTGGAGCGCGGCGTCGAGGGTGAGGCGGAGGTCGTCGCCGGGGCGAGCCCGCTGCTGCTCGACGATCGAGACGGGCTTGCCGAGCGCGTCCTTGACGAGGCGGCGGCGACCGTTGCGGCCGTTGAGCGTGCGCTCACGAGACTGCTCGAGTCCGGAGAGACCGTAGTTGTCGGTCCCCACCGTGCCGAGCAGCTGTGCCGCGAGCTCGTTGCGCGGATACCGCCGCCGCGGCTCGACCACGGTCCCGACGCCCTCGATCTCGAGGTTTGCGACCCGCTCGCCCACCTCGGGATCGAGCTTGCGCCCGAGGTAGACGAAGCCGGCATCGCGGTCGGCGAGCTTGCGCGCGACGGCGGCCGGCGGGCGGCCGAGGGCTCGCGCCAGCCGGGGCACCACCACGTCGGGACGCTTGATCAGGAACGGGTTGGCGAAGACGGTGACCGCGTCCTCGGAGACCGCGAGCTCGACGCCGTGGCGGTCGGTCACCGATCCGCGGCGTGCGGTGACCTCGAGGTCGGAGACCTGCTGCGAGACGGCGCGCTCGCGCAGCTCGTCGGCGCGCACGGTGCCGAGCCAGCTGGCCCGGCCCGCGGCGAGCACGAGCAGGAAGAGAAAGAGCGTGAACAGCAGACCGATGCGCCGCTCGACGAGCCCGGCGAACCACCTCGGGGAGGGCTCTTGAGGGGTGCGGGGCGATCCGCTCACGGAGTCGCCGTCGCGGTGCCCGTGCCGGGCTCGGTCTCCGAGGCCGCCGAGTCGGTCGCGTCGTCCGACGGCATCTCGCTCGCCGTCGAGGGATCGTCGGCGCTCGTCTCCGAGGTCTCGGCCGTTTCGCCGGTCTCGGCGCTCGAGGGCTCGCCCGCGCTCGTCCCCGAGGCCGGCTCGGCGCCGCTCCCCGCGTCCGCCGCCGCGGGGCCGGGCGCGGCCGGCCAGCGCTCGAGTGCCCGCGCCGCCGCCGGCGCGTCGCCCGGCTGCGCCGAGAGATAGACGACCTCCCCCGGCGCCGCCGCCACGAACCCGCGGCCCGCGGCCGAGCGCTGGATGAGCTCGCTCGAGCCCAGCCGTGCCACGCGCATCCGCAGCGCGGCGTTGTCGCGGCGCAGCTCCGCCGACCGCGTGTCCATCCGCGCGATCGAGCCGTTGACC
>CADCVU010000219.1 GCA_902806245.1 uncultured Solirubrobacterales bacterium
ACGACGTCCTCGAGGGTCTTGACCTCGTAGCCCTCCATCGCGGCCTGGAGCGCGCAGATCGGGTCGATCTCGGTGACGATCACGCGGGCGCCCTGGCCGCGCAGCGAGTCGGCGCAGCCCTTGCCGACGTCGCCGTAGCCGAGCACGACCGCGACCTTGCCGCCGATCATCACGTCGGTGGCGCGGTTGATGCCGTCGACGAGCGAGTGTCGGCAGCCGTAGAGGTTGTCGAACTTCGACTTCGTGACCGAGTCGTTGACGTTGATGGCCGGGAACAGCAGCTGGCCGGTCTCGTGCATCTGATACAGCCGCAGGACGCCGGTGGTGGTCTCCTCGGTGACCCCCATGACCTCCTCGCCGATGCGGGTCCAGCGCTGAGCGTCCTCCTCGAGCGAGCGCCCGAGCAGGCCGAGCACCACCTGCATCTCCTCGTTGTCGGTCGAGTCGGGGCTCGGCACCGCCCCGGCGCGCTCGTACTCGGCGCCCTTGTGCAGGAGGAGCGTGGCGTCGCCGCCGTCGTCGAGGAGCATGTTGGGGCCGCCGTCGGGCCAGCGCAGGACCTGCTCCGCGCACCACCAGTACTCCTCGAGGGTCTCACCCTTCCAGGCGAAGACCGGCACGCCGCGGGGCTCGTCGACCGTGCCCTCGGGACCGACCACGGCGGCCGCCGCGGCGTGGTCCTGCGTCGAGAAGATGTTGCAGCTCGCCCAGCGGACCTCGGCGCCGAGCGCCGTGAGGGTCTCGATCAGGACGGCGGTCTGGACGGTCATGTGCAGGGACCCGGTGATGCGGGCGCCCTTGAGCGGCTGGCGATCGGCGTACTCGGCGCGCGTGCGCATCAAGCCGGGCATCTCGTGCTCGGCGAGCTCGATCTCTCGGCGGCCGAACTCGGCGAGCGAGAGGTCGGCCACGCGGTAGTCGATGGCTTGGGCGGCGGTCGTCGTCACAGTCTGTTCTCCAGGTCTTCGGGGGGTGCGGCGGCAGTACGGCGGGGCTCTCCGGTACTGCGTGGCCGCCGCCTCGGGGGATCGCGATCCCGTCCGTGCGCAGCACAGAACCCTACCATCGGGCTCTCCGAGCGGGGCTCAGAACAGGGCGTCCTTCGCCTTGTCCACGAGATTGAAGTGAGAGACCGCCCAGATGGCCACGCCGCCCACGACCAGCCCCCCCGCGGTCACGATCGCGGAGGAAACCGGGTGTTTCCTGGCGTGGGCCCACGCCTCATGGCCCTTGGCCTTGAAGGCCTCGAAGAAGCGGTGGGCGAACTCGAACTCGGTCGACCAGATGTACAGGCCGAGCAGGATCGGGGGGATGGTCAGCGGGCCCGGCAGCGCCGCCAGCGCGATCCCGGCGGCGATGCACAGCAACCCGAGGGCGAACACCCCGACGCGATAGACCTCGCGCAGTCCGGGCTTGGAGCGGATCCTGTCGCGCAGCCCCCCGGGCGGAGCCGGAGCGGGAGACCCGAGGCCGTCCTCGGGCTCGCCGGTCGCGCTCGTGGCCTCGGGCCTCGAGGCCGGAGGAGCACCTTTCGAGACGTCGCTCACCGGGTGACCGCGCGCCGGCCCGCGGAACTTCGGATCTTGGCCATCGGTTCCCCTATCGGTTTGCTCAGGGTCGGACCAGTCGAGGGTAGCCGGGCGCGCGGCGCGGCTCTAGCCGAGCCGGCGCTCCGCATCCTCCGCCGAGGCGAGCGCTCGCTTGAAGCGCTCGATGGCCTCGACCGGCGTGGGATCCACCCCGCGCAGAACGGCAAGGTAGACGCTCACGAAGTCCCCCAGCAGGACTCCCGCGGCGACGCGCTCGACCGGCGTGCTCCCGAACGCGGGGACCTCCTCGAGGGCTGAGGCGAACGCGCCGATCTCACGGGCGGTCAGGGCCACCCGTCGCCGCAGGGCGTCGTCAGCGCCGCCGTCGTCGAGGAAGATCGCGGCGAGCGGAGCGAGGCCGGGCGCGCCCTCCCAGGCGTTGAGCTCGTTGTGGTCGGCCTCGGGCAGCTCGGCCGAGAAGGCCGGCAGCTTGGCGTTCTCGTTGACCTGAGTCTTCCAGCGCAAGGCCACCGCTGCCGTCGCCGCCGCCCCGTAGATCACCGGGAGATGGCCCGCGAGCCGGCGGGCGAGCCGCTTGGGGAGAGCGTCCTCGGGCGCGTCCGGTCCCCACTCGCCGACGAGCCGGCGCAGCCGCTCCGACGCCTCCTCGGCCTCGCCGCGCAGCGAAGGCGCGGCACCGCACAGAGCGGCACATTCGAGCGCGCCGACGAACATGTAGGCGACCGCAGCGCGCGGCTGCATCCCCGCGGGAACACCGATCACCGGCACCCCCTCCGCGCGGGCGGCGGCGGCGAGGCGCCCGCCGGTCGTGAGGACGACGCGCTCGGCCCCGGCGGCCCCGGCGTCGGCGAAGCAGGCAAGCGTCTCCTCGGTCTCTCCCGAGTAGCTGGCACAGAGCACAAGCGCTTCGCGGCTGATCGCGGGCTCGAGCGCGGCCCGCCGGACCGTCCGCATGGGGGCGCGGCGGCGTGCGCCGACCGCGGCTGCAGCGAGGTCACCGCCGATCGCCGACCCCCCCATGCCGCAGACGATCAGCCCGCCAGGGCGGTCTCCAGGGGCGAGCCGGGCCGACTCCACGCGCCACAGAGCGTCCTCGATCTGATGCGGCTGAGCCTCGACGTCGCGCACCAGCGCGAGGCGATCGACCACCTCGACGGCGGCGCGGTCGAGGCGGCCCCCGCCGGAGAAGGGCGGCGCCTGCGCCGCGGGCGACCGGACCGGCGTGCGCTCGCTCAACCGCGCTCGGTGTCCGTGGACGGAACGGGCGGGAAGCGGCGCCCGTCGGGCGCGGTCTGAGCGGCGAACAGGGTGCCCGGAGCGATACGGGCGCCGGCCGGCACCTGCGCGCCGCCGGCCACGCGCGCACCGCTGCCCACGACCGCGCCCGGC
>CADCVU010000220.1 GCA_902806245.1 uncultured Solirubrobacterales bacterium
GGCCTCGTCGTCCTCGGCGAGCAGGGCGCGAGCGTGTCGCAGGCTCGAGGCGATCCAGACCGCGGGAGTGGGGCCCACGGCGGCCTCGACCTGCGCCACGCGCGCCCTCGCCTCGCGAGCTCGGCCGACGTGCGCCGCCGCCTCGGCGAGGTCGCCGATGTGCCACAGGCTCATCACGTGGTGGTGGGACGGATGGGCGGGGTCGAAGAGGTGCTATGCGAGGTCGTAGGCGTCGGCATAGCGAGCCTCGCCCAGCGCTCCCAGGATCCGTCCGGACTGCGCCATGCAGGCCATGACCTTGGCACCGAGCGGCAGCGCGATCTGCTCCGCCCGCAGCGCGGCCGCCTCCGCTCCCTCGACGTCGCCGCGCATGCCCGCGATCGTCGAGACGACGACCTCGGTCGCGGCCTCCCAGATGGGGTCGCGGCTCTCGCTCGTCAGGCGCCGCGCCTCCTCGGCCGCGGGGATGGCGACGTCCCAGTCGGCGACCCGCGCCGCGAGCGTGCCGTGCAGCGTGAGCATCCGCTGCAAGTGACCGAGGCGGCCGTCGGCCCGCAGGCGCTCGATGGCCACGCCGAGTGGGGTGAGCCCGGTGTCGAAGGCACCGACGAGCGCCGCCGCGGCGGAGCTCAAGTACCGCCAGATGTCGGTGTCGTGGCCGGGATCGCCGGCCGCCGACCGTAGCCGCGCAACGTCCTCCGGCGTGACGGCGAAGGGCTCGGCGTAGATGAGGATCGTCAGGACCCGGGCATCGTCCGGGTGGGACCTGCGCAGACGACGCGTCGCCTCGATGAGCGCCTGCCGCGGGGCCTGCGGAGCGCCGTACCAGTACGTGCGTTGCGCGACGAGCCACAAGAGGTCGATGTGCAGATCGCGGTCGCCGGCTTCGCCGGCCTGCTCGGCGACGGCGATCAACGACAGGATCCGCGCGGCGTCCCCGAGGGGCCGAAGCTCGAGGGTCGCCTCGGTCAAGCTCGCGCGCGCTCGGTCGAGCGGACCCGAGTGCAGATCCTCGGCCTCCCGCAGCAACCCCCGGACGAGGTCGGGCTGGCCGAGCTCGAGCGCCAGCTGGGCCGCGCCGAGAAGACGGCGGCCGCGCTCGCTCGGCGAACTGAGCTCGGCCGAGCGCCGGAGCGCGGCCACCGCCGTCCACGTGGCACCGCGCCGCTGGGCCCGCCGCCCCGCCTCCTCCAGGTCGACCGCCACGTCCTCGTGGGAGCCGGAGATGAGCGCGGCCCGGTGCCAGACGCCGCGCTCGGGCTCGGCGCGCAGGACCTCGGCCAGCGCCTCGTGCATCCGTCGCCGGCGTGGGGCGCTCGCGCTCTGCACGATGGCCGACCGCATGAGCGGGTGACGGAACCGCACCGTGCGCTCGTCGAGGTGGACGATGGCGGCCTGCGCGGCGGGCTCCAGCGACTCGAGGCCGAGAGGCGACCCGGCGACCGCGCACGCCGCGTCGAGCACCTCAGTCACGCGATCGGTGTCGCTGAGCGCCGAGGCGAGGAGGAGGAGGCGTGTGTCGTCGGGGAGATCGGACACCCGTGCGGCGAACGCCGCCTCCAGGCGCTCGGTCAGCGTCAGCAGCCCGGGCATCGGCGTGGCGGGATAGCCCTGCCCGCCGGCGAGCGGGAGCTCGCGGAGCGCGAGCGGGTTGCCGGCCGCCTCCTCGAGGATCCGCGCGCGGACGTCCGTGGCGAGCTGCGGCCACGACGTGTCGAGCAGCTGCGCCGCCGCGTCGGGCTCGAGCGCAGGGACCCTGAGCTCGGCCAGCCCCGCGTCGAGGAGGCGTGCGTCGAACCCGTCGCGCAGCGCGGCCAGCAGCACGATCGGGTCGTGCTCGAGGCGGCGGGCGATGAACGCGAGGGCATCCGCCGTCGAGCGATCCAGCCACTGCACGTCCTCGGCGACGATGAGCACGGGGGCGTCCGTGGCGACGTCGCAGAGGAGGTCGAGCGCCGCCATCGCGACACGGGGGCGCTCGGGCGCCTGGCCTTCGACCAGGCCGAAGGCGGCGGCGAGCGCTTCGCGGAGCGCCTCGGGGAGATCGCGCGCGCGGGCGCGCACCGGGCGCAGGAGCTGGTGCAGGCCCGCGTAGGGAAGGCGAGCCTCCGCCTGCACGCCCGTCGCGCTCAGGACGGTGAAGCCCCGCGCCCGCGCCTCGGCCGCCGCGGCGGAGAGCAGCCGCGACTTGCCGACGCCCGGCTCGCCGCGCAGGACGAGCGCGTCGCCGGCGCTGCGGATCCCGTCGAGCAGCCCTCCCACCCGCTCCGTCTCGGCGGCCCGCCCGACGAGCGGCCCGTGGCCGCCGCGCTGCGGGACCGGCGCTGGGGAGGCGACCGCCATCTCGCAGCGAGCATGGCAGGCGGGTGCGCGCACTTCGAGCGCCGAGGGCGCCGCAGGGGCGCATCTACGTCATCGCCTACGTCATCGGCAGCGCGGCGTACGTCGCCCGCCCGATGCGACCGGTGAGGACCGGCGCCTACGGTCGCCACCTGCCCAGGCGACCCGTCCAGAGGAGACCAACGATGACCACCAGGACCGCCGAGATCCCCGGCTACCGCTACGGCGACGAGGGCCTGGCGCGCTCGCCGCTGACCCTCGCCGAGCTCGACCTGCTCAAGCAGACCGTGCTCTTCGGCGACGACGACGTCGCCGCACTGGCGCAGGCCGCCGACGTGCTCGAACCCCAGACCCACGAGATCCTCGACGTCTGGTACGGCTACGTCGGCGCGCACCCGCACCTGGCGGCCTACTTCTCCACGCCCGACGGCGTCCTGCTCGACGACTACCTCGCCCGGGTGCGTGAGCGCTTCAAGCAGTGGATCCTCGACGCCTGCCGGCGCCCGTACGACCAGGCGTGGCTGGACTACCAGTACGAGATCGGCCTGCGCCACACCCGCCTGAAGAAGAACCAGACCGATCACGCCGCCTCGGTCCCCGAGATCCACCTGCGCTACATGGTCGCCTTCATCTTCCCGATCACCGCGACCATGCGCCCGTTCCTGAGCGCGGGCGGCCACTCGCCCGAGCAGGTCGACGCGATGCACACGGCCTGGTTCAAGGCCGTCACCCTCCACGCCACCGCGTGGATCCACCCCTACGTGCCCGACCGCTTCTAGCCGGCTCGGCCACGGGACCTCGCAGCTCACGACGGCCGCCGCGCGATCTCGCTGACCTCCGCGGCGATCGTCGCGGCGATCGCCGTCCTCGCCCCGCTCGCGGTGACGCTGGCACGGGTGCCGCTGCCCCCGATCGTGGCCGAGATCCTCCTGGGCATCGTCGTGGGGCCCCAGGTCCTGGCGTGGGCGGCCGTCGACGCGCCCGTCGAGGTGCTCGCGCTCGTCGGCCTCGCCTTCCTCCTCCTCCTGGCCGGCCTGGAGATCGACCTGGACCTCCTGCGCGGGCGCCGCGCGACCCTGGCGCTGGCCGGGTTCGCCGTCTCGTTCGCCCTCGCGGTGGCGCTCGGTGTCGCGCTGAGCGCCGGCGGCCTCGTGCGCTCACCGCTGCTGATCGCGGTCATCCTCTCGGCCACGAGCCTGGGGATCGTCCTGCCGGTCCTCAAGGACGCGAGCATGCTCGGGACGCCGGTCGGGCAGATGGTCGTCGCCGGGGGCACGGTCGCCGAGATCCTTCCCATCCTGCTGCTCTCGGTCCTCTTCTCCGAGCAGGGACCGGGCATCGTCGCGCAGCTCGCCCTGCTGGTCGCGTTCCTGGCCTTCGTCGTGGCGGTGGCGGCGGCGATCCTCGGCCTCGAGCACTCGCGCCGGCTGTCGGATGCGCTCGTCGCCCTGCAGGACACGACGTCGCAGATCCGCGTCCGAGGAGCCGTGCTGCTGCTCATGCTCCTCGCCGCGCTGGCCGCCGAGTTCGGGCTCGAGGCGATCCTCGGCGCCTTCCTGGCCGGAGCCACCCTCAAGCTGGTCGACCGCGACGACGCGATGACCCATACGCGGTTTGCGAGCAAGCTCCAGGCCGTCGGGTTCGGCACCTTCGTCCCGTTCTTCTTCGTCGCGACCGGGATGCAGCTCGATGTCGAAGGCCTGCTCGGGAGCGGTTCGACGATGGCTCGCGTCCCGGTCTTCGTGGTCTGTCTGCTCCTCGTGCGCGCGCTGCCGGCGCTGCTCTACCGGCCGGTCACCGAGACGCGCGGGCAGGTCGTCGCCGCCGGGCTCCTGCAGGCCACGTCGCTGAGCATCCCGATCGTCGCCGGCCAGATCGGCGTCGACCTCGGCCTGATCCGCCCGGAGAACTACGTCGCGCTCGTCGCCGCCGGCCTGGTCTCCGTCGTGCTGTTCCCGATCGTGGCGCTCCGCTTGCTCGGAGCTGAGGCGACGCGTGCCTAGCCGGCGTCCAGGGCGGCTGCCAGCTCGGTGCGAGCCGTGATGCCGAGCTTGGGGAAGACGCGGTACAGGTGCGTGCCGATCGTGCGATGCGACAGGTACAGCCGCTGGCCGATCTCGCGGTTGGACAGGCCCTGGGCGGCGAGCTGGGCGATCTGCAGCTCCTGGGCGGTGAGCTGGTCGCGCGCGGTGGGATCGCGGCGGCGGCTGGCTTCACCGGACGCGCGCAGCTCGCGGCGGGCCTGGTCGCCCCACGTCACGCAGCCCAGGGCGTCGAAGGTGTCGCGGGCGGCGCGCAGGGGCGCGCGCGACTCGGTGATCTGGCGGCGGCGCCGCAGCCAGCGACCGTGGGCGAGCTGTATGCGGGCCCGCGGGAAGGGCCAGGATCCGAGGTCGGCGCTCAGCGCCTCGGCGAAGCGCGCACCTGCGTCCTCGTCGTCGGCGAGCACTACGCGGGCATGGCGCAGGCTCAGGTCGATCCAACTCGCAGGCTCCGGGCCGGCGGCGGCTGCGACCTGCGCCACGCGCGCGCGTGCCTGCTCGACGCGATCGACATGCATGGCCGCCTCGGCCAGGTCACCGATGTGCCAGCACGCCAGCACGGGATGGTGCGCCGGATCGGTCGGATCGAACAGTCGATCGGCGAGCTCGTACGCCTGGCGATGCTCCGCCTCGCCGAGAGCGGCCAGCATCCTGCCGCACAGCGCCAGGGTGACGACGAGGTCGGCGCCGAGCGGGAGCCCGATGGCCTCGACCCGCGCGGCGGCATGCTCGGCCGCCGCTCCATCGCCCCGCATGGCGGCCACCGTGCAGGCCACGGCCTCGGCGCCGGCCACCGCCAGCGGCTCGGAGATCTCGCTCCCGAGGCGACCCGCCTCCTCGGCGGCGGGGATGGCGACGTCCCAGCCGGCCATGCGTGCGGCCATGGTGCCCTGCATGCCCAGCAGGCGCGGGACGTGGCCGAGCTGTCCCCGTGCGCGTAGCCCCTCGATCGCCACGCCCAGCAGGGTCACCCCGGTGTCGAAGGCGCCCACGACGATCGATGCGTAGCCAAGGTACCAGGCGGACTCGATGTCGTTGCTGGGCTCGCCGACTGCGGCGTGCAAGCGCCGCACGACCTCCGGCGTGGTGCCGAACGGATCGGCGTACGCGCGGATCGCGAGGACGCGTGGGTCGTCCGGAGCGCCGTCGCCGAGGCGGCGCGCCGCATCGACGA
>CADCVU010000221.1 GCA_902806245.1 uncultured Solirubrobacterales bacterium
TCGACCCGATCTGCGCGCTCCAGGCCGCGATGGAGGGCTACGAGGTCAAGACCCTCGAGGACGTCGTCGAGACCGGCGACATCTTCATAACCGCCACCGGCAACAAGGACATCATCACCGCCGCGCACATGGAGCGGATGAAGCACCAGGCCATCGTCGGCAACATCGGCCACTTCGACAACGAGATCGACATGGCCGGAGTCGCCCGCATCGAGGGCGTCGAGCGCGTCAACATCAAGCCGCAGGTCGACAAGTGGGTCTTCCCGAGCGGCCGCGCGGTGATCGTCCTCTCCGAGGGCCGCCTGCTCAACCTCGGCAACGCCACCGGCCACCCGAGCTTCGTGATGTCGAACTCGTTCACCAACCAGGTGATCGCCCAGATCGAGCTGTTCACCAAGAACGAGGAGTACGAGAAGCGCGTGTACGTGCTGCCCAAGCACCTCGACGAGAGCGTGGCGCGGCTGCACCTCGACGCCCTCGGCGTACGGCTCACCGAGCTCACCGAGGACCAAGCCGCCTACATCGGCGTGCCGGTCGGCGGGCCGTACAAGTCCGATCAGTACCGCTACTAGCCGAGACCGACGGGGACGGCGGGCGCGCCGCCGCCGTCCCCGCCGCGTCCGCTAGCCTGCCCCGCCGCCCGTGAAAGCGATGGTTCTAGCCGCCGGCCTCGGCACACGCCTGAAGCCGCTCACCTACGAGCTGCCGAAGCCGATGGTCCCGGTGCTCGACCGGCCGGTGATGGCCCATATCGTCCGCCTGCTCGAGGCCCAGGGCTTCGACGAGCTGATCGCGAACCTCCACTGGTTCCCCGACGCGATCACGGGCTACTTCGGGGACCGGCTCACCTACCGCCACGAGCCGGAGCTGCTGGGTACCGCGGGCGGGGTTCGGGGCGTCCGCGACTTCTTCGGCGACGAGCCGGTGGTGGTCATCTCCGGCGACGCGCTCACCGACCTCGACGTCGGCGCGCTGGTGGCCCGACACCGCGAGGCCGGCGGCATCGCCACCCTCACCGTCAAGCAGGTGCCCGACACCCGGGAGTACGGCGTGGTCATCCACGACGAAGACGGGCGCGTGCAGGGCTTCCAGGAGAAGCCGGACCCGGCCGAGGCGCTCTCCGATCTCGGTAACTGCGGGATCTACTGCTTCAGCCCCGAGATCTTCGACTTCTTCCCCGACGCGGACCCGGTCGACTGGGCGAAGGACGTCTTCCCGGTCCTGCTCGACAACGACGTTCCGTTCCACGTCCACGAGATCGACGCTTACTGGAACGACGTGGGGTCGCTGGCCGAGCTGCGCCAGGGGACCTGGGACGCGCTGGACGGCCGCCTGCAGCTCGAGGTCCTCGGGGGCGAGGTGAGCGAGGGGATGCGCGTGGGCGAAGGGACCGAGCTGCCGGACGATCTGGAGCTCGAGGAGCCGCCGGCCTGGATCGGCCAGGGATGCGAGCTCGCAGACGGCGTGCGCCTCGTCGGGCCCGTGGCCATCGGCGATGGCTGTCGCATCGGCGCCGGCGCCTCCCTGCGCGACGTCATCCTCCTGCCCGGCACGGTGGTGCCCCCGGGCGAGGTGATGATCGGCGCGATCGTCGGCCGCTCGGGGCTCGTGAAGAGCCTGCGCCCGCTCGACCGACCGACCTGAGCGGCGTCCGCGCCAGAGCTACCATCGGCCGATGCGCCGCACCCGGATGTTCCTCACCTACCTCGTGGCCGGCGCCCTGTGCCTGGGCGGAGTGGCCGCCATCGTCGTCTTCGCAGCGACCTCTCGCCAGGACGCCGCCGCCGAGCCGCCGGAGCTCCAGCCCGACCTCGTCCAGCGCATCCCGACCGACGTCGGCGTTCGGCGCCGCGAGGGCCGCTTCCAGCTCGGCTTCGAGTCCGCGGTCGAGAACCACGGCTCGGGCCCGCTGATCGTGACCGGCAGCCGCTCGGCCTCCGAGCCCGACATGACCGCCGATCAGGCGATCGAGCGTGCCGACGGCTCACGGGTCTACGAGCCGAGCGTCGGGCGGTTCCGCTACACGCGCTCGCCCAGCCACGAGCACTGGCACTACCTCGGCTTCGACCGCTACGAGCTCCGGCGCGCCTCCGACCACGTCCTCGCACGCCCCGACCGCAAGACCGGCTTCTGCCTCGGCGATCGCTACGACCCGGGCCGCCAGCTCCCCGGCAAGGCCGAGGACCCGGTGCTCGAGGGCGACTGTCGCAAGAACGAGCCCCAGTCGCGCGACGTGCTCCAGGGGATCACCGTCGGCTACGGCGACGACTACGCCGCCTACCTCGAGGGTCAGTCGATCGACATCACGGGGCTGCCCTCGGGTCTCTACGAGCTCGTCCACCGGGCCAACGGCGACCGCCGGGTCCGGGAGTCGACGTACTCGAACAACGCCTCGTCGGTTCTCCTGCGCATCGACTGGCGCCGCGGGCCGGCGCGGCTGCCGTACCTCGAACAGCTCAGAAGCTGCCCGCGCCGCGAGCGCTGCACGGGCTGAACTGACCGAGCCCTCGCGGGTCAGTCAGTTCAGCCCGTGGCGTCGCGGGTCGCGGTTCAGCCCGTGGCGTCGCGGCTCGGAACCGCGGCGCGACGCGCCTTGCCGAGCGGCTCGCTCTTCTTGAGCCTGCCGTAGGCGATGATGCGCTGCGCCGCGCTGTAGAGCGGATGGCAGGCGGTCAGCGCGATGCGGTTGTAGCCCTTGGGCTTGAAGACCCCGGTCTCGGAGTCGTCGACGATCTCGGTCCCTTCGACGACGTAGGTGAACTTGCCGTAGGGCGTGGAGAAGACGATGTCGTCGCCCTTCTCGAGCTTGTTGATATCGCGGAAGGGGGCGCCGTAGGTCGTGCGGTGCCCCGCGATACCGACCGTCCAGTTGCCCTTCTGGCCGGGCAGCGGCGTCTGGGTGTAGTGGCCGGGACCCTTCTTGAGCGACACCTCCTCGTCGGTGCCCTGGACGATGACCTCGTTGAGGTCGATCTTGTCGATTCGCAGGCGCCCGACCGGCTCGCTCGTGCCCGCGTCGCGGTTGAGCGCCACCGAGCGCCGGCGCTGGTAGGCGATCGCGGCCTGCTGGCCGCGGGCGGCCGCCTCGGCCGCCGCGCCGTCGCGCTCCAGCTTGTCGAGGTCGTCGCCCAGCGAGGTCTGGGTCTGAGCCGCGAAGAGAGCCGAGAACGGCTCCTTCCAGAACACGGTCAGCGCACCTTCGACGAGCAGCAGCCCCCCGACGGCCAGCAGGGCGATGGGCAGGGCGCGCATGAGCCCTGCTCGCGTCGGACGCCGCAGGCGGGGCCGGCGCAGGCTCGGACGCCGCAGGTTCTTCAGCGAGAAGCGCCGCTTGGGCCGCTCCGGCTCGGAGGGCACCGACCAGAAGGGAAGCGTGTGTCCGGACCCGGGCCGCAGTGGAGCGTGCGGCGGACGGGGCGGCGCGTCGGTCGGGGCCGGCTCGGCGACCGGCTCCACCGCGGCGGGCGGCGCTGCGCCGTTGGCAGGCGCTGCGCCGGGCGCGGGAAACGCATAGAAGGGCGCGGGCGGACCGAGGTCGTCGTCCTCGTAGCGGTTCGGCGAAGGGGAGGGGCCGCGGTCCAGCGCCCTGGACGGCGCCGCAGAGGCCGGAGCCTCGCCGTCGTCCGTCGCGGGAGGGGGGCTCGACGTTGCGTCGGTGTCGCGATCGGGCCGGCTCCGGAACTCAGTCGCGGGCTCGGGCTCCGTGGTGGTCTCGCTCGCCGCCGACGGACCCGACCAGTCGGCATCGCGCGGCTGAGCCGGCACATCCCAGACTCCGGTGCTGGCGAAACCGTCGTCGGGAAGGTCGAAGTCCGCCTCGGGCGCCTGCCCGTCGGTGGCGAACCGCGGCACCGGCGGCGGTCCGAGCTCGCGCGCGCGGCGGCGCTCGGAGGGACGCATACGCGGGGCACGACGGCGAGCCCGCGTCCGGCGTCCGCGGCCGTCAACCTCGGCCGCGAGCTCATCGTCGCGGACATCCGGCTCGGACTCGGACGCGGCGGTGGCGGGAGCGGGCACAGCGCGGGCACGACCGACCCACCGGTCGCAGGTGGCACAGGGGACCGGCTCAGTCGGCCACGGCAGTTCCACGCCCGTCTCCATCAGAGTTCCGCAGTGCGGGCAGTGTGCCGCTTCGTCTCCCGTCGGCTCGTCGCCGCTGGCCCCCTGATCGGGGCGGTCTCGAAGAGTGGTCATGCTCGCGTCTCTCTCGGGGGCGGGACGCAGCCATGGTAGCCGCGACCGAGCGCCGCGCAAGATTCTGCCACGGCGCTCGCACGCCTGCGCGCGGGCGTGCGCCCGGGATGGCGCTGCCCTCGCCCTCGTGGCCGCGCCGTGGCGGTCCGCACCGACCGCGGCGGCCATGCGACGGCGTGACGGGCTCGCAAACACCTGGAGAGGAGAGCTTTCGAAAGCCTTTAGGAGAAGCACGGCTCGCATGGGGCGCGCCGACAGTGGCTTGACTTCGCCCTTTCAGCGACTGGCTGCGGTCGCAGACGGGGTTTGGTCGCGGGCCTTTGGGACCGAGCCGATAAGCTCTCTCTTTAGACGCCCTTAAAAATTTTTCGGCGAAACCCTTGACGCATGAGCGGCGGGTGGGATATACACCGCCTTGTTCGAGCGGTCGCTCCCCAGGTGACCGCACACTTATTCCCCCAGCAGGAGGACAGGCGCATGACCAAGGTAATCGGAATGCTCGTCGCGCTCGCAATGTTCTGCGCGATGCCGGCGGTCGCGTTCGCCGGCGGCGACAGCAGCGACAACGTCTCGAGCGGTAACACCCAGACCGGCGGGAACGACCAGGAGGCGAACGGCGGCGACGGCGGCTCCGGCGGCTCCGGCGACGAGGACGAGGACGGCAGCGATGGCGGTGACGGCGGTGATGGCGGTGACGGCGGCGACGCCGGCAACCAGTCCTGCATCATCCAGCAGAACGCCGGCGACGACGCCAACGCGGAGTGCGACCAGTCGCAGAACTTCGGCGGCGACACGTTCGTCAGCGGCGACGGCGACGGCGACGAGGGCGACGTCAGCGGCGACGACAGCGACGAGGGCGACGTCAGCGGCGACGACGACGACAACGACGGCTTCGGCGGCGGCGACGACGAGGACAACGACTTCGTCACCAGCGGTGGTACGGGCGGCGGCGTCGACAGCGTCGAGCTGGCCCAGACCGGCTTCGACGCCTGGGTGCTCGCGCTGATCGGCGGGCTTTCGCTCGCCGGCGGCCTCGGCCTCCTCGCGGCGCAGCGCCGCGGTCGGCTGAACGCCTAAGCAGCTCAGCAACGCGCAGGGTTGGACGGGGCGCCCTACGGGGCGCCCCGTTCTCGTTGTGCCCGCCACGAACCCTCGCCCGCCGTCGAGCCGGCCGGTAAGCTCGCCCCGCGCGACCCGGCGCGCCCACGGCCGATGACTCGCAAGCTCCCGATCGCCCTCACTCTGCTCGCGCTGGCCGTCCCGGCGGGCGCCGCGGCCTACGAGATCAACGAGAAGGTGTCGTCCGACGGCCGCGTCGTCACCTACTACAACGCGGCGCCGGAGCACGACTGGGCCGTCGAGCAAGGCGTGCGCGCGTGGAACGAGAGCGGCGCGGACGTCGAGTTCGTCGAGGCGCCGCGCAGGGAGGCCGAGCTGGCCCTGGTGGCGGAGACCCAGGGCCTCAAGGGGCACGCCCGCTCGACGCATCGCGGCGACGGGGTGCAGCGCCCGGGCGACGGTCGGATCAGCCTGCCGGTCGCCTCCGGTGACGCGCGCGAGCAGCGCTTCTCGGTCGCCCTGATCGCCGCCCACGAGCTCGGCCACATCCTCGGACTCGACCACGAGGACAGCGGCTGCGCCACCATGAACGCCACGATCACCGCCGCGGCTCCGATTCGCTGCGAGCAGCCGCCGGCCAAGCAGTGGCGCTGCGGCCTGCTCGAGGAGGACGACATCCGCGGCGTGGTGGAGCTCTACGGCGGCCGCGTCGACCCGCCGCGCCGCCGCTACTGCCCGAAGGTGCGCCCGAAGCCGAAGCCCCCTCCGCCGCTGCCGCTCGATCCGCCGACGCCCGCCCCCGCCGATCCGGTGGCGCTCACGCCCGCGGACGCGATCGAGGTGACCTCAGACCCCGGAGGCTCGAGCCGGGTGCTCGTGCGCTGGCGCAACGGCGAGAGCGAGCGCATCCGCTCGGTGGTGGTCGCGCGCTCGCGGGTGAGCTGTCCGTCCGAGCCCGACGGCCTCGAGCGCAAGACCGTGGACGCGGTCCCCGGCCAGCAGGGAACGGTGACCTTCCCGCTGGAGCTCGAGTCCGCCTGCTACGCGGTGTGGTCTCGTGACCGCAAGGGCACGCTCAGCCGGCGCCCGGCCACGGCCTGGCTCGACGGCCCCGCCTCTCCCGATGCCCCGCGCAGCTTCGAGGCCACGCTCGCCCCGAGCCATCCGCTCGGCGACAGCGCGATCTCGCTGCGTTGGCGTAACGCGGAGGCCTCGACCCTGCGTAAGGTCGTGATCGCCCGGGCCAAGGGACGATGCCCCACGCGCCCACCGCGCCGGCCGCGCTCCTGGGACGCGCCGGCCGCGGCGGCGGACGCCTTCCAGAAGCATCGCGACCTGCGCTTCTATCCCGGTGCCGACGCCGAGGGCCACTGCTACGCGGTGTGGTCGCGCGATCGCTTCGGGCGCCTCAGCCGCCCGGCCACCGCCTGGCCGAAGGTCGCCGCTCCCGAGGAAGAGGTCATCGTGCTGGCGGGCTGATTCGCCCGAGGCTCGTTGTGGGGGGTTCCTCGATCGGGTACCGTTCGTGGTATGCAGCGACACCGGATCGACAGGTTGTCCGCCGCCCTTGCGCTCGCGGTTTGCCTGGGCCTCGCCGGCTGCGGCGAAGGTGAAGGCTCGTCGGAGCCGGTGCGCCCCGCCTCAGGGGCGCAGCAGGCCGAGACCGACTCGGGCGGCGACGTCCGCGCCGAGGGCGGCGACGGGGGCGATGCGAAGAACGGCGAGGACGGCGAGGACGGCGAGAGCGTTCGCTCCGAGGGCGGCAGCTCGAGTCAGTCGAGCTCGGTGACCCAGAGTCAGAGCGGCTCGGGGAACCAGTCGAACTCGGTCGTCCAGAGCTCTTCGGGGTCCAATTCGGTCTCCTCGTCGAGCACGTCGGGCCCGGGGGTCAGGACCTTCTCCGGCAGCGGCTCCACCACTCTCTCCTTCAACGTCGAGGAGCCGTCGCGGTTCGCCTGGACGAACGCCGAGGGCCGGTCGTTCTCGGCGCGCGGCGACGGTCTGTCGATCGAGTCGACCACCGGCCGCGGCGAGGCCTCGCTCGATCCGGGCAGCTACGACGACGTCAAGGTGACCGGCTCGAAGTGGACGATCGTCGTCCGCCCGCGCTAGCCGTCAGCGAGTCCGGAAGCTGCGCACGACCTCGTCGCAGGCCCGGAGCACCGCACGGCGGTCGCTCTGCCACTGGCAGTTGACCCAGAACAGCGTGCGGTCCTTGGCGGCGTAGATCCAGCGGGCGTTCACGGGCACGCCGGTGTCGCCCCGCAGCGTCATCTCGAAGTTCACGCCGTCCAGCCCCGCGACGCGCACCGGCGAGCGGGCCTCGACCTTGCCGGTGCGCTTGGCGGACTGCTCGACCTCGCGCTTGACCCGCTTCACGAGGTTCGGCGTCACGGTCCGCCGCAGCGGCTGAGTCTGCACGGCCACGAGGTCCTGGCCGTTCGCCTTGGCCACGATCGTCTGGTTGTCGAAGCCCTGTTCGCGCGAGGTGCCCCGCGACTCCCCGCCCGACTGGAAGTCCTCCGGATAGGTGAAGGAGTACGGCAGCTTCGGGTCGTCGATGGAGCCGTCGTCTCCGCCGCAGGCCGTCAGCGCGGGGAGGGTGAGTGCGAGCATCAACGCGGCCGTGCGCGCGGAGGGGCGGGAGCGCAGAGGACTCAAGAGGCGCGCCATCCTAGCGGTCGGCTCGGTCCCCGCCCGGCGCCTTTTCAGAGCGGTCGAGAAAGCCCCTGCACATCCGCAGAGCCACGATCGCTCACGCGGCGGCGGCGTCCTCGAGGCGCTCGCGCCGGCGCTCCTCGCGCTCCGACTCGACGAGCATGCGCACGAACAGCACGAAGAAGGTCACCACGAGCACGAGCGACTGCTCCACCATCATGATCGCCCCGCCGACGTTCTGGTCCTCGATGGCGGACAGTCCCCAGATGCGCGGTACCGACTCGTAGAAGGAGAACGCGACCGTGGTCGACCACACCAGGTAGAGCCCGAGCGCCGCCAGCCCGGCCTTGGCCATGCCGATGTAGGCGAGGCTGCCGAGACCGCTGAGGCGGCGGCGCATGGGAACCGGCTGGATCAGCGGCCACCAGAGTGCGAGCCCGGCCGTGAAGAATGACGCGTGCTCGAGCGCGTGCAGCGCGGGGACGCGAAGCGCGGCGTCGTAGAGCGCGGGTACGTGCCACAGGTAGATGAGCCCGAGCCACACGGCCAGCCCCGCCGCCGGGTGCGCGAGGCGGCCGAGCGCCCGCTCGATGCGCATGAACCGGCGCGTGGCCGGGCGGAGGATGACCCGCGAGAGGGCGAGCAGTACGAGCAGCGGCGCGATGTCGCCGAGCAGGATGTGCTGGACCATGTGGGCCGAGAAGAGGTAGCGCTCGCCGAGGGCGTCGAGCGGCGAGGCGACCGCGGCGACGAGCACGACCAGCGCGGCGGCAAAGGCGAGCGCCTGAAGGGCTCCCGCCCCGCGTCCTGCGGCCTCGCGGCGCGCGTTGCGAAAGCGCCACACGTACACGCCGGCGTAGAGGGCGAGCGGCAGCAGCACCGTCGGATCGAGCCGCCAGCCGACGTCGGGGCTGTTCACGGCGACGGGTGCGCTTCGGCCGAGTGCGCGGCCGCGACGCTCGCCGGTGCTGAGCCGCCACGATCCACAGTCGCGATTGTCGCACTCGGGCCTTGTCCGGTGACGGCGGCTCGGACACGCTGGCGCGCGTGATCTCCGCCCTCTGGCGCAACGCTCTGGCCGCGGTGGCCCCGCCGGGCTGCTTCGCGTGCGGGGCGAGCGCGGGCGGGGCGCTGCCGCTCTGTCCGGTCTGTCGCGACGGTCTCGGATGGCTCTCGGCCGAGACCGTGTGCCTCGACGACGGGTCGGGGTCGAGCGTCGAGGCGTGGGCGCCGCTCGCCTACCGCGGGGGCGCCAAGGCTCTGACGCGCGCGTTGAAGTTCCGCGGCGCGGTGGCCCTGGCGGACGGCATGGCTGCTCAGGTCGTCGCGAGCGTCCCGACGAAGCTGGACGAGGGGGGCTCGCTCGTCCCGGTGCCGCTGCATCCCGCTCGCCGGCGCCGGCGCGGCTTCAACCAGGCGCAGGTGCTCGCTCGAGCCATCGCCGCTCGGGCCGGTCTGGAGCTGGCCGACTGCCTGATGCGCGGCGGGGCCGGCGGGACGCAGATGGGCCGCGACCGCGACGAGCGGCTCGCCGCTCTGGCGGGAGCGATGTCGGTGCGGCCGGGTTCGAGCGCGCCGGCCCGAGCGGTGCTGGTCGACGACGTGCTGACGACCGGCGCCACGCTCCTGGCCTGCGCGGCGATCCTCCGGGCGGCGGGCTCAGAGCAGGTGAGCGCGCTCACCTACGCGCGCACGCCGGGGCGGTGAGGGCGATCGAGCCCGCGGCCCCGCGCGCTCGGCGCAGGCGCGGCGGGAAGCTCGACCATTTAGGATCGCCCCGGGGAGTACTCACCAGCGAGAGGAGGGCTGATGCGCATCGAGGTCAAGGGGCGCAACGTCACCGTCGACGAGGAGCTCAGGGCGCGCGCCGAGCGCCGCTTCGAGAAGGTCGAACGACAGGTCTCGACGCTCGCGCGGCTCGAGCTCGAGCTCTACGAGGAGCGAAATCCGTCGATCCGCGACTCGCAGGTGGCGGAGGGCACGCTCTACCTCAAGGGCGTCACGCTGCGCGCGCGGGACGCCTCGGAGGATCTCGGGCGCTCGATCAACCTCGTCGCCGACGAGCTCGCGCGCCAGGTCAAGCGACACCGCGACAAGCGCCGCGGCCGCCGACAGGCCAGAGAGGCTCCGCCCGCGGCGCCGGCTCCGTAGCGTCCGCGCGGGCCGGGGCCCGAGCGCCCCGACCGGCCCGACCGACGCCGTTACTCGGCCTTCCGGGCGGTCCGCCGGAGCGCCCTTCGAGGGGCTCGAAAGGCCGTCCAACAGCCTTCGAGGCGACCCCTCCCGTTGCTAACCTCGGCGCCATGTCGATCATCGATCGGGCGCTGCGGATCGGCGAGGGGAAGAAGTTCAAGACCTTCGAGAAACGGGTCGCGCGCATCAACGACTTCGAGCCCGAGCTCGAGCTCGACTCGGACGACGAGCTGCGCGAGCGCGCCGCTGCCCTGCGCGAGCGTGCTCGGGGGGGAGAGCCGTTGAACGATCTCCTGCCGGAGTCCTTCGCCATGACCCGCGAGGCGGCGAAACGGACCCTCGGGCAGAGGCACTTCGACGTCCAGCTGATCGGCGGCATGGTGCTCAACGACGGCTCGATCGCCGAGATGAAGACCGGCGAGGGGAAGACCCTCACCTCGACGCTCACCGTCGTGCTGAACGCGCTCGCCGGCAAGGGCGTCCACGTCGTCACGGTGAACGACTACCTCGCCCGCCGCGACGCGGAGTGGATGCGTCCGGTCTACGAGGCGCTCGGGCTCACGGTAGCCTCGCTCCAGGCCGACACGCGCGACGCGGAGACCAAGCGTGCCGCCTACGCGGCCGACATCACCTATGGCACGAACTCCGAGTTCGGATTCGACTACCTGCGCGACAACCTCGCCACGAGCGTCGAGGACAAGGCTCAGCGCGGCCACAACTACGCGGTCGTAGACGAGGTCGACAACATCCTCATCGACGAGGCGCGCACCCCGTTGATCATCTCCGGTCAGCCCGAGCAGGCCGCCGACCTCTACTACAAGTACGCGCGCCTGGCCCCGCGCATGGAGCCCGGCGAGAAGCCCGAGGGGATCGAGACCAAGTCGAAGGACTGGATGCCCGACTACGACTTCGAGCCCGACGAAAAGCACAAGACGGTCGCGGTGACCGAGCAGGGGGTCGAGAAGGCCGAGAAGTTCCTCGGCATCGACAACCTCTACCGCGCCGAGCACGGCAACCTGGTCAACCACCTGATCCAGGCCCTCAAGGCCGAGTCGCTCTACAAGCGCGACGTCGACTACGCGGTGATCGACGGCGAGGTCAGGATCATCGACGAGTTCACCGGCCGCATCCTCGAGGGCCGGCGCTGGTCCGAGGGCCTCCACCAGGCGATCGAGGCCAAGGAGGGCGTCGCGATCCAGGAGGAGAACCAGACCGTCGCGACGATCACCTACCAGAACTACTTTCGCCGCTACGACAAGCTGGCGGGCATGACCGGCACCGCCCTCACCGAGGCGACCGAGTTCATGAAGATCTACGAGCTCCAGGTCGTCGAGGTCCCGACCAACAAGCCGATGGTCCGCGACGACCAGAACGACCTGATCTACAAGACCAAGGACGGCAAGTGGAAGGCCGTCGCCAACGA
>CADCVU010000222.1 GCA_902806245.1 uncultured Solirubrobacterales bacterium
CCGTCGAGCGCACCAGCGAGCAGCGCGGCGACGGCTACGTCAACCTCGCGCTGCTGACCGATGGCCTGCGCGCCGAGCGCGAGCAGGGCATAACCATCGACGTCGCCTACCGCTACTTCGCGACGCCGCGGCGCAAGTTCGTGATCGCCGACACGCCGGGTCACATCCAGTACACGCGCAACATGGTCACCGGCGCCTCGAACGCCGACCTCTCGATCGTGCTGATCGACGCGCGCAAGGGCGTCGTCGAGCAGTCGCGGCGCCACGCCTTTCTGTCGTCGCTGCTGCGGATCCCTCATCTCGTCGTGGCGATCAACAAGATGGACCTCGTCGACTACGACGAGGCGGTCTACGAGCGGATCGCCGAGGAGTTCTCGAGCTGGGCGTCGAAGCTCGAGGCCCCCGACATCACCTTCATACCGGTCTCCGCCCTGCACGGGGACAACCTGGTCGAGCGCTCGCCCAACATGCCGTGGTACCAGGGCTCCTCGCTGCTCTACCACCTAGAGCACGTCCACATCGCCTCGGACCGCAATCTGATCGACAACCGCTTTCCCGTGCAGTGGGTCGTGCGCCCGATGCAGGACGAGCACCACGACTACCGCGGCTACGCGGGGCAGGTGGCGAGCGGGGTGTTCCGGCCCGGGGACGAGGTCGTCGTGCTCCCCTCCGGGCGCCAGACCCGCATCAAGCGGATCGACACCTTCGACGGGCCGCTCGAGGAGGCGTTCCCGCCGCTCTCGGTGACCATGCTGCTCGAGGACCAGATCGACATCTCGCGCGGCGACTTCATCTGCCGCCTGCACAACCAGCCCACCGAGGCGCGCGAGTTCGAGGCGATGGTCTGCTGGATGGCCGACCGGCCTCTGACCGAGGGCGGGCGCTACGCGATCAAGCACACGAGCCGCGAGGCCCGGGCGATCGTCGAGGAGGTCCGCTACAGGCTGGACGTGAACACGCTGCACCGCGACGAGGAGGCGAACGGACTCGACCTGAACGAGATCGGGCGGCTGCGGCTGCGGACGAGCGCGCCGCTGCACCTGGACGAGTACCGGCGCAATCGAGCGACGGGCGGGTTCATCCTGATCGACGAGGCGACGAACGACACGGTGGGCGCGGGGATGGTGCTGGGGACGGAGGGGTGAGCGCGGAGCGCTCGCGGAGCCCGGACGTTACCTGGCACGCGAACGAGCTGACGCGCGAGCGGCGGTGGTCGTCTGTAGGGGGCGCGGGCGCGACCGTGTGGTTCACCGGCTTGTCGGGCTCGGGGAAGTCGACGATCGCGGCGGCGGTGGAGGCGCGGCTGGTGGCCGAGGGGCGGCCGGCCTACCTGCTGGACGGCGACAACCTGCGCCACGGGTTGAACGGGGATCTCGGCTTCGAGCCGGGCGCGCGCGATGAGAACGTGCGGCGCGCGGGGGAGGTGGCGCGGCTGTTTGCGGACGCCGGCCTCGTGGCGCTCGTGAGCCTGGTCAGTCCGTACGCGGCGGCCCGCGACGCGGTGCGGGCGGTGCACGAGTCCGACGGCCTGCCGTTTTTCGAGGTCTGGGTGTCCACGCCTCCTGAGGAGTGCGCGCGGCGCGACCCGAAGGGGCTGTGGGCGCGGGCCAAGAGCGGTGAGCTGAGTGGATTGACGGGGTTAGATGCGCCGTACGAGGCGCCGGAGCGGCCGGAGCTGGAGTTGGGCGGCGAGGCGCCGGTAGACGAGGCAGTGACGCGAGTCGGCGCTTTGCTCGAGGAGGCTGCCTCCGGGTAGGGTGCTTTCCCGCTTCGGGCGGGGCGAGAGCCGCGAGCACAGCGAGCGCGGTCCATACCGTGCCCTCTTGCTGCCATAGGCGATGATGGCCTGATGGCGTGCGACGAGGACCTCGCCGACCGCATCCGTGAACTGGTCGCCGCGGAAGCCGACGTCACGGAGAAGAAGATGTTCGGAGGTCTAGCCTTCCTGGTCGGCGGCAACATGTCGGTCGCCGCGAGCGGGCGGCGGCCTCATGGTGCGCGTCGACCCTCAGGACACCGACGCGCTTCTCACCAAGCCGCATGCACGGCCCTTCGAGATGCGCGGGCGAGAGCTGCAGGGCTGGTTGCGAGTCGACGCCGAGGGCCTGCGAACCCAGCGCCAGCTCGACCCGTGGGTCAGACGCGGCGTCGCGTACGCCCGCTCCCTTCCTCCCAGCGCTGAACGCCGCCGTCGTCGCCTCCGCATCGACCTAGACTGACCCCGTGATGTTCCACCGTGGGATCGATGGGTCCGAGCCGGTCAGCCCGGAGCCGATCGGACGTGAAGCCGGGCCACACGAGATCCGCCGACACGCGCTCTCGCAGCGCCTCGCCGTCGGGACGCTCGCCTGCCCGGCCTGCGACGCGCCCCTCGCGCCGGCGGAGGGCACGATGTCGCCCTCGGACTCACTCGACTGCGGCTTCTGCCGGAACGTGGCCGCGGTGCGCGACTGTCTTTCGCTCGCCGCGCCGTCGCGGCCGACGCGCGTCGAGGTGCGCGTCGTCCAGCGGGCGCGTGGTTGACGGGAGTCGATCGCCTCCCACGTGTCCTCGGAGCAGGAGCACAGCCGTCGCAGCGCACGATCGCCGAGCGCGCCGCCCGGCGACTCGCCGCGTCACCCCCTGCTCCTCGGCCTGGCGCTGACCCTCACGACCGCGGGATCGCGCTCGCCCTCGCCACCAGCGAGATCTCCGGGACGGGAGCGAGCAACGTCGGAAGCTCCGCCGAGCGGACAGCCCAGCCGGCGCCGGAGCCGAGCGCGTCGGGCAGCCGGGCCGATGCGGGTGCTCAGATCCCCGCCCGCCGTGAGTGCGAGCCGACGGGGAGCAACCCCGGCGGCGACAACAACTCACATCCCCGGCGCCCCCGCGGTCCGCTCGCTCGGCGACGGCTTCGTGATCACCGGCCGCGTGCGCTCGGCCTCGGGCTGCAGCCGCTCGCCGGCGTCCCGATCCAGGTCTGGCTCGCCACCGAGACCGGAGCCGAGACCGACAATCGCGCCACCGTGCGCACCGGCGAGGACGGTCGCTACCGCATCGAGACCGCTCCACGGTCCCGCAGTTCGGCGAGCCCAACATCCACGTCGCCTACGACGGCGAGCGGTTCGAGCAGGTCTTCATCCGTCGGGTCGTCGACCCGACGACGCGCGTGCGACGGTCAATCTCACGCTGAGCGGCGATGGCTGACGCCGCGAGCGCACCTCCTGCCGGCGCTCGGTCGCGCTCGCGCCGGCTCGCGTCCGCCATCGCCCTGGCGGCGCTCGCAGCGCTGCCCCTCGTCCTCGCGCCTACCGACTTCCACCTGTCCGCGGCGCCCGCGGCGCTCGTCCTCTCGACCGGCGCGGGCGCGCTCGCGGTCTCGGCCCTGGCGCTGCAGCCGTTCCTCGCCGCACGCGCCGGTGCCCGGAGCGGCGGCGCCGGTCGGCGCCGCCTGCGCTGGCATCGCGTGCTCGGGACCGTGGTGCTGGGACTGGTCCTCGCCCACGTGGGCGCGCTGTTCCTCGTGGAGGTCGACGACACCCTCTTCGCGATGTCACCGGACGGGCCGACGCGCGCCCGGATGGCGCTCATCGCGCTGATCGCGCTCGTCGCGACGGTCGTCCTCGGCGCGACCTACCGGCGCCTGCCCATCCGGGCCGGCACCTGGCGGATCCTCCACCTCTACCTCGCGGTCGTCTTCGTCGTGCTCGGAGTCGGGCACGCCGTGCTCACCGACGGCGCGCTCGACGAACTGGGCACGCCGGTGCTACTGGCCTTTGGGGCGATCGGCCTGACACCTTCCAGGCGCACCGCATGCGCCGGCGCGGTGCGCGGCTGCGCGCGCTCAGCAACCGGTGAAGACGAGGCGGAACTACTAGGTCTCGAGCGCCCAGACCTCCGCGAGCACGCCGGCCTCCGCGTCGGAGCTCACGCGCCGGCGGCGTAGGTCGAGCTGATCGACGCGCTCGTCGCCTTTCATTGGGCTTCCTCCGTGTGCGATCGGCCCGAAGACGCCCCGCTCGGCGAGTGCGTCCTGGATGGGCTTGACGAAGTTGTCCAGGTCGGAGCCGGGGCCGGCCGGCGCATACAGGCGTAGCTCTATCCGCAGCGAGAACTGCTCGCTGCTGGTCGGCCGGGCTGTGGCTGCGGCCTTGACCGCAGCAACGTCAAGGGCATTCCTCCACCTCACGTAGGAGGGCCGCTTGTTGGCGCCGGCCCGACAGATCGATCGGGATCGTCCCCACCACCGCCAGGGTGGTCACGTAGGTCCCCCTCGGCTCGCGGCGGTCGAGGGTCGGGCCGAAAGCGGCCTCCGCGTTCCTGAGGTCACCGATCTGCGGCGTATCCGTCACTCCGGCGCGCCGCGCTTGCGGCGGAGCGTCAGATCCCGACGAGAGGACACGCCGCTTGAGGTCCGTGAGCTCCGCGTCGGTGAGGATGCCGGCGGCTCTGAGCTGACCGAGCGCTTGGAGCCGGCGGATCTGCTCACCGACGTCGAGTGCGTCGGTAGCTGTGACGTTCGGTGGCGCAGAGACGGCTGAGGCAGCTTCGGAACGGGGGTCATGGCCGTTGACTTTGCTCATTCCGCTACGCCCCGTCCCATTGGCCCCATCACGTCCAGCATCGACTCGACGCGCCGTTCCTTGAGTCGAACCAGCCATTTCCTGGCGAGGGTCGCGTGCGGCACGGCCGTGCAAGCCCGTCGAAGGACGAAACCGGACCGTGGCCCGGGTGTGTAAGCCTTCTCGCGTGCCCGAGGAGCTCCCAGCCGACCTGGCGGAGGTGATCGCCCGCCGGACGGCCACGCTCGACGAGTCGCGGCCGGACGCCGTCGAGCGCCGCCACCGAGCGGGAGGCCACACCGCCCGCGAGAACATCGACGACCTCGTCGATCCGGAGAGCTTCGTCGAATACGGGCGCTTTGCCATCGCCGCTCAGCGAGCGCGCCGCGAGGTGCAGGACCTGATCGAGCGGACGCCGGCCGACGGGCTCGTCGCCGGCACTGCTCGCGTCAACGGGCACCTCTTCGGCGAAGGGAGTGCCTGCGCGGTCCTCGCCTACGACTACACCGTGCTGGCGGGGACCCAGGGAGTGCTCGGCCACCGCAAGAAGGACCGCCTGTTCGAGCTGATCGAGCGCATGCGCCTGCCCACGGTCTTCTTCGCCGAGGGCGGCGGCGGCCGGCCGGGCGACACCGACCATCCCGTCGTCTCGGCCCTCGACACCCGCGCGTTCGCGCTGTGGGCGCGCCTGTCGGGCATCGTCCCGCGGATCGCGGTGGTCAGCGGCCGGTGCTTCGCCGGCAACGCCGTCATCGCCGGGTGCTCGGACCTGATCGTCGCGACCGAGAACAGCTCGCTGGGCATGGGCGGCCCGGCCATGATCGAGGGAGGCGGGCTCGGCCAGGTCGATCCGGACGAGGTCGGCCCGCTCGAGATGCAGACGGCGAACGGCGTGGTCGACGTCGCGGTGGCCGACGAGGCGGAGGCGACCGCCGTCACCAAGCGAGTCCTCGCCTACTTCCAGGGCGCCACGCCGGCTGGCACAGAGCCGGATCAGAGCTCCCTGCGCGAGCTGGTCCCCGAGCGCCAGCGGCGCGCCTACGCCGTCAACCCGATCGTCGAGACCCTCTGCGACGAGGGTTCGGTGACCTTCCTGCGGGAGCGCTTCGCGCCCGAGCTGGTCACAGCGCTCGGCCGCATCGAGGGCCGCGCGATCGGGGTCATCGCCAACAACACGATGCACATGGCGGGAGCGATCACGAGCGACGCGGCGGACAAGGCCTCGCGCTTCATGCAGCTGTGCGACGCGTTCGGCCTGCCGCTCGTCTCGCTCGTCGACACGCCCGGCATGATGGTCGGACCGAAGGCCGAGGCCACCGCGCTCGTGCGACACACCTCCCGCCTGCTCGTGACCGGGGCGGCGCTGCGGGTGCCGTTCATCGCGGTCATCCTGCGGCGCGGGTACGGACTGGGCGCCCAGGCGATGGTCGCCGGCAGCCTGCACGAGCCGCTGCTCACGGTGGCCTGGCCGTCGGCCCACCTGGGCCCCATGGGTCTCGCCGGGGCGGTCAAGCTCGGATTCCGCAAGGAGCTCGAGGCGATCGCCGACGAGCACGAGCGCGAGCAGCGGATCCGAGATCTGACCGCGATGGCCGAGGAGAACGCCAAGGCGCTCAACGCCGCCACGCTGTTCGAGCTCGACGACGTCATCGATCCTGCGGACACCCGGGGCCTGATCGCCGCGACTCTGGCCGCCGCGTCAGAGGGGACGGAGCCGCGGCGGCGGCACCGCTTCGTCGACACGTGGTGAGCGCGCCGACCGGTTTGAGTCGTGGCGCACGAACAGCACGACGGGCGGACATACTGGTGGGATGAGCGATCGCAACGTCCTCGGTGGAGAGCTCGAGCTCTGCGGTACCGACCCCGTCACCGGCTTCTATCGGGACGGGTGCTGCAGCACGGGCCCCGAAGACCGGGGAAGTCACACGATCTGCGCGGTGGTGACCGCGGAGTTTCTCGAGCACCAGCGTCGGATCGGCAACGACCTCAGCACGGCGAGGCCCGAATACCGGTTCCCCGGCCTCGTTCCGGGCGCCCGCTGGTGCGTCACCGCGGTGAACTGGCTGCGAGCCCACGAGGACGGCGCCGCCGCCTACGTGGTTCTGGCGTCCACCAACGAACGAGCTCTCGAGATCGTCTCGCTCGCCGCGCTGGAGGAGCACGCCGTCGACGTCCCCGGAGATCCCGGCACGCTCGGTTCCTGAGCGTGCGGCGGCCTTCTCGACCCCCGAGAGAAGCCGACTCCCAACCGCCTCCGCCCACCGCTAGCCGCCGGCGGCCACCCCCGCCACCCGCGGCGATCGCTGGCGCGGTGGTCCTCCTGGAGGAAGCGGCGCCCCGGCACGGCGTCGAGCCGGTCGAGTCCGGCGATGCTCGCTTCGCGCGCGTGTGCTCGAACCCCACATGATCCTCAGGAACGCTTCACCGCCGTCGTCTCGTGTGAGCAGATCGATGTAGGTCCAAGACGCATACACCGCAATGCCCCACGACCAAGGAGCCCCCATGGCCACGCCAACCCCCCTCGTCACCGGCACCGACTTCATCACGATCTCGACGCGGGACTTCGACGCCGCGGCGGAGTTCTACGGCAACGTGCTGGGCCTGCCCCTGTCCAAGCGCTGGGGTCAGATGCCGGCGGGCGAGTTCGAGACCGGCAACCTCACGCTCGCGGTTATGCAGTCCGACGCCTTTGGCCTCGAGTTCCGGGCCAACAACCATCCGATCGAGCTGCGCGTCGACGACGTCCAGGCCGCGCGCGCCGAGCTCGAGTCACGCGGCGTCGACTTCAAGCCGGACACGCTCGACTCCGGCGTCTGCCACCAGGCGTTCTTCGAGGATCCGGACGGCAACGCCCTGGCGATTCATCATCGCTACGCGCCGGCTGCGCCTGCGGCTGAGCGCCCGTGAGGGCGCCCGCGCGCGTGCCGGGAATCGGCGTCGCCGAGCGCCGCGCGCGACTGGCCCGCCGCCACAGCCTGGCTCCCGGTCACCGCGCGGCCGACGTCGAGGAGGCCGCCCGAAGGATGGTCTGCCTGCACGCGACCGATCCCGCGACCGTCAACCTCTCGGCCTGGGCGCGCGTCGACGGCATGATCGTGGCCGACATGGAGCGCGCCCTCTACCTCGACCGCTCGCTGGTCAAGCATCTGGCCATGCGCCGGACGCTTTTCGTCTTCCCCCGCGAGAGCCTCCCCTTTGCTCAGTCGGGGGCGAGCGATCGGGTCGCCGCCGCCGAGCGCCGCCGGCTGATCCGCGACGTCGAGAAGGCGGGGCTCTATCGCGACGGTGAGCGCTGGCTGTCCGAGGCCTGGGAGCGCATACTCGAGGCCCTGACCGACGGGCGCGAGGCCACGTCGTCGCAACTGCGCGAGGAGATCGCGCAGCTCGAGGGCTCGATCGTCTACGGCGAGGGCAGGCCGTGGGGCGGAGCGGTCCCGGTCGGTCCCCGCGTGCTGACCACGCTGTCGGCCGCCGGCCGGATCGTGCGCGCCTCGAACGACGGAGGCTGGGCGACCTCCCGGCCTCGGTGGACCTCGATGCGAGCCTGGCTGGGCGACGAGCTCGAGCCGTGCCCCCAGGGCGAGGGCGTCGCGCGGCTGGTCGAGCAGTGGCTGCGCACGTTCGGCCCCGGCACGGCGGCCGACATCAAGTGGTGGCTCGGATCGACGGTCACCGCCGTGCGCCGGGCGCTGGCCGATCTGGACGCCATCGAGGTCGATCTCGACGGGCAGACCGGCTACCTGCTCCCCGACGACCTCGAAGCGACGGAGGCGGTCGAGGCGTGGGCCGCGCTCCTGCCGTCGCTCGATCCGACCGTCATGGGCTGGTTCGAGCGGGATTGGTACCTCGGCCCCTACAAGGAGCAGCTCTTCGACCGAAGCGGCAACGCCGGGCCCACCGCGTGGTGGGACGGGCGGATCGTTGGCGGCTGGCGCCAAGACGAACGCCGCGAGGTCGTCCTGCAGATGCTCGAGGACGTCGGCGCGGCAGGGCGGCGCGCCCTCGAGCACGAGGCGGCGCGCCTGACCGAGTGGCTGAACGGCACGCGGGTCTCACCCAGGTTCCCCTCGCCACTCTCGAAGGTCACCGGCGGCTGAGGCGAGCCGGCGCGCGCGCTAAGCCCTGACGGTGCTACGCTGAACCATATGGTTCAGTCTCAGCCTTCTCTCGATTCCGCCTTTGCCGCGCTCGCGGACCCCACGCGCAGGGGGATCCTCGAGCGGCTCGGCCACGGCTCCGCGAGCGTCACCGAGCTCGCGGAGCCGTTCGAGATGTCGCTGACCGGACTGAAGAAGCACGTGCGGGTCCTCGAGGACGCCGAGCTCGTCTCGACCGAGAAGGTCGGTCGGACTCGCCGGTGCCGCCTCGGCCCGCGCCACCTGGAGGACGCCCGGGGATGGATCGAGACCTACCAGTACATGCTGGACGCTCGGCTCGATCGCTTCGGGGAGCTCCTCGAACAGAGAAAAGGAGAGTCGAAGTGACCAAGCAGCAGCAGGACACCACGGTTCTGACCACGCCCTCGGATCGAGAGATCGTCTCGGAGCGCGTGTTCGACGCGCCCCGAGACCGGGTGTGGGCCGCCTACACCGACCCCGAGCTCATCCCCCAGTGGTGGGGTCCGCGGCGCCTGACGACGACGGTGGACCGGATGGACGTCCGCCGCGGCGGAGCGTGGCGATTCGTCTCCCGCGACGCGAACGGCGAGGAGCAGGGCTTCCGAGGAACCTACCGCGAGGTCTCCCCACCCGAGCGCATCGTCCAGACCTTCGAGTGGGAGGGGATGCCGGGCCACGTGATCGTGGAGACCTTGACCCTCGAGGATCTCGGCGGACGCACCAAGGTCACGGGCGTCTCGCTCTTCCACACCGCCGAGGAGCGCGACGGCATGCTCGCCTCGGGGATGGAGGAAGGCCTGACCGAGTCCCACGACCGCCTGGCGGAGCTGTTGGCCTCGTAGTGGGACCCGACGGATCCGCGGCGCGGCGGCGAGCTCGTGCGCGTAGCGCGAGCTCGACGCGTGCCGCCGCACCCTCACCCCTCGTCAGCCAGATGCTGAACCACCGTTGCGAACTCGCGCAGATCGTCGAGCCGCGAGAGCGAAGCGAACACCCTTCGGTCGTCGATGTCGAGATAGTCGTGCACGAGTAGGTTGCGCTGACCGGCTGCCTCTCCCAGGCTCCGGGCCAAGTCCCGCTCCAGGAAGCCGCCGTCGGCCAGGCTCGAGAACACATCGGCGTAGTCGGCGGGCGAGCGCGACGACAGCTCGCTCACGAGCTGGGCCCCGGCGTCGATGCAAGCCTGGATCGCCAGCTGCAGGCGGCGCTCGGTGAGCAGTCGCAGGGATTCGTCGGCGAGGTAGGCCTCGAGCCCCGCGTCGGCGGTCGCCTCGAGCTGCTCGATCAGGCGCTCGAGGCGCTCGAGGCGTGCTCCGAGGCGTTCACCGTCGACCAAAGCGACCCTCGGCGATCCGCCTTCGTCGGCCCGCCGAGAGCGTCGCGCGCAACGGGCCGGTGTCGAGGTACTCGAGTAGGGCGCGCGTCTCGAGTCGCACCCGGTCCGCGGGCCGACGGTCGAGGATCCGCTCGCCGTCACGCAGCGCTCGGTGTCGCAGCAGCGGAGAGGCGTTGTTGAGCACGACGAGATCGACTTCACCGGTGCCCAGGGCGTCGATCGCCGCCGCGGCGAGCACGTTGGCGAGCACGGCCCGCTCCTCCGGGGCGAGCTGCGGCTCGAGCCACAGTCCCACGTCGACGTCCGAGAGCGGTCCCGCCCTACCGGTCGCCTGCGAGCCCATCAGGCTCGCGGCGACCACGCCGTTGCGATCGAGCGCGGACCGGAGTCGCTGCTTCGCCGCGGCGTCGACCGCCGGTACGACGGCTCTCTCGTCGACCTTGGTCACCGCCCCATTCTCGCCCATCGCCCGGCGGAGAGCGCACCTCGAGAACCTGCACGCGGGCGTCCTCTCGGAGCCTGCCCGTCACGCCGAACCGCGCCCGACCGAGCGGAGGGCTTCAGGCCTTCACCCCGAGCGTCAGCCGGCCGGTGTAGCCCTCGCCGCGGCGCGTCAGCGCCAGCGTCGACTCCTGCCCTCCCGCGGCGTAGATGCCGTCCGACGCGTTCGTCGTCGAGGGCTCGCCGTGCGAGGAGTACGGCGCCCGGCGGTGGACCGCCGCCGTCACCGCGTCGTCGAAGTAGAGCTGGCCGGAGTGGACCTCCTCGCCGCCGACGTGGACCTTGACGTGGATGTGCGGCGTGCGCCCCGCATACCACCCGGGATAGACCGTGCTAAAGCGAACCATCCCGCGCCGGTCCGCTCGCTGCGCCCCCCGCAGGAAGGTCGTCTCGTCGGCGGGGACGCGCTCTGCGCTGCGCGCGCCGTAGCCGGGATTCTGGCCGCCGGCGGGCGGCGATCCCGGAGGCGCACCGGGCGGCGGACGTCCGGCGCCCGCGCCGCCTGCCCCGCCGCTCGCGCCGGCGGCCGTGAAGCCGGAGTAGACGCCGAGCGCGTCGCAGTGCCAGACCTCGACGGTGGCCTCAGCGAGGGGCTCGCAGCTCCCGGCCTTCTGCACGGCGAGCAGCAATTCGAGCGGCAGCCCCGGTCGGCCTTCGGTGATGTCGCTGCGAACCATGCCGTCCTCGATGTAGTACGGGCCTTCCGTCTGCTCAGGGGTGAGCACGCACGAGGCCGCGCTCGAGGTTGCCGGCCGCGGCGACGTGGCCGCGCCCTCGCGCTGTCGGCCGCAGCCCGCCAGATAGAGGCCCGCGCCGAGGGCGAGCGAGCTCGAGGCGGCGATCGCCTGACGGCGAGTGAGCTTTGCGATGGAGTGGTTCTCGCTTCGTCGTGACATGGGCGCAGCCTGGCAAGCGACCTCTAGATCACTCTGACATTCCGGCGGCGGGCTCGTCCGCCGGCCGCCGAGCGCTCAGCTCCCCTCGGGCCAGACGGACCACGAACCGCGCCCCTCCGCGCCTCGAGTCCTCGACCCACGCCTCGCCCCCGTGCAGGCGAGCCTGCTGGCGCACCAGCGCGAGGCCGAGGCCCGAGCCCTCGCCGGCCCCGTCTCCCCGGGCGAAGCGCTCGAACACGTGCTCGCGCTCGCGCTCCGGCACGCCGGGCCCGTCGTCGTCGACCGCGAGGCGAAGACCACCGTCGGCGAGCTCGAGCGCGACCTCGACGCGTCCGCCCGGTCGGCCGTGGCGCGCCGCGTTCTCGATCAGGTTCTCCACGAGGACCTGAAGCCCGTCGGGCCAGCCCTCGAGCGTGGTCGCCGTGTCGGCGGCGTGGAGGACGAAGGTGACGTGAGGGTGACGGCGCCGCGCCCGCTCGAGCGCCGCGTCGACGAGGTCGGCGAGATCGACCTCCTCAAGCGGGAGCGCCGCGCCGGCGTCACCGCGCGCGAGGGTCTGGAGGGCCTCGAGCAGCCTCACCGTGCGCTCGACCTCCGCCTCGGCCTCGCTCAGGACCTTCTCGCGCTCGCCCGCGCCCAGCCGCGGGTTGCGCAGCAGCGCGCCGAGGTTGGTTCGGAGGGCGGTCATGGGCGTGCGCAGCTCGTGGCCGGCGTCGGCGGCGAAGCGGCGCGTGGCCTCGAGCGCCTGCTCGGTCTCCGTCGAGGAGCTCTCGAGGCGCGCGAGCATGGCGTTGACGCTCTCCGACAGCGCATCGACCTCCTCGAGGCGGCTCTCGACCGGCAACCGGTTCGAGAGGTCCCTGGTCGTCGACACGCGCGCGACCGCCGTGCGCAGCCCTCCGAGCGGGCGCATCGCCAGCTCGGCGAGCCACCAGGCGAGCGCCGCCACGATCGCCACCCCGGCGGCGGAGACGACAAGGACGCGGGCGCGCAGCCCGCCGACGCGCTCGCGCACCGCGACGAGCTCGCTGCCGACCTCGAGCACGGCGCCGTCCGGCGTGGTCCGGTTCAGGGTGCGGTAGGCCGTGCCGCCGGCCTCGACGGTGCGAAAGCCGTCGCGGCGCGGCGACGGAAGTCCGGCCGGCGCGTCGACCGCGGCGACCGTCTGCTCGCCTTGGACGAGGCGCACGAACTCGCCCTCCGGTCGCAGGGCTCGGCCTCCGAACCCGGGCGGCGGCGGCCCCGGCGCACCGGAGTCGAGATCGGGTGGTCCATCGCGGCGGCGGCGGTCGCGAGGGCCGGGACCGCCGCCGCGCTGGCCGC
>CADCVU010000223.1 GCA_902806245.1 uncultured Solirubrobacterales bacterium
AGCGGGTCAGCGACGCGCGGCCAGACGAGGCCACGAGGTCCTCGGCCAGCGCCTTTGCGTCGGCCGCCGGCGTGCCACAGCCGGCCGCGGCAAGCCGGCGCGCGGCCGCCAGCACGGCATCGTCGAGCAGCGGGTCTTTCGCGGTGGCCACGACGCGGGTACGCTAGCCGCGGCCGATCCGCCCACTTCGTTCCCCGCGTACCTCCTCTGCATGACCGCCTCGAACTACGACCCGGCCGCCTACGGCGAAGTCCTCGCCGCGGACTACGACGCCCTCTACAGCACGATCCCGGACACCGAGGAGGCCGTGAGCTGCCTGGCCGAGCTCGCTGGAGACGGCTCCGTGCTCGAGATGGGCATAGGCACGGGGCGCCTCGCCCTCCCGCTGCGCTCGCGCGGCGTCGAGGTGCACGGGATCGAGGCCTCGCCGGCGATGGTGGCCGAGCTGCGCAAGCTCCCCGGCGGCGAGGACGTCCCGGTCGCCGTCGGCTCGTTCGCCGACACCGAGGTGGCCGACAAGGGGTTCTCGGTCGTCGTCCTCGCCCTGCACACGATCTTCGGCCTGCCGACTCAGGACGAGAAGATTCGCTGCTTCGCCAACGCAGAACGCCACCTCGGCGAGGGCGGTGTGTTCGTGGTCGAGGGGACGATCCTCGACGTGGGCGCATTTCGCGCCGGCCAGGCGGTCATCCCGCGTTTCACCAGCGCCGAGCGCGTCGAGCTACAGGTCCTGCGCTACGACGCCGCGACGCAGTCGGTCGCGACCACCAACGTCCATCTCTCGAGCGACGGGGTGCGACTCAACGGCTTCAGCAACGCCTACGCCTCGCCGCAGGAGCTGGACCTCATGGCTCGCCTCGGCGGCCTCAGGCTGCGGGAGCGCTGGGGCTCGTGGACGCGTGAGCCCTTCACCGCGACGTGCTCTCGCCACGTCTCGGTCTACGCGCGCCCGTGAGCGTCCCGCCCGCCGGCGGACGGCCCGCTCCTCGCGCCGTCTCGCTCACTCCGTACCCGGACGGTCCGGTCGTCCTCCGTGGTCCGTTTCGCCTCGTCGACTCAGCGGGTGACGAGGTAGCGACCCGTCGCCGCGTCGTCGCGCTCTGTCGCTGCGGGCGCTCGCGCCTCGGGGCGCTCTGCGACGGCACGCATCGCAGCACCGGCTTCCGCGCCCCCGGCGGTCGTCCCCGGCACGTTGGCGAGGTCGTGAGGGTGCCGCTCCCGGCGGAGGAGTCCTGACGGCCGCTCGGCTCAGGCCGCCGCGGGCAGGGCGAGCGGCTCGAGCAGCGAGGTCGCCCCGGCGTCCCACGCGTCGAGCACATGCTCGGTGAAGCGACCCTCGACGGCGAACAGCGACCGGGCCCCGAAGAGGATCTGCGGAGCGAGCTGCGGCTCGTCGCGGGCGAGCGCGCCGGCCACGTCGTTGACGGCGATGGCGTCGTGGAGGGCGTCGGCCTCGACGTGCTCGTCGTAGAAGTCGGTGACGCCGGGACCGAGGCCGAGCCGACGCAGGCCGTTGGCGCAGCGGCGGTTGGCGTCGGAGGACGTCATCTCGATCATGGCGAGATGGCCGACGCTCGCGCCCCGCCAGCGCCGGTGCAGCCCGAGCAGGGAGGCCAGATTCGCGGTGGCCAGCGCGACTCCGGGGATCAGGTCCAGGTAGCCCCCGGGCCGCCCGTCGAGGCCGAGCGCCTGCATGGTCCGGGCGTAGAGGCTCTGATGCAGGCGCGCCGGGTCGCCGGCGCCGTACTCGTCGCTCTGGACCTCGACCAGGGCGACCTTCGGCCCGCCGCGCAGGCGGGGGATGAGCCAGGAGTGCGGATCGGCCTCCTTGAGCTGGTAGGCCGAGCGCAGCACGACGAGCTCGCGCACCTGCTCGAGCGAGGCCGAGCGGGCGACGTGCCCGGCGATCGACCGTCCGTCGGGGTACTCGCCGGGAACGCCCCGCAGCGCGGCGGCGACCTCGACGGGCGAGGGAGCCTCCGAGGCCCCGACGTCCTCGCGCAGTGCCGCTTCGAACGTACGCTCGAGCCGGCTGCGCAGCTCGAGCAGGGCAGGATTCCACTCCCAGCGCTCGTCTACGTCCTCGAGGCCGCCGTAGTGGAGCTCGTAGCAGAGGTGAAGCGAGAGATGAAAGTCCTCGCCGCGGCGGGCGTCCATCGGGATCGGCGGCGGCGAGGCCCAATCGCCCGGCTCGCCGGTCAGGCGCTCGAGCAGGAAGCCGCTCAGCTCGCCCCGCGCCGCGGGCAGGCCTGCAGCCCTGTCGGTCGCCGGCATCACGGCGTCCAGTATGCCCGGGCTCGGCGAATGCAATCCGGCCGAGAGATTGAGCGGGGCGCCCGAGGGCGCCCCGCTCACTCCGAAAGGAGAACTGGGTCCTAGCTGGTCCGGCGACGCTGCACGATCAGCAGCGCGAGGCCGGAGGCCACGGCGATGCCGCCGAACAGCGCGAGCACGCCGACGTCGAAGCCGGTACGGGCAAGCTGCACGCCCTCGACTCCGTCGTTGTCGTTGTCGTTGTCGTCGTCGTCGCCACCGACGCCGTTGCTCTCGTTGTCGTCGTCGACCCCGTTGCTGTCCGAGTCGACGAACGTGTCGCCGTCGAAGCTCTGCGACTGGTCGCACTCGGCGTTGGCGTCGTCGCCGGCGTTCTGCTGGATGATGCAGGACTGGTTGCCGGCATCGCCGCCGTCACCGCTGCCTGCGTCACCGCCGTCACCGCCGTCGCCTTCACCACCGTCCTCGTCGCCGTCACCGTCTTCATCGCCGCTGGCACCGGAGCCGCCGCCCGCCGAGCTGCTGCCGCCGTTGGCCTCCTGGGCGTTACCGGCGTTCTGGGTGTTGCCGCTACCCACGTTGTCACTGCTGCTGCCCGCGAACGAGACAGCCGGCATCGCGCAGAACATCGCCAGCGCGAGAATCATTCCAACAACCTTCACCATGCGCCCTACCTCCTGGGATCGTCGATGGGTCGCTCCTATCGGCGACCGCAAGCGGAGATTCGCCGGCGCCGCAGGCCTTCCCTCCCTTCGCAACGATGCGACCAGATCGGCTCGCCGGCGCTCTACCGCTGTCGCGCCGCGGCGTCGAGCAAGCGCCCGACGTTGAGGCGCCCCCCGGTCACCGTCCGGCCTGCGAACGCAGGCCGCCGCTCGCTGCCGCCGAGGAGGGCCGCCTTGACCTGGGCCACCGAGAGCTGCGGATGGGTAGCCAGGATCAGGGCGGCCGCGCCGGCCACATGCGGGGTGGCCATCGAGGTACCGCTCCAGCTGCCGTAATCGCGGCCCGG
Source organism: uncultured Solirubrobacterales bacterium (assembly GCA_902806245.1). GTDB lineage: Bacteria > Actinomycetota > Thermoleophilia > Solirubrobacterales > Thermoleophilaceae > JACCUC01. The sequence goes on from CADCVU010000223.1 coordinate 3,287, forward strand.
CAGAGTGCTCATGATGCGTGCGCCGGGAGCGGCGAGGTCGACGCTCGAGCGACCTTGGTTCGAGAAGCTCGCGAGGCGGTCGCGCGAGGTGCTGGCCGCGACGCAGACGACGTTGGCCAGCGGATAGCTGCACGGGTAGCGGGCCTTGCGGGGGTCGTCGTTGTCGGAGCCATCGTTGCCGGCGGCGATCACGAACAGGGTCCTCGGGGCGGCGGCGATGGCATCGCGCTCGGCCCGCGAGAAAGGATCTCCGCCGAGGCTGAGGTTCACGACCCGGGCGCCCTTCGCCGCCGCATAGCGGTAGGCTCGGATGCCGTCGGAGACCTTGCCGTGCGCGTCGTCGTCGAGGACCCTGAGCGGCATGATCGCGGCGCGCCAAGCGACTCCGGCCACGCCCCGGCCGTTGCCCCCGCGCGCCGCGAGCGTGCCGGCCACGTGCGTGCCGTGGCCGTGGTCGTCGGCGGGCCTCGGGTCGTCCGCGACGAAGTCCCACCCGTGCACGTCGTCGCGGAGGCCGTTGCCGTCGTCGTCGCGGCCGTTGGACCGGCGCCCCGGGCCGGCCTCGCCGGCGTTCGTCCAGAGGTTGGGAGCGAGCTCGGGGTGGCTCGCCGAGATCCCGCTGTCGATCACGGCCACCTTCACCCGCGCGCTGCCCGTCGTCGTTCGCCAGGTCGCCCGCGCGTCGATGTCCGCGTCGGCGATGCCCCGCTCGCCCGCGAGCCACCCGCCCCGGTTCTCGAGGCCCCACTGTCGGCCGAAGAGGTCGTCGTCGGGCATCGCCGCGGTGGACGTGCGGCGCCGGTCGGCCTCGGCGTAGAGGACCTCGGGATCGTCCTCGAGGTCGGCGATCGTCCGAGCAACGGCCGATGGCCGTCCGGCGTCCACCAGCTGGAGGCCATCGAGAGGGAGCTTCGCCCGGATCGGCGCCCCCGCGCGCCGTCGTGCGGGACCGCGTTCGCGCCGGCTCGCGCCCGGGCGGAAGCGGACGAGGATCTCGTCACCGACGGCGGCGGGCCGCTCGGGGGAGACGGAGTGGGCTGACGGTTCGCGCGCGTGCGCGGGCGAGAGGGCCGCAGCGATGGCCATGGTGAGGCCGAGCGCCGCGGCCCAGCCGGCAGCGATCACGGGGCGGCGTCGCCCCGAGCGAGCGACGCGTTTGGAGGAAGAGATCATCAGGCTCGAACCGCGGAGATCCTCTCACGGCTGAGACCGGCGCGTGCCTCGACCGTCCGCTCACGCGGCACGACGAGGGTCGAAACTTCGGGCTCACCCCCGTGTTGATGTCGCGACGCACACGGGTGGCGGCGGCTATGAAACCCGCCGCCGTACCCCACGGACGCCGATCGGGAAGACGGGAGCTCACGTGCAGACACTCAGGGCGGGACATAGGACGGTCGGACTGACCTCGGCGTTGCTCGCGACCCTGGCGCTCGTCGCCGTCTCGAGCTCACACGCCCAGGAACCCGCCGAGGCGCCCGTCCTAGAGCCCGCCGAGGCGCCTGCCCAGGAGACGCCCGTGTCCGCGGCAGCGGCGCCGAAGGTGCGCAGCTTGGGAGGCGGGGCCTGGTCCTGGTTCGGCGATCCCCGAGGCGTTCATTACGTGGGCAATCACCGCCGCACCTACCTCGGCTGGGTCGACGTGCGTGGCACGGTCAAGGTCGCGAGCTTCGACCACGGCACGCGGCTGCGGACGACCGCCGTAATGCGCTGGCGCCTCGACGACAACGACCACGCCAACCCGTCGCTGCACGTCCTGCCCGGCGGGAAGCTCATGGTCTTCTACAACAAGCACGCCGGTCCCGCGATGTACTACCGCATCTCCTCCCGGCCCGAGGATGTGCGGGCGTGGGGTCCGGAGAGGAAGATCCCGACAAACACCGCGGGCCTGGGCAAGGGGTTTTCCTACCCCAACCCCATCCGGCTGAGTAGCGAGCGGCACCCCCTCTGGCTGTTCTGGCGCGGCGGCAACTGGCAGCCCACTCTCTCGAAGACGCGAAACGCGGGAGACACCTGGACGCCCCCGCGGACACTAATCGAAGAGCCCGGCCACCGGCCTTACGTCAAGTACGCCTCGAACGGCAAGGACACGGTCCATTTCGCCTTCACCGAGGGCAATCCCGGCAGCTTCGACACCAACATCAACTACGCCTATTACAAGGCTGGAGCCCTGCACCGAGCCGACGGCACAAAGATCAAGTCGATGGCGGACCTGCCGCTCAAGCCTGAGGAGGCCGATCCGGTCTACGACACCGAGCTGAAGACGTGGGTCCACGACATCGCCCTCGACAAGGTCGGACGCCCGATCATCGTCTTCACCACCCTTCCCTCGGAGACCGAGCACCACTACCGGTACGCGCGCTGGAACGGCACGAAGTGGGAGACCTTCCCGGTGACCGCGGCGGGTGGGTCGATCGGAGACGGGTCCGGCCGGGACCGCTACTACTCGGGGGGCATAACCATCGACCACGAGAACCCGTCGGTCGTCTACCTCTCCCGCGAGGTCAAGGGGATGTTCGAGGTGGAGACGTGGCGGACCCCCGACGGAGGAGCGACGTGGACCCGCCGGGCCGTGACCTCAGCTTCGAGCACCAAGAATGTGCGCCCGATCTCCCCGCGTGGACTCCGGTCCTTCGACGACGACATGTCCGTCGTCTGGATGCGGGGCGCGTACGCCCACTACCTCAACTACGAGACCGATATCACGACGCGTCTGCTCAACGGCGGCAACATCCCGCCGATCGCCGAGGCGACCAATCCGACCCTCCTCACCGGGCCGGGCGTGAAGCCCCGCACGATGCGATTCGGCGCCTCGAGGTCGCGTGATCCCGACGGGACCAGGCTCGCCTACGCGTGGAGCTTCGGCGACGGAGCCCGAGCCGCCGGCAAGTATCGCTCGCACACCTACGCGAGATCCGGGCGCTACTACGCCACCCTCACCGTGACCGACGAGGACGGCGACAAGGACGTCTTCGTGACCGAGGTGGTCGTCTAGCGGACCCGCGCCCGCGACGGCATCGTGCCGCCGGCGCGGCGCAGGGCGGCCGGTCAGCCGGTCACGCGTAGGACGATCTTCCCGAGCGCTCCGCGCTCGTCCAACTGCCTGACCGCCCGCGCTCCGTCCTCGAGTGGGTAGACGTCGTCGACGATCGGGTCGACGGCGCCCGCGGCGGCCATGCGCTCGAGGTCCTCGCCGATCTCGCGGCAGAGCTCGGGCTTGTCCATCACAAAGGCGCCCCAGGCCACCCCGACGAGGTCGACGTTGCGCAGGAGCAGGCGGTTGACCGAGACTGTGGGGATGTCGCCCTCGGCGAAGCCGACCACCAGCAGGCGTCCCTCGGGAGCGAGCGAGCGCAGGCTGTCGGCGAAGCGATCTCCGCCGACGGGATCAATGAGCACGTCGACGCCGCGCCCGTCGGTGAGCTGCTTGACCT
>CADCVU010000224.1 GCA_902806245.1 uncultured Solirubrobacterales bacterium
CCGAGCGACAAGTCGCGCTTCGTCAAGGAGATCGAGGACGCGCTGCTCGACGGCCGGGCGGACCTGGCCGTGCACTCCGCCAAGGACGTTCCCGGCGAGCTTCCCGAAGGGCTGGCCATCGTCGGCGTGCCGTCTCGAGCCGACGCCCGCGACGCGCTCTGCGGCGGCGGTGGCGGCGCTCGCTCGCTCGCCGACCTCCCCGCCGGCGCGCGCGTGGGCACGAGCAGCCTGCGCCGCCGCGCCCAGCTCCTGGCTGCGCGCGACGATCTCGCCGTCGGCGAGCTGCGCGGCAACGTCGACACCCGGCTGCGCCGGCTGGCCGAGGGCGACTTCGACGCGATCGTCCTCGCCGAGGCCGGCCTGAGGCGGCTCGGGCGCTTCGAAGGTGCGCCCATCGCCCTGGCGGAGATGACCCCGGCGCCCGGCCAGGGCTGCCTCGCGCTCGAGGGGCGGGCCGACGATCCCCGTAGCGCCGATCTCGCCGCCCGGCTCACCGACCACGCCGCGCTCGTCCGCCTGACGGCCGAGCGGACGGTCACCGCGGCGCTCGAGGCGAGCTGTCAGACGCCGATCGGAGTCCACGCCGAGCTGAGCGAGGACGGGAGCCGCCTCATCCTCGACAGCTTCGTCGGGCTCCCGGGCGGCGGGGCGTGGATTCGCGACCGAGTCGAGGGAGAGGCCGAGGCGCCGTCCGAGGTCGGCCGGGTCGCAGCCGAGCGGCTGCTGTCGGCGGGCGCGGCGGAGCTGCTGGCTCAGGCGGAGGAAGTTCGACCCGCCGGCCGACGAGCGGGCTGAGTGATCGGCGAGCGCGCCGCGGTCCAACTCGGAAGGCGCGTCGTTCGGTCAACGGTTACTGACGGCCCCAACGTTGGTACTAGGACTGACGTTGCAGAGGAGGACCGCGATGTGGGAGATCGCGTCAGAGAAGAACAGGGCTGCTGCCCGGCGAAGAGAGCCGCCGGGTACAGGGCCGCCAGGGGAAGGGCGTGGTTGCCCCCACACCCTTCCCGGACCACAGCTCTCGAGTACGGATCCAACCCCCTAAGTGAAGGAGCAGAACATGCTCAAGAACCGCAAGTCTCGTCTGGCGACCGTCGTCAGTGTATTTGCCGTGTCCATCGCCTTTGCCGCACCGGCCCAGGCTCAGAACCAGGCCGGCGACTCGCTGGTGAACGTGCAGCTGTCGGACATCAACGTGCTCGTGCCGATCGGCGTTGCCGCCAATCTGTGCGACATCAACGCAAACGTCCTGGCCTCGCAGGAGCGCAACGGCGGCGCTGAGTGCGATGCGACCGCCACCTCGACGGCGACGCCCGGCTCGGGCGGCGGCGGCGGCGGGAACAACGCCGGCAGCTCGCTGGTCAACGTCCAGATCGACGACCTCACGGTCGCCGTGCCGATCGCCGTGGCGGCGAACATCTGCGACGTGAACGTGAACGTCCTCGCGCAGCAGCGTCGCAACGGTACGCCGACCTGCACCGCGACGAGCGACTCGTCGACGTCGTAACGCAGGGAAGGTGAGGAGGGGGCCGGCGCGAAGCCGGCCTCCCAAGCCGCTCGAACGATCGAAGAGGGGGCCTGCGGGCCCCCTCTTCGTGTTCGGGGCGGAGGTGGGCGGCGTCCACGGCCTCTAACTTCTGCCCCATGCCTGACGACGATACGGCGGCCCTTCCCGGCACCGTCTACCTCGTGGGGGCGGGTCCCGGCGATCCCGGGCTGATGACCCGCCGCTCGCTCGAGCTCATCGCCGCCGCCGACGTGGTCCTCTACGACCGCCTCATCCCCACCGGCGCGCTCGACGGAGCCCGGCCTGACGCCGAGCTGCGCTATGTCGGCAAGCAGCCCGGTGTCCCCTCGATGCCCCAGGAGGAGATCAACGCGCTGCTGGTCGAGGAGGGCCGAAGCGGGCGGGCGACGGTCCGGCTCAAGGGCGGTGATCCGTTCGTGTTCGGCCGCGGCGGCGAGGAGGCCCAGGCGCTCGCGGCGGCCGGGGTCCCGTTCGAGGTCGTCCCCGGGATCACCTCGGGGATCGCCGCGCCGGCGTACGCCGGCGTGCCCGTGACCCACCGCGACGACGCCTCCGCCGTCGCGCTCGTGACCGGCCACGAGGATCCGCTCAAGCCCGAGAGCGCCCTCGATTGGAGCGCGCTCGCTGCCTTCCCGGGCACGCTCGTCCTCTACATGGGTGTGGGCCGGCTCGCCGACATCGCCGCGCGCCTGGTCGAGGCCGGACACTCCGGCGACGAGCCGGTGGCCGTGGTCGAGCGCGGCACGCTTCCGGCGCAACGGGCGGTCTCCGGGACGTTGTCGGACATCGCCGAGCGGGTCGAGGAGGCCGGTGTGCGCCCGCCGGCGGTCACCGTGGTGGGCTCGGTGGCGCGCCTGCGCGAGGAGATCGCGTGGATCGAGCGGCGGCCGCTGTTCGGGCTGACGGTCGCGGTCACCCGAGCGCGGGCGCAGGCCAGCGGCCTCACGACGCGCCTGCGCGGGCTCGGCGCCGAGGTCGTCGAGGCGCCGGCCATCCGCATCGCTCCGCGTCCCTCCGATCGGGCGGACATCGCGGCCGCCGCGGCGCGGATCGGAGAGTACGCGCTCGTGTGCGTCACCAGCCCCAACGGAGCCGAGCTGCTCCTCGAGGCGCTCGCCGCCGCGGGACACGACGCACGGGCACTGGCTGGAGTGACGGTCGCGGCCATCGGGCCCGGGACCGCGCGAGCCCTCGCAGCCCGGGGCATCGACGCGGACGTCGTGCCCGGACGCTCGATCGCCGAGGCCCTGGTCGAGGCCCTGGGCGAGGTCGAGGTGGAAGGACGCCGGGTGATCGTCGCCCGGGCCGCCGATGCCCGCGACGTCCTGCCCGACGCGCTGGCCGAGCGCGGTGCCCAGGTCGAGGTGCTCCCCCTCTACGACACCGTGCCCGAGCCGCTCGACGCCGAGACGCTCACCGCCCTGGCCGCCGCCGACTACGTAACCTTCACCGCGAGCTCCACCGTCGATCACCTGACCCGGGCGCTGGCGGCTGCCGGCGCGCCGTTTCCGGCAGAGGCGCGAGTGGTCAGCATCGGCCCGGTCACGAGCACCACGGCTCGCGAGCGGGGGCTCGAGGTCGCGGTCGAGGCCGAGCGCCACGACATCGACGGGGTGGTCGAGGCGCTGCTCGCCGACGTCGGCCGCTCCGAGCTCGACCCCGAGGCGCCGCTGTCGCCGCGATGAGCGCGCTCGGGTCTCTCGGCCGCCCGCGCCTGCACCTGCGCGAGACGAGCTCCACCAACGAGCGCGCCAGGGAGCTCGCGCTCGCCGGCGCGCCGCACGGGACGCTCGTCACCGCCGGTGCGCAGACCGCCGGCCGAGGCCGCCAGGGGCGCACGTGGTCGGCGCCCGCCGGCGCCGCGCTGCTCGCCTCCTTCGTGGTCCGGATTCCCGGCGAGGGCACGGCGGTGCTGCCGCTCGCCGCCGCAGTTGCGGTCAGCGAGGCCTGTGAGCGGTGCGCGCCGGTGGAGTGCGCGATCAAGTGGCCCAACGACGTGTGGATCGACGGCCGCAAGGTCGCCGGGATCCTGCTCGAGGGGCGTCCGCAGGAAGGGTGGGCGGTGCTGGGGATCGGCGTCAACGTGACGGTTCGCAGCGGCGACCTGCCCGATGAGCTGCGCGAGACCGCGACCTCGCTCCTCGAGGCGGGCGGCGGAAGGCCGCCTGCGCCGACCGTCGAGGCCGTGCTCGCCGCGACCGCGACGGCGCTAGAGCGGTGGCTGATCGCCGACCCCGCGGACGTCGCCGCCGCGTGGGGCGCTCGCGATGCGCTGCGGGGGCTCCCGGTGCGCTGGGACACCGGCCACGGCCTCGCCGAAGGCATCGATCCCTCCTCCGGGGCACTCGTGGTCTCGGCCCCGGACGGACGCCGCACGGAGCTCCACGCGGGCGAGGTCGCGCTCGTGCGTCCCGGCGAGGCCGACTGACGGATCCCGCGAGGGCCCTACCGTAGGGTCGTGCTCGTAACCGCCGCCCTCGGCGACTCGTTTCGCGCCTTCTTCGACACCGTCGAGGCCTTCCTAGGCAACCTGGCCGCGGTCTCCTGGGGTCTGCTCGCGCTCGGACTTCTACTCCACGCGGGCTTCGTGACCGTCCGCACCCGCGGCTGGTTGAACACCGTCCGGGCCGCCTACCCCGGCGTGCCGGTCCGCTGGCGCGACATCTGGGCCTCCTACGCCGTCGGCTTCGGGGTCAACAGCGTCGTCCCGGCTCGCGCCGGCGAGGTCGCCCGGCTGTACCTCGCGCACGGGTCGGTGGCCGGCGCGAGCTACCCGACGCTCGCCTCCTCGTTCCTGGTCGAGGCGATCTTCGACACGGTGATCGGGGTGGCGCTGATCACCTTCGCGCTCACCCAGGGCGCGCTGCCCGCCCTTCCCGATCTGTCGAGGATCCCCGGCCTCGGCCTCGGGTGGATCCCGCGCAACCCCGAGCTGGCGCTGTTCGTGGTCACCTTCGTCGCCGTCGCCGGGCTCGCGGCCGTCGGACTGCTCTCGGTGCGGGTGCGGGCGTTCTGGGCCCGGGTCCGCCAGGGCCTGGTCATCCTCCGCGACCGGCCGCGCTACCTGCGCGAGGTCGTGACCTGGCAGGCGAGCGCATGGCTCCTGCGCTTCGCGAGCTTCTGGTTGCTGCTCGCCGCCTTTGGGATGCTGGCCTCGGTGCGCACCGCGCTGCTCGTGCTCGCGGTCCAGGCGATGTCCACCCTCGTGCCGCTCACTCCGCAGGGAGCAGGGGCGCAGCAGGCGCTGCTGGCGGTGGTCTTCGCGGGCCTCGCCGCCGGGCCGCAGGTGGCCGCCTACGCGGTCGGGCAGCAGGTGGCGATCGTCGTGGTCAACGTCGCGCTCGGCTTCGCCGCGCTCGCGCTGGTGTTCGGGACGACCGACTGGCGCGGGGTGATCGCCCGCGGGCGGGAGGCCCGGACGACGGACGGCTCCGGCGGCGCGCCGCCGGACACGGCCTAAGAGCCGGTTCCGAACCCCTCGCGGGCCTCGCGCACGAGCGTGACCGCCTCGGGGAACAGGCTCCCCATGGCGCGGCGGATCTCGTCGGCCTGCTGGTCGGCGTTGCCCTGGAGGTTGAGCCGGTTGATCCCCGCGACGGTCATGTCGACGGCGAGCTTGATCGCGTTGTCGGCCCAGGCGACCTTCTGGGCGCCCTGCATCTGCTCGGCGAACTC
>CADCVU010000225.1 GCA_902806245.1 uncultured Solirubrobacterales bacterium
CCGTGATGGGGCCGAAACAGCTCGCCGGGGTGCTGTCGATCGTCGCGCGCGCGAGCGCGGAGGCGCGTGGGCAGGAGTTCGACGAGGAGGCCGACGCGAAGCTGCGAGCCGGCGTCGAGGATCAGATCGAGCGCGAGCAGACCGCGCTGGCCAACACCTCGCGGCTCTACGACGACGGGATCATCGATCCCCGCGACACGCGGACGGTGCTCGGGATCGCGCTGTCGGCGGTCCACAACGCGCCCGTGGCCGGAGTGCGTGGCTACGGCGTCTACCGGATGTGAGCGAGCGCACCATCAACCGCGTGCTCGTGGCCAACCGCGGCGAGATCGCGCGCCGCGTCTTCGCCACCTGCCGGCGCCTCGGCGTCTCGACGGTCGCCGTCTTCTCCGAGCCCGACGCCGACGCGCCGTTCGTCCGCGAGGCCGACGTGGCGGTCGCCCTCGGCGGGAGCACCCCGGCCGAGTCCTACCTGCGTGGCGAGGCGGTGATCGAAGCCGCCCGCCGCACCGGCGCCGAGGCCGTCCACCCCGGCTACGGCTTCCTGGCCGAGAACGCCGACTTCGCGCGCGCGGTGCTCGATGCGGGGTTGGTGTGGATCGGACCTTCGCCCGAGGCGATCGCGGCGATGGGCTCGAAGACCGAGGCCCGCACGCGCATGCGCGCGGCCGGAGTGCCGGTGCTGCCGGGCGCCCACCTCGACGGCGAGGCCGGCGATGCCCTGCGCGCGGTCGCGGAGGAGGTCGGGTTCCCGATGCTCGTCAAGGCCGTCGCGGGAGGTGGCGGTAAGGGGATGCGACTCGTCGAGGCGCCGGCCGAGCTCGAGGGCGGCGTCGAGGCAGCGCAGCGCGAGGCGGCCGGCGCCTTTGGCGACGACGCGGTCTTCCTCGAGCGCTTCGCCCCCCGCGCCCGCCACGTCGAGATCCAGATCGTAGGCGATGCCCACGGCCGCGTGGCGTCGCTGCACGAGCGCGACTGCTCGGTCCAGCGACGCCATCAGAAGGTGATCGAGGAGGCGCCCTCTCCGGCCGTCGACCAGCGGCTGCGCAAGTCGATGAGCGAGGCGGCGGTCGCCGTCGGCGAGGCGCTCGGCTACGTGGGCGCGGGGACCGTCGAGTTCCTGCTCACCGAGGGCGGAGAGTTCTTCTTCCTCGAGGTCAACACGCGTCTTCAGGTCGAGCACCCGGTCACCGAGCTCGTGACCGGACTCGACCTCGTGGAGCTTCAGTTGCTCGTCGCCGAGGGCCGGCCGCCGCCGCCCGAGGCTCGCGGCCCCGAGCTGCGCGGCCACGCGATCGAGGCGCGGCTCTACGCCGAGGATCCGGCGCACGACTTCCTGCCGGTGACCGGGCGGCTGACCCGTTTCGCGATCGACACCGACGCCGTGCGCGTCGACACCGGCGTCGAGGACGGCGCGAGCATCAGCCCGTTCTACGACCCGATGCTCGCCAAGGTCGTCGCCCACGGACGCACGCGCGGGGACGCCGCCCGCCGGCTCGCCGACGCCCTGGCGCGCGCCGAGCTGCACGGCACGACCACCAACCGCGACTTCCTGGTGCGAGTACTGCGCCACCCCGAGTTCCTCGCCGGCGAGGCCGACACCTCGTTCCTCGACCGCCACGATCCGGCCGCGCTCGGCGCACCCGTCGTCGGCGCGGACGGGGTACGCCTGGCAGCTGCTGCCGCGGCGCTCGCGGGCCAGGCCGAGCGACGCGCGTCCGCCCGTGTTCTCGCCACCCTCCCGAGCGGCTGGCGCAACAACCCACTCGACGAGCCCCAGCCCGCGACCTTCGCGGTCGGCGAGGACGAGCTACGTGTCGGCTACCGCTTCGGCCGCGACGGCGCCCTGGTGCGGCTGCGCGTGGGCGACGACGATCTCGAAGGGGCACGGCTCCACGTGTGCGGGCCCGAGCTCGTCGACCTGGAGGTCGCGGGCGTGCGGCGCCGCTATCGCGTGGCGATCGCGGCCGACGGGCTCACCGTGCACGTCAACACCGATGAAGGCCAAGTCGACCTCGTCGAGGTTCCCCGCTTCGTCGACCCTGCTGAGGCTGCCGAGGAGGGCACGCTGATCGCGCCCATGCCCGGCACGGTGACCCGCCTGCTGGCGCAGGCAGGGGCCAGCGTCACCGCCGGCCAGCCGCTGCTCGCGCTCGAGGCCATGAAGATGGAGCACGAGTTCACCGCGCCCGCCGATGGGGTCCTGACCGAGCTCCGAGTCGAGGAGGGAAGCCAGGTCGAGACGGGCGCGGTGCTCGCGGTGGTGGAGGGGACGGAGTAGAGAAGAGGGGTACGCTGTCGTGCTCACCGCAGGCAAGGGGGGGAGAGCCAGCAGATGTCCGACGAACGCCTTACCGCGCTCGACGCCTCGTTCCTACAGGGGGAGAACGAGTCCGCGCCGATGAACGTGGGCGGGGTCGACGTCTTCGCCGGGCCCGCACCGAGCATCGAGGACTTCGCCACGCACCTCGAGGGTCGGCTGCACCTGCTGCCGCGCTTTCGCCAGCGGATCGCCCCGGTGCCCCTGGGACTCGGGCGCCCGAGCTGGACCGACGACACCAGGTTCCGCCTCTCCTACCACCTCCGCCACACGGCGCTCCCGGCGCCCGGCGGCCTCGAGCAGCTGCAGACGCTGTTCGCGCGCATCCTCGAGCAGCCGCTCGACCGAGGCCGGCCGCTGTGGGAGATGTGGCTGGTGGAGGGCGTCGAGGGCGGGCGCTTCGCGGTCCTGCACAAGTTCCATCACAGCCTGGTCGACGGGATCGCCAGCGTCGACGTGCTCCAGACCATCCTCGACTCGGAACCCGACGCGGAGAGTGAGCACGAGCCACGGTCCTGGAAGCCTCAGCGCGGGCCCTCGAGGGTGGGGCTGCTCGCCGGCGCGGTGGCCGAGCGCATCGCGCCCCCGGAGCTCGTGAGCTCGCTCGGCACGCTGGCGCGCCACCCGCGCAAGGCGGCCGGGCGGACCGCCGGCGCCGTCGCCGGCCTCGGGACGGTGGTCGGGCGCGGCGCGCTGCGCTTTGCACCCCGCGGGCCCTACAACCGCAAGGTCGGCCCCCACCGGAGCTTCTCGTGGCAGAGCGAGTCGCTCGCCGACTTCAAGGCGGTCAAGAACGCGCTCGGGGGCTCGCTGAACGACGTGGTGCTCGGCGCGGTGGCCGGAGCGCTCGGCGCGCACCTGCGCGCGCGCGGGGAGGCGACCGCCGGGCTCGAGCTCCAGGTCTTCGTGCCGGTGGCGCTGCGCGGCGCGAGCGGGGAGGAGACCGGCAATCAGGTCTCGGGCCTGCGGATGCCGCTGCCGGTCGGCATGACCGATCCGATCGAGCGGTTCGAGCGCATCAACGATGCCATGGAGGAGCTCAAGGACAGCACCGAGGTGGTTGCCGGAAGCACGGTCATCGAGCTGTCGGGGCTCGCGCCGCCCGCGGTCGGCGACCGGCTTGCGCATATCGGCGATGTGCAGCGCTACGTGAACCTCGTGGTCACCAACGTCCCCGGCCCGCCCGACAAGCTTTACCTGCTCGGCCGCGAGCTCGAGTCGGTCTTCCCGATGGTGCCGCTGGGGGCGAACCTCGGGCTAGGCGTGGCCATCGTCTCCTACGCCGGCGGCATCTTCTTCGGGTTCACCTCCGATCCCGACATCGTTCCCGACGTCGACGAGCTGCCGAGCCTGCTGCACCGCTCACTCGAGGAGCTCGCGGACGCGGTCGGCGTGGAGCTGAGCACACCTCCTACCGGCGTCGGCGACGCCGCCGGCCGCGGAGAGCCGTGGCCCGGCTACGACGAGCAGACGGTCGCGGAGATCGCCAGCGCCGTGTCCGAGCTCGACGAACCCGGCGCGCTCGAGCGGGTGCGCGAGTACGAGCGCGCGCACAAGGACCGCAAAGGCGTGCTCGAGGCCGTCGGCTCCTAGCCGCAACACCTCGGCGCGAGTCGGCGTGCGGCTCGCGCGGCCACGGCCTAGCCGCTGGCCGCCTGGATCGGACCCGATCCCGCCGGCTCGCCGCGCGCCTTGGAGATCACGAGCGCGCTGCCGCCCAGGCCCGCACCGAGCTGCAGGAGCGCCCAGCCCAGACCTTTGCGCTCGCGCCCGAGCGCGTGGTCGAGCGAGAGCTTGCCGGGCCCCGCGTCGGTCAGGGCGAAGAGCAGGGCGATGTTCACGAGCGTGTACTCGTAGCCGTTCTCGGTGATCCACGGCCCGTTGTCCTTGTGGGCGGTCCACAGGGCCGTGGCCATGGTTCCGGTCAGAGCACTGGCCGCGAGCGGAGTCGCGAGGCCGGCCGCGAGCAAGGTACCGCCGCCGAACTCGGCGGCGCCGGCGGCCTGAGCCATCTGCCTACCGGGGCGCAAACCGAGCATCTCGAAGAACTGGCCGGTTCCGTCGGGGCCGCCGCCGCCGAACATGCCGAACAGCTTCTGAGCGCCATGGCCGGCGAACAGCGCGCCGGCGACCACGCGCAGGGTGGAGAGTCCGAATCGCATCGTTGGGAGCCTTTCTAGGAGGGATTTGGAGTGTCGGAGGGGCACGACGGAACAGGTGGCCGTGCGCTCGCGGGTCTGAGTCCGGGTGCTGCCGGCCATGCTGGCCGTCCCGATGATCGTCTCAGCCACTGGCTGCGAGTCCGCTCCGGACAGTTACCCGCCACGCCGTTTGCGAAGCCTCGCCGGCGCCAACGGCACGCGCACAGGCCACGCGCGGCCCTGGCAGACCGAACAGCCGCCCCGCGCGGTAGCTTGACGATGCCTCGGCCGGATTCGCGACCGGCGGGACGACACCATGCCCCTGCCCCGATCGAGCACCTCCGCCGCCGAGCTCGTTCCCATCGGGCTGCGCCGGGCCAGTGCCTACGCGTGGCG
>CADCVU010000226.1 GCA_902806245.1 uncultured Solirubrobacterales bacterium
GAGCGGGCGCGCCGCCGCCCCCGTCGCGCGCCGGAGGCGGCGCGTGCGGGCTCTCGGCCCCGACCCGCTCGCGCACCTCGGCGAGATCGCGCGCGATATGACCGAGCACGCGATCCTCCGAGCCCTCCCCGCGGGCGATCGACTCGATGTCCGCCTCGATGTCGGCCAGATCGACCTCGAGCTCGTCGACCTCACCCGTCAGCCGCTCGACCTTCTCGGAGATCCGGCGGCTGAAGCCCTCAGCGAACTCGCGGTCGAACAGGGGGAGGATGCCGGCGACGAGGATAGCGCCGAGGACCACTCCCAAGGCCTGGAGACCCATGGCCAGAACCTGGGTCTCGACCGACGTCGGCAGGAAGTCGCCGTAGCCGACGGTCGAGATGGTGGTGTTGACCCAGTAGAAGCCGTCGAACAGGGTCGGCGGCTCCTCGGCGCCGCGCTCGAGCTCGGCGTAGGCCAGCCCGCCGGCGAAGACCACGAGCGTCCACAGGATGAAGGCGAAGCGCACGACGGTGATGCGGAACAGGTTGCGGTGGATGGCGGGCATGAGGTCGAGGATGCGCAACACCCACAGGCACTGGAGCACCTCGAAGTCCGGAGGCAGGAACTCGAACGGCGCGGTAAGCACGATGATCGTGATGTCGAGAACGTTGTGGCGCGCCCACTCCCAGTTGTCGGCGGCGATCCGCAGGATGGCCAGCGCCTCAACCACGAAGAAGGCCCAGATCCCGACGTACAGGACGTCGACGACCGTGCCCCAGAGGCTCCCGAGCTGGAAGTAGTTGAGCAGCAGGTAGGGAACGACGAGCAGCGCGACCACGACCGAGGGGATCTCCCAGCGCTGCGCTCGACGGCGCTGAGTTGCCGACATGCTCGGAAGGACATGGGTTCCCTGCGGGTGGTACACGAAGACGTGAATCATCTCAGGAGCAGGGGTCGAACGCCAGGCATCGGTATAAGTGCGAGTCGGCCATGCTCTCGCCCCCTCCCGTTCCCGCGCCCGGCTCGCTCGGGGCCCGCGCGCTCAACGTGCTGACCCGGCTGCACGTGGCCGCCTACCGGCGGACCGGGGGAAGGATCGGGCGGAAGCTCTCCGGTGCACCGGTTCTGCTCCTCGATCACGTCGGCCGGCGCAGCGGTACGCGCCGCACGACCCCGCTGCTCTACCTCGCCAACGGGGAGGATCTGGTGGTCGTCGGATCGCGCGGGGGATCGAAGGCGCCGCCGGCCTGGTGGCTCAACCTCGAGGCCAGCCCGCGGACCACGGTGCAGGTGGGACCGCGCCGCCGCGAGGTGCTCGCGCGCACCGCGTCGCCCGACGAGAAGGCCCGCCTGTGGCCGCGTCTCGTCGAGAGCTACTCCGACTACCAGACCTACCAGGACCGCACCGAGCGCGAGATCCCGGTGATGATCCTCGAGCCCGGGAGCGCCCTCCCGGCGTGAGCACGGCGAGGACGATCTCGCCGCCCTCCGGGGACCGCGCGGGCCGTAGTAGCGCGGCGGGGCCTAGCGCAGTCCTGGGAGCGCGCTAGGCCACCGGCGCCATGGAGCGGGCCGTTAGGCGGTTCGGCCGCTGTTCGACTTCAGGAGCTTGCCCGCCGAGAGGGCGACGGCGATCGCGACGATGGCGAGCGCCAGGTGAAGGAAGTTATCGGCCGTGTTGATCGGCACGATCGTGAGCAGATCGTCGCCGTCGACGAAACCGTAGATCGTGACCACCACGTAGAGGATCCCGAAGATGAGCGCGCCCGTGACGGCCGATCGCGCCGACGCCGCCATGAGGATCAGGAACGCCCCGGTGGCCAGGTGGACGATGTTGTGCCATCCGTTGACCTCGAAGACGATCAACTCGTCCCCCGAGACGCCCGGCCCCGAGTTGAACATCGAGTTGACGAAGAAGCCGAGTACGCCTACGGCTACCAACACGATGCCCGTGACCAGGCAGAAGAGCTGGGCCAGCGATCGACCGGCTTTCCCCTTCGCGCCTGCTCCCCCGGTGCGTTCGTTGTGCGCTGCCTCCATGATCTGCTCCTTTCAGAAGTTTCCTTGAACGGACTACCCTTCGCCGTCCACCGCAAACTGCCTGCCCGCGGCTATCCGCTCCGCGGCGTCCCGCCGGCGGGTTTGCCCCGCTTCTCGGCCTGGGTAGGCGGCAGCCATGACCCGAAGCGACGAAGGCGTGACCCGCGAGCACGGGCAGGATGTCGCGCAGGACGAGCGCGGTGCAGAGGAGGCCGGGCGCCCGAACGCCGGCGACCCCGAGCACAACACGACTCCGCCCGGCAACCCGGAGACCGACGAAGAGGCTGTCGAGAAGGGCGAGGAGAACCTGGGGCGGATCGCCGGGCGCTGAGCCCGGCCGGCGAGGGACTCCCCTCAGCTCACCTCGAGGTGGCGGACGGGCAGGTTGAACCGCCGCTCGGCCTCGGCGACCACGTCCTGCTCGCGCCAGTTGCGCTCGCCCTCAGGGTGATCGAAGACGACGATCTCGTCGGCGTCGAAGGTCGCGAGCGCGTCCTGGATGGCCAGAATGGGATCGGACTCGCCGGTCTCGCCCATGGCGCTGACCCCCTCCTCCTCGAGGCGCTCGACGCTCTCGGCCTGAACCTCCTCGGCTCGCTCGATGCCCGGATCGGGGTCGGCGAGCAGAAAGCGCTTGCGGCTGAGAAGCGCGGGGGCGACGACCAGCACCTCGGCGCCCGAGGCCCCCTCGCCGAGTGCGGCGCGCAGGGCGTTGGCGGAGATGGGCTCGGAGGCGAGGGCGAGGATCTTGGTGGCCATGGCGGAGCGCGGCGGCGAGAGCGTGGGACGGCGGCCAGACTACATCGTTGACGGGCCGTCCGTGGGCCCCCGCGGGCATACTGGGTCCGTGCCCTCGGCGACCGAGCTCTCGACCGTGTTGCAGCCCCTGACCGGCGCCCCGGAGCGGGCGGCCATCTTCCTCGACGTGGACGGGACGCTGGCCCCGATCGTCGAGCAGGCCGATCGTGCGCGCGTGCCCGAGAACACCGCTCGCCTGCTGGGGACGCTGGGGCGCCGCTTCGCCATCGTGGCCTGCGTCTCGGGGCGCTCGGCGAGCGAGGCCCGGCGCCTAGTCGGGGTCGGGAGCCTGGCCTACGGCGGCTACCACGGGGCCGAGCTGCTCATGCCCGGCACCCCGCGACCGTGGCAGCTGCCGGCCTTTGAGCAGGGGGCGGACCGCGTGCGCCGCTTCGCCTCCAAGCAGGACGAGGGCTCGGATCTCCGCCTGCTCCGCGTGCGGCTCGAGGACAAGGGACCGATCGTCGCCTTCCACTGGCGCGGCGTCCCCGACGAGAAGGCCGCGCAGGCGCGCATCGAGGAGGTGGCCCGGGCGGCGGAGGACAGCGGCCTCTGGACCCACTGGGGCCGCAAGGTGCTCGAGGTTCGGCCCGCGGTCGAGATCGACAAGGGTCAGGCCGTGCGGCGCGTGCTCGACGAGCGCCCGGTTCGCGCCGCGCTCTTCGCCGGCGACGATCGCACCGACCTCGACGGGTTCGCCGCCCTAGAGGAGCTGCGCGAGGAGGGACGGCTCGAGACGACCGTCCGCGTCGGCATCGTCTCCGCCGAGGGGCCTCCGGAGATCGCCGAGCAGGCGGACCTGTGCGTCGACGGGGTCGCCGGCTTCGCCGAGGTGCTCACCCTGCTCGCCGGACCGGCCAACCCCTAAGACGCGGACGCCGTGCGCTTCCCCGACTTCCTCCGGGCGGCGATCCTGCTCTTTGCAGCCTCGGCGAGCGCGCTCGGGCTCGTGACCGTGGCGAGCGCGGGTGGGCGCGAGGATCTGGCCGTGGCCATCTTCGCTGTGGCGTGGTGGCTGGTCGCGGCGGCGGTCGGTCTCTGGCTGGGGCGGCGCCCCCGCACCTCCGACGGCATCGCCCGCCTGCTGGCGAGCGCCCGGCGCAGCACGGCGCTGCCCGAGCTCGAGCCGGGGACGATCCTCTTCAACCGGCTCTGGCCCCTTGCCGCCTACACGCTGGTGGCCGGAGGGCTCGGATTTCTCTTTCCCCAGGTGCCGGCGATCGCCACCGGCTACGCGTTGCTCGTCGCGCTGATGTGGCGCAAGCAGTCGGCGGCCGTCGCGGCGGTCGAGGGCCGCGACGGCGTGCGCTTCTACATCGAGCGGACCTCCCCCTTCAAGCCGACACAGCTGTTTCGCACGCCCGGGTTCCGGCGCTTCGAGGCGACCGGCGAGATCCCCGAGCCCGCGGTCGAGGGGCGGTCGGGCTAGCCGCGCCTCCGCAGGGCGTCGAGCTCGGCCCACGGACGGGCGTTGGCGATGCGGTCGGGGCCGACCCAGGCCCGCCGGGCGGTGGCCACCGCGTAGCCGATCGAGGGGAGGATCTCCGGCCCGTGCGCGTCGGAGTCGAGCACGAGGGTCACGCCGGCCTCGATCGCGCGGCGCGCGTTCAGCTCCGAGAGGTCACGGCGGTCGGGGTTGCCGTTGATCTCCAGGAACGTGCCGGTGCGCGCGGCGGCCTCGAAGACCCGATCGAGGTCGAGGGCGTAGGGCTCGCGACGCTCGATCAGCCGGCCGGTCGGGTGGCCGATGGCGTCGACCAGCGGGTGCTCGATGGCGCGGACCATCCGGTCGGTCATCTCCTCCTCGCCCATCCGGAACGAGGAGTGCAGGCTGGCGATCACCCAATCGAGCTCGCCGAGCAGCTCGTCGTCGTAGTCGAGCGCTCCGTCGGGGAGCACGTTGACCTCCGAGCCCGCAAGTAGGCGGAAGTCGTCGCCAAAGGAGGCATCGACCGCGCGGATGTGCTCGATGTGGCGGCGCAGCGCGTCGGACGAGACGTCCTTGCCGAAGCCGTGCGTGGCCGAGTGGTCGGTGATGGCCAGGTACTCGTAGCCGCGCTCCCGCGCCGCTGCGGCCATCGCCTCGACGGTGGCGCGCCCGTCGGAGGCGATGGTGTGGCAGTGCAGATCGCCGCGCAGCGACTCGACGCGCACGAGTTCGGGCAGCCCGCCCTCGCGCGCGGCCTGGAGCTCGCCGCGGTTCTCGCGCAGCTCCGGCGGTACGCAGCTCAGCCCGAGTAGCTCGTAGACCTCCTCCTCGGTGGCGCAGGCGTGCGTCACCTCGCGCTCGTCGTCGATCACGCCGTACTCGCTCACGTGCAGGCCCCGGCGCACGGACTGGGTCCGCAGCGCCTCGTTGTGGGCCCCGGAGCCCGTGAAGTGCTGGAGCAGGTTGCCGAAGTTCTCGGGGGCGACCACCCGCAGGTCGACGGGCAGGCCGTTGTGGGTCTCCGCGCGGGCTCCCGATTCGCTCGCGGAGGTGACGTCGAGCAGCGAGAGCTCGCGGAAGGCCTCGACCAGGGCGGCGGGATCGCGCGAGGCGACGACCACGTCGAGGTCCTTGCAGGTCTCGGCCATGCGGCGCACGCTGCCGGCAAGCTCCGCCCGCTCGCACGCGGGATGCTCGCGTAGCGCGGCGACGATCTCCTCGCCGACCGCCCGCGCCCGCGAGAGCAGCACCCGCGCGCGTGGGTTGCCCTCGGGATTGGCCGCCAGCGCCGCGAGGACGCTCTCCTCGGCCTTGACCCCGAAGCCGGGCACCCCGCGCAGCTGCTGGGCCTCGGCGGCGCGGTGGAGCTCATCGATCGAGGCGATGCCGAGCTCGTCGAACACCTTGCGGGCCCGCTTGGGCCCGAAGCCGGGGATGCGGGTGACCTCGACCAGCCCGGGTGGGAACCGCTCCTTGAGCTTCTCGGACTGGGGCAGCGAGCCGCGCTCGAGCAGGGTGTCGATCTTCTCGGCGATGGTCTTGCCGATGCCCGAGAGCTCGGTAGCGCGGCCGGCCCGGGCGAGCTCCTCGACCGAGCGCGACGCGTTGCGGATCGCCCGCGCCGCGTTGCGGTAGGCCACGACGCGGTGGACGATGGCCCCGTCGAGCTCGTACAGGTCCCCGAGCTCCTCGAAATGGCTGGCGATCTCGGCGTTGCGCATGCCGCCGGAGAGGGTACGCACGCTCCAGGGGCGGTTCGTGGTCCCTGGCTATACTTTGTGAAGCAATAGGCCCGCAACGAAGGAGCCCACCGTGGCAGGACAGATCAACGACGTCAGCGACACCAACTTCCAGGCCGAGGTCATCGAGTCCGCGGAGCCGGTGCTCGTCGACTTCTGGGCCCCCTGGTGTGGTCCGTGCCGCGTGGTCGCCCCGGTGCTCGAGGAGATCGCCAACGAGCGCTCGGACGTGCGCATCGTGAAGCTCAACGTCGACGACAACCAGCAGACGGCGGCGAAGTACGGCGTCATGTCGATCCCGACGATGATCCTGTTCAAGCACGGCCAGCCGGCCGAGACCATCGTCGGAGCGCTCCCGAAGCCGCGGCTCGTGCAGCAGCTCGAGCCGGCCCTCGCGGCGGCCTAGAGGCGGCCGACGATGGCCTTCGAGCTCATCCCGGTGACCCACGAGCTCTGGGTCGAGGGAAAGACCGAGGGCGACGAGGTCGGCGACTTCCGCGGCAGCGTGATCGCCATCGCCCTGCGGGACACCGATCCGCTCTCGGCCTCACGGCCCGAGGACGCGGCCACCGGCGCGACCGAGGGGCTGCTCGGCTGGGGAACGACCTACTTCCTGGTCTGCGACCCCGACCGCGACGCGCCGGTGTGGGTCGAGAAGGACGGCATCACCAGTCAGAAGGTGGGCTCGGGCCAAGCCTGAGGCGCCGCTGGCGCCCACCGGCGCGCGCCGAGGGGAGGCTTGCCAACAAGCTCCGGGAGTGGCGACGATCGCGCCCTGGAAAAGTCGTCTGACGCGTGCGGGAGGGCGGAGGGAACTCCTGCTGCTGGCCGCCGTGGCGCTGGCGGGGGTGGCGCTGTCGGGCTGCGGACGCCAGCCCGCCGAGGTGGCGGAGGCCGCGGTGAAAACGGCGGACGCCGGGACCGCGCGCTTCTCGGTGAGGGTGGCGATCGACGGAGGGCTGTCGTCGACCGAGATGCGTGGCAGCGGAGTCATCGACGTCAGGCGGCGCCGCGGAAGTCTGCTCTTCGACCTGCCGAGCGCTCCCTTCCCCGGCGGACCGCGCTTCTCGGAGGAGGAGTCTCGGTTGGAGGAGGTCTTCGCGGCCTCGCGGATCTACCTAAGGGGATCGCTCTTCGACCGTGTCCTGCCGAAGGGCCGAAAGTGGGTCGAGATCGACCTCGAGCGCTCCGGGAGCGTTCCCGGTGTCGACCTGAGCGGACTGTCCGAGCTCTCCCAGGGCGATCCGCGTCAGACGCTCGATCTCCTGCGGGCGGTGAGCGACGATGTCGAGGCGGTCGGTGAGAAGCGGGTCCGCGGGGCGGCGACGACCCACTACCGGGCCACCGTCGACCTCGGCCGCTATCCGGCGCTCCTGCCACCAGCCGAGCGTCCGCGGGCGAGGCGGACGGTAGAGCAGCTGACAGACCTGCTCGGCACGCGCGAGCTGCCGCTCGAGGCCTGGGTCGACGACGCCGGCCTCGTGCGGCGTACCCGCCAGTCGTTCCCGCTGCGCGCGGATGGCCTCGACCTCCCGACGAACGTCACCGTGGAGGTCGAGTACTTCGACTTTGGGACGGATGTAGCCGTGGAGGTGCCGCGAGACCGCGAAACGGTGCCGATCGAAAGGGTCTGGAACGGTGGGTTGCCATCGCCGCGCCCGTTGCCGGGTGGCTCTGGGCTGCCGAGGATCGACCCGCCGCGGCGCGGCTCCAAGCTGCCGAGAATCGACCTGCCACCGGGATCGGTGAATACCTGCAATCTACGGCCCGACTAGCCGCCGCGGCCGTACTGCTGACCCGTTCTCAGGTGCCTCGGCGAGCGAGGCCGATCTTCAGGTCACGACCCTCGATGCTCGCCGGCTGGCCGCCGCCGCTCTCCCCGTCGTAGGCCAGCTCCACCGCCAGGGTCTCGGCCGTCACGTAGGCCTCGTGCGCGCGCACGGCTTCGAGCAGCTCGTCGTCGCCCGAGAGCTCGAGCTCGATCCGATCCTCGACCGCGAGCCCCGCGTTCTTACGCGCGGACTGCACCGCGTGCACGACCTCCCGCGCCAGGCCCTCGCGAAGCAGGTCGTCGTCGAGCGTCAGGTCCAGGGCGACGGCGTGGCCCCCGGACCGCTCGAGCTGGTAGCCCCCGCGCGGCTTCAGCACCAGCTGGACGTCGTCGGCGGACAGAGCGTGCTCGTGGCCGTCGATGGCCACGCCGACCCGGCCGCCGCCGCGCAGGGTCGCCGCGGCCGAGCGGGCGTCGAGTGCTCCCACTGCCGCCGCGACCTGCGGCATGTGCTTTCCGAAACGCGGCCCGAGGGCGCGATAGTTGGCCTTCAGCTCCCACACCCCGAGCTCGTCGGCGTCGTCGACGAAGCGCAGGCGCTTGACGTTCAGCTCTTCCAGCACGATCCCCGAGAGCCGATCGATCGCCTCGCGCTCGGCCTCGCGCGCGACGACCACGGCCTCGCCGAGCGGCTGTCGGACCTTGACCTTCGCCTGAGCCCGAGCGGCGCGGCCGAGCTCCACGGCCTCGCGCACGACGGCCATCTGCTCCTCGAGCGGCTGGTCGCGCAGGTCCGCGGAGGGAGCGGGGAAGTCGCACAGGTGGACGGAGGGCTCAACGCCGTCGAGGTTCCCGTAGATCTCGTCGGCCACGAAGGGAACAAGCGGCGCCAGCAGCTTCGAGAGCTCGACCAGGCAGTGGCGCAACGTGGCCAGGGCGGCAGGGTCGCCGTCCCAGAAGCGCCGACGCGAGCGGCGCACGTACCAGTTCGAGAGCTCGTCGACGTAGGCGGCGATGGCGCGGCCGGCCAGCGTCGTGTCGTAGTCGTCGAGACGGTCGACCACGAGCTCGGTCGTGGCCTGAAGGCGGGAGAGGGCCCAGCGGTCGAGGTCGGTGAGGTCGGCGCGCTCGACCTCGGCGAGCGCGGGCGGATCGACGTCGCTGGCGTTCGCGTAGAGCACGAGGAACGCGTACGTGTTCCACAGCGTGAGCATGAACTGGCGGACCGACTCGCCCACGGTCTCGACCGAGAAGCGGTAACCGTCCCACGGCTGCTTCGAGGTGAAGTAGTACCACCGGAACGCGTCCGCCCCGTGGCGCTCGATGACCTCCCACGGCACGACGACGTTGCCGCGGCTCTTCGACATCTTTTGACCCTCGGGATCGAGGATCAGGCCGAGACAGAGGACGGTCCGGTAGGAGGACTCTCCGTAGAGCAGCGTCGAGACCGCGAGCAGCGAGTAGAACCACCCGCGGGTCTGGTCGAGCGCCTCGCAGATGTAGTCGGCCGGGAAGCGCTCGGCGAAGGTCTCCTCGTTCTCGAACGGCGCGTGCCACTGAGCGAAGGGCATCGAGCCGGAGTCCCACCAGGCGTCGATGACCTCCGAGACGCGGCGCATCTCCTCGCCGCAGTCGGCGCACGGAAAGGTCACTTCGTCGATGTAGGGCTTGTGGAGGTCGTTGGGAACGGCCTCCGCGCGCTCGCGCAGCTCGGAGACCGACCCGACGCAGACCTCGTGGTCGTTCGCGCAGCGCCACACCGGCAGCGGCGTGCCCCAGTAGCGCTCGCGCGACAGTGCCCAGTCGACGTTGTTCTCGAGCCAGTGTCCGAAGCGCCCGTGCTTGATGTGCTCGGGGTGCCAGGTGATGTCCTCGTTGGCAACGAGCATCTGGTCGCGGACGGCGGTGGTGCGCACGTACCAGCTCGCCTTGGCGTAGTAGAGGAGCGCGGTGCCGCAACGCCAGCAGTGCGGATAGGCGTGCTCGTAGCGCTCCGAGCGCAGCAGGCGGCCGGACTCGCGCAGGGCCTCGACGATGTCGGGATCGGCCTCCTTGACGCCGTGCCCGGCGAAGGGGCCGCCGCGCTCGTCGAAGGTACCGTCCTCGCGCACGGGGTTGATCACGGTCAGTCCGTGGTGCTCGCCGAGGCGGAAGTCCTCCTCGCCGAAGGCTACGGCGGTGTGGACCACGCCGGTGCCCTCGTCGGTGGTCACGAAGTCGGCGTCGAGCACGGTATGGCCCTTCGGCCCGAAGTCCTCGACGTAGGAGAAGGGCGGTTCGTAGGCGGCGCCCACGAGCTCTGAGCCGGCCATGCGCTCCTCGATCCGCGCGTCCTCGCCGAGCACGCGCTCCACGAGCGCCTCGGCGAGGATCAGGACCTCGTCGCCCGCGCGCACGCGCGCGTAGGTCACCTCCGGATTGACCGCGAGCGCCGCGTTCGAGATCAGCGTCCACGGCGTCGTCGTCCAGCCCAGGAACGACACGCGCTCCTCGCCGCGCAGGGGGAAGCGCACGTAGACCGAGGGATCGACCACGTCGCGGTAGCCGAGCGCGACCTCGTGCGACGAGAGCGCAGTCCCGCAGCGCGGGCAGTAGGGCACGACGCGGCGCCCCTGCTCGAGCAGACCCTGGTCCCACACCTGCTTGAGCGACCACCAGACCGACTCGACGTAGTCGTTGTCCATGGTCAGATAGGCGTCGTCGGTGTCGATCCAGAAGCCGATCCGCTCGGTCAGGCGGTTCCACTCCTCGACGTAGGCCAGCACCGACTCGCGGCAGCGGGCATTGAACTCGGCGATCCCGTAGCGCTCGATGTCCTCCTTGGAGGAGATGCCGAGCTCGCGCTCGATCTCCAGCTCGACCGGCAGGCCGTGGCAGTCCCAGCCGGCCTTGCGGTGCACGAGGTGGCCCTGCATGGTCTTGTAGCGCGGGAAGACGTCCTTGAAGACGCGCGAGAGGACGTGGTGCGAGCCGGGCCGGCCGTTCGCGGTCGGCGGGCCCTCGTAGAAGACGAAGGGCGCCGCGCCCTCGCGACGGCGGATCGACTCGCCGAAGACGTCGCGCTCGCGCCAGCGCTCGAGCACCTGTTCCTCGAGGGCGGGGAAGGACTGACCGGGATCGACGGGCTTGAACGCAGGCACGGGCGACGGTCGATTCTAGGAAGGCGAGGGAGGCTCCGCCGGGACTGCGGCTCAACGACGATTTTCGCGCTCCCTGCGGGCGATGCCGCCCTTCTTGGGGGCGAGAGGCAGGAGTCGACCGCTTCTCGGGCAAGAATGACCCGTATGCCCCCCTTCGGCCCAGCCTCGGGATCGATCCGCGCGGGCGGCCAGCGGCGCGTCGAGCGCCTCGCTCACACGCCGGTGTACCCGGCGACGGTCGTGCCTTTCGCGGCGCTCGCCGCGGCGGCAATCGTTGCGCTGGCCGGCGCCGAGGCCTTCTGGCTGTGCGTCCCGGTCGCCGTCCTCGCGGCCGCGACGGCTCACAGCCGCCTGACCGCGCTGCTTCTGTCCGCGCTCGCCCTCGGCGCCGCGGCGGCCCCGGCCCTGATCGCTCCCGGGCTCGGGTCCCTGCCCTCGCCGGTGCTCGCGGTGCTCGTCCCGGCCCTGAGCGCAGTCGCCGCACGGGCGGTGCGCGAGCAGCTCGAGGCCGGCCAAGCCGCGCTCAGGACCCTGGCGCGACTCGATCCGCTGACCGGTCTGGCCAACCGCCGAGCCCTGGACGACCGGCTCGGTTACGAGATCTCCCGGCATCGCCGGCACCGGCGAGCGTTCGCGCTGCTCGTCCTCGACCTCGACGACTTCAAGCGGGTCAACGAGCGCTTCGGTCACGCCGGCGGCGACGAGCTCCTCCGCGACATGGGCCGCTCGCTGCGCTCGGTGGTGCGCGAGCAGGACACCGTCGCGCGTCTCGGCGGCGACGAGTTCTGCGTGCTCGCACCCGAGACCGACCGTCAGGAGGCCGTGCACCTCGAGTCGCGGCTCCGCGAGGCCGTGGCCCGGGCGACGGTCGGCTTCGAGGGGATGAGTGGGAGCGTCGGCTGCGCGGTCTTTCCCGAGAACGGCGAGACCGGCTCGGCGATGATGGCGGCGGCCGACGGTGCCCAGGCCGAGGACAAGCGCCAGAGGCGAAAGGACCGCCGGCGGCTTCCCCTACGAGTAGCCGCCTGAGGCTGCGCTCACGGCGCTTGGCGCAGCGCGCAGTCGCCGTCGGCGCGACGCTCGCCGCCACCGCCGGCTGCTCCGCCGAGGGCGCCGACCGGCCGCTGCCGATCGCTTGCCAGTCGGGCCAGGAGGCCCTCCAGGCGGCGCTGCGCGCCGCGCCGCGCCCGGTCCGGCTCGAAGGCGTGCGGCTGTCGGCGTGCTTCGACCCCCAAAGCGACGCGGCCGAGCTCCAGAGCGTCGGCATCTCGTTCGTGGGAGCGGCCGCCGCCCTGGCGGAGCGCGCGCGCGAGCGACCGGAGAGCGACGCGGCGACGCAGCTCGGCTACCTCGTCGGCGCGATGCGCCGCGGCGCGGGGAGCGAGAACGAGCAGGGCATCAACACGGAGCTCGTCCGCCGGGTGGAGCAGGAGCTGACTCTGGTCGACCCGGATTCGCGCGCGCTGCGCGCGGGCATGCGGGCGGGGGAACGCACCGGTTGACGCTTTGGTGGAGTCCTCGGCGACGCGTTCCGGAGCAGTCACCCGGGTAGAGTCGCCGCAGTTCACACGGAGCAGGCGATCCCCACGGAGGCGACCAGTGACCCAGCAGGCGACCGAGCCCGAGCAGCAGCTGTGGGGCGGCGAGACCACGAAGGCGATCGACAACTTCCCGGTCTCGGGTGAGCCCGTGCCGGCGCCCGTGATCCACTGGCTTGGCCGCATCAAGGCCGCCGCCGCGCGCACGAACGCCGAGCTCGACCTGCTCGACTCCGAGATCGCCGAGCGGGTCGCGGAGGCGGCCGACGAGGTCGCGCACGGCCGCCACGACGAGCAGTTTCCCGTTGATGTATTCCAGACCGGCTCGGGCACCTCCTCGAACATGAACGCCAACGAGGTGATCGCCAGCCTGGCCGGTGAGGGCGCCCATCCCAACGACCACGTGAACATGGGCCAGTCCTCGAACGACGTCTTCCCCTCGGCCGTGCACCTGGCCGCGCTCGCGGAGACGAGCGACCGGCTCGTCCCGGCGCTCAAGCACCTTCAGTCCTCGCTCGAGGCCAAGGCGGCAGAGTTCGCTGAGGTGGTCAAGGCCGGGCGGACCCACCTCATGGACGCGGTGCCCGTGACTCTCGGGCAGGAGTTCTCCGGCTACGCCGCCCAGGTTCGCCTCGGCCACGACCGTGTCGAAGCGGCGCTTCCGCGTCTTGCCCAGATCCCGCTCGGTGGGACGGCGACCGGCACCGGGCTCAACACCCACGCGGACTTCGCCGCCGGAGTGCGGTCGAAGATGACCCAGGCGACCGGCATCCCCGCCGACGCCCCGGCCGATCCCTTCGAGGCGCAGGCCAATCGCGACGCGCTGGTCGAGCTCTCGGGCGCGCTCAAGGTCGTAGCGGTCTCGCTGACGAAGATCGCGGGCGACCTCGCGCTGATGGGCTCGGGTCCTCGCGCGGGCCTCGCCGAGCTACGCCTGCCCGAGCTTCAGAAGGGCTCTTCGATCATGCCCGGCAAGGTCAACCCGGTGATCCCCGAGGTCGTCCTCCAGGTCGCGGCTCAGGTCATCGGCAACGACACGGCGGTGACCATCGGTGGGATGCAGGGCCAGTTCGAGCTCAACGTGCGCGTTCCGCTCATGGCCCGCAACGTGCTCGGGTCGATCGGCCTGCTCACGAGCGCCGCGACCATGCTGGCCGACAAGTGCGTCGACGGCCTCGAGGCCCACACCGAGCAGACGACCCACCACGCCGAAAACACGCTCGCCATCGCCACCGCGCTCAACCCGTACATCGGCTACGACCGCGCGACCGAGCTCGTGCAGGAGGCGGCCAAGTCCGGACGGATGCTGCGCGAGGTAGCGCGCGAGCAGGGCGTAGACGAGCAGACGCTCGACGAGGCCCTCGACCTCGAGGCGATGGCGCGCGGCAACCGCTGAGCGCGTCGGCGGTCGGCGGGTCCTGTCGGCGAGCGCGCCGCGCGCTCAGCTCGCCGGCGGTCGCCCGGCCTCGTCGCGAGCGGGCTCGGGTACCGACTCGGCCCCGGCCACTCCCTCCTCGCCGGCGATGCTCTCGACGCCGGGCCCCTGGATCTCCTCGGGCGTGGACAGCTCCGTGTCGTCGGTCTCCGGTACCGGCGAGTCGTGCTCGCCGCCGTTCTCGCCCGCAGCGTCTTCGCCGGCACTGGCCGCGAACGCCGCCGGAGCCACGACGACGAAGCGCCCGCCGGAGCGCTCGAGCGCGCCCTCCTCCTCGAGCCGGCGGACCAGTGTCGACACCTGCGGCGACGACACGCCCATCTGGCGCGCCGCCTCGGCGATGCTGATCTCGGGGTAGCCGGCCACCAGCTGGAGCAGCTCCTCGCGCCGCTGGCCACGGCGAGCGCGGCGGCGCGGCCCGGCGGCGGTTCCGGCCGCCGCCCCGCGTCCTGCGCCTGCTCCCCGCGGGCGACCTCGGCCATGAGCGGGCGAGCCGGTGGCCTCGGAGGCCGACTGCCCCTGCTCGCCTCCGAGCGCGGCCAGCACCGCCTCGAGTCGAGGGATCTCCTCGATCTGCGGACGCAGCTCCTCGAGACGGTCGTCGATGTCCTTCTTGATC
>CADCVU010000227.1 GCA_902806245.1 uncultured Solirubrobacterales bacterium
CTCTCGTTCATCCGCCAGGGCCTGAACGACATCTCGCTCAGCCGCTCCTCGCTCACCTGGGGCGTGCCCGTGCCCTGGGACGAGAGCCAGGTCTTCTACGTCTGGTTCGACGCGCTGCTCAACTACTACACGGCGCTCACCTACGCGCGGTCGGGCGAGGACCTGACCGATCGCTTCTGGCCGGCCACCGTGCACGTGCTGGCCAAGGACATACTCAAGTTCCACGCCGTCATCTGGCCGGCTCTGCTCATGGCGGCCGAGCTCGAGGTGCCCGACCGGTGCTTCATCCACGGCTACCTGCTGATGGACGAGGAGAAGATGTCGAAGTCGCTCGGCAACGTCATCGATCCCTTCCAGGTCATGGATCTCTACGGAACGGACGCGCTGCGCTACTACCTCATGCGCGAGGTCAGCTTCGGCCAGGACGGCTCGGTCTCGCCCGAGGGCTTCGAGACGCGCTACACGACCGAGCTCGCCAACGAGTACGGCAACCTCGCGAGTCGCACCCTCGCGATGATCGCCCGCTACCGCGAGGGTGTCGTCCCATCCGCCGAGCCGCCGCCGGCGCTCGTCGACGACTTCGACGGCCTGGTCGAGCGCGTACGCGATCGCTTCGACGCGACCGAGGTCAGCGCGGCCCTCGACGAGGCCTGGCGGCTGGTCCGGCGGCTCAACCGCTTCGTTCAGGACGAGGCCCCGTGGCAGCTCGCCAAGGACCCGGCGGCGGCAGATCGCCTGGACCAGATCCTC
Source organism: uncultured Solirubrobacterales bacterium (assembly GCA_902806245.1). Taxonomy (GTDB): domain Bacteria; phylum Actinomycetota; class Thermoleophilia; order Solirubrobacterales; family Thermoleophilaceae; genus JACCUC01. The sequence goes on from CADCVU010000227.1 coordinate 751, forward strand.
TACGGCCTCGCCGAGGGGTTGCGGGTCGTGACGGTGATCCTCCATCCGTTCGTCCCCGAGTCGGCGGAGCGGCTCCTCGAAGCGCTCGGGCAGGACGATCTCTCGCTCGACCGCGCTCGCTTCGGCGCAGTCGCAGGGGGCGCGCACATCGGTCAGCTCTCGCCGCTGTTCCCCAAGGTCGAGAGAGCGGACGCCGCGGTGGCCTAGATGGTCGACACCCACTGCCACCTCGACGCCTGCGATCCCTCGGCCGCCGAGCTCGTCTCCCGCGCCCGCGAGGCGGGAGTCAGCCGGCTGGCTACGGTCGCGACCGACGAGGCGGGCATCGCCGGCGTCCTCGAGGCGGCACACGCGCACAGGGAGGTCGTGGCCATCGTCGGGCGCCATCCGAACGAATCCACCGGCTTCACCCCCGACCACCTCCGCCCGATCGAGGAGGCCGCGGCCGATCCGCGGGTCCGGGCCATCGGCGAGACCGGTCTCGACTTCTACCGCGACCACGCGCCGCGGGAGGACCAGCGTCGCGCCTTCGAGGCGCACATCGACCTCGCCGCCCGGCTCGACATGCCGCTGGTCATCCACACCCGCGCCGCCGAGGACGAGACCTTCGCCGTGCTGCGCGAGTGCGCGGCCTCGCTCACCGTGGTCCTGCACTGCTTCTCGGCCCCTGCCCGTCTCGACGACTGCGTCGAGCACGGCTGGCTGTGCTCCTTTGCCGGGAACGTCACCTACCCGAGCGCCGGCGACCTCCAGGCTGCCGCCCGCGAGGTCCCCGACGAGCTGCTGCTGGTCGAGACCGACTCGCCCTACCTGGGCCCCCAGCCCGTTCGCGGACGGCCGAACGAGCCGGCCAACGTCGTCGCGACGGCGGAGGCCGTGGCGCGCCTGCGCGGCGTCTCCTACGCCGAGCTCGAGGCGACGGTGGAGCGCAACGCCGCGAGGGTCTTCGGGTGGTGAGGGCCTCGGCGCCGCGAGAGCCGCGCTCGGGACGGCCGCGGCGATCCGCCGCGGCGTCCGGCCCCGACTCGGACGACCCGAGTCTGCGAGACGCCACGCGGACGAGGCTGCACGCCCTCGGCCTGCGCCCCAGTCGCGAGCTCGGCCAGAACTTCCTCGTCGACGGCCGCTTCCTCGACGTCGTGGAGGAGGCGGCGGAGCTCTCGAGCGCCGACGTCGTGCTCGAGGTCGGGGGCGGGCTCGGCGTGCTCTCGGAGCGGCTCGCCTCGCGGGTCGCTCACCTCCACGTCGTCGAGGTCGACCGGCTGCTTGCCGCGGCGCTCGAGGACTCGCTGGCGCCGTTCGGGAACACCTCGCACCACCACGCCGATGCCGTCTCCCTCGACTTCGGGGTGCTCCGGCCGTCGCCCGGCAAGCTCGTGGCCAACCTGCCCTACGGGGTCGCGACCACGGTCCTGCTCAAGGCGCTCGAGGAGCTCGCGGACGTGGAGCTCCTCGCGGCGATGGTCCAGCGCGAGGTCGCCGAGCGGCTCGCGGCGGCGCCGGGCTCGCGGACCTACGGTGCGACCTCGGTCCTTGCGCAGCTCTCCTGCGGGGTCCACCTGCACCGCCGAGTCCCGCGCTCCGCCTTCCTTCCCGTCCCGAACGTCGACTCCGCGGTGGTGGTGCTCAGGCGCCGCCGGGCTACTCCGGCGCCCGAGGTCCGAACTCTCATCCGGGCGGCCTTTGCGCACCGGCGCAAGACGCTGGCCGGGTCGCTTGCCCTCTCCGAGGCGTTCGAGCCGGCGGTGCGCGAGCGCGCGCGGGAGGCCTTGGTCTCGCTCGCGTACCCGGCCGACGCGCGCGCCGAGCGCCTCTCCCCGCCGGACTTCGTCGCGTTGGCCGCTCTGCTCGAGGCCGAGGGCGGAGAGACCGGCGCGGGCGTGGAGGGTTCCGCCCGAACGGCGGTGACGGTCGGCCGCGGCGTGAGATGACGGCGAGCGCGCTCGCTCCGGCGAAGGTCAACCTCGTGCTCCACGTGGGCGTGCCGCGAGCCGACGACCTGCACGAGCTGTGCTCGCTGTTTGCCTCACTCGAGCTCGCCGACCGAATCGAGGTCGACGTGCGCCGGGACGGCGAGCCTGAGGAGGACCGTGTCTTGTGCCCGGGGGTCGAGGGGCCGAACCTCGCCTCCTCGGCGCTCGCGGCCTATCGCACGACGGCGCCGGGCTCGCCGCTTCCTCCGCTGAGCGTCCGCATCGAAAAGCGGATACCCGTCGCTGCCGGGCTCGGCGGTGGCAGCGCCGACGCCGCCGCGGTCCTGCGAACGGCCGACGCGCTCGCCGCGCAGCCGCGCGGCGCGGACGCCCTGCGCGATCTCGGCGCGACGCTCGGAGCCGACGTCCCGAGCCAGGTCGAGCCGGGACACGCCCTCGTGACCGGCGCGGGGGAGGGGGTCGAGCGGATCTCCCTGCCGCCCATGACCCTCGTGCTCGTCGCGCAGGACACCGGCCTCTCGACGGCGCGCGTCTACGCCGAGGCCGATCGGCTCGGCGTCACGCGGGCGCGGCTCGATCCGCGGCGCCTGCGCCGACTGAGCCGGGCCACGAGCCTGGAGGCGATCGCGCCGGCGTTCGAAAACGATCTCGAGCCCGCGACGCTGTCGCTGCGGCCGGAGCTCGCCGACCTCAAGCGGCGCCTGCTCGAGGCGGGCGCCGCGGCAGCCCTGGTCAGCGGCTCGGGGCCGACCGTGGTCGGGGCGTTCGCCGACCCGACCGCGGCCGCACGCGCGGCGGGCCGGATCGACGGCGCGATCGTCACCGGGCTGCGCGACGCTTCGAGCGCGGGCACTGACGACGCCCTTGACCCCGGTGCACCGCACGCCGGTCGAGATCGTCGTGCGGATGCGCAACACTGAGCAGGTAGCGCCACGCCACCGGACCCCTGCCAGACGATCGCCGCCATGATCACGACCAACCTCGCGATCTACCTCGCCATCGGCGCGATCGGCGTCGGCTACCTCGCCTTCATCGTGGCTCCCGCCTGCTCCTCGTACTCGCGGCCGTGGGAGAAGGCGGCAGCGGCCTTTCTGACGCTCTTCATCCTCGCCGGACTGATGGTCACCGGCGCGGCCATCGGAGGCGCGCTCGTCTGGTCCTACGACCGCTGGGGGTAGCCCCAAGCCGGCTCGGACGCCTCTGGGGACCCTCCGCGTCGTCCATACAATCGAGCCACGATGACCGACGCCGAGGCCACCGCCGCGAACCAGCCGGCTGAGGCCGAAGCGGCGAGCTCCGCCCCGGCGCTCGCTTCGCTCGAGGCCCTCGGCGAGATCTCCGCCGCCGTCGAGGGCGGTGCCGGGCTGCACGAGGTCGTGCGCGCCGTATCGCGCGGTCTGGGCGCCGGCGTGGCCGTGCTCGACGCGGCGCTCGGAGTGCTCGCGGTCGCCTGTCGCTCGCCCGAGGAGGAACGCGCGGTGCTCGCTTCGGGGAGCGGCGTGGGGCTGCTCGAGCTGCGGGTGGCCGAGCGACGCGTCGGAGAGCTGCGCTTCCGTCTCCGCGACAGGTCGGCCGACGCGACCTCCGCCCCCCAGCCCGACGCCGTCCTGCGCATGGCGGGCTCGGTCATCGCCCTCGAGGTCGAGCGCGCCCGCGCGCCCGAGCGCGCCACCGAGGCTGCGGTCGGGCGCTTCCTCGACGACGTCATGAACCGGCGCGCGACGGACCGCGAGAACATCGTCGCGCGCGGTCGTGAGCTCGGCACCGACCTGGCCGACGGCGCCGGCGTGCTCGTGGTGCGCGCCCACGCCCACCAGCCCGAGCAGGGCGACTGGCGCGCGCGCGTCCTGACGGCGGCCGAGCGGGCCGCGCGGCGGGTGGCCACCGGCGCGATCGGGGCCTCGATCCAGGACATCTCCGGCCGTCGCCGCGGCGGTCCCGAGCGCGACGCCCGGGGCCGCGCCGGGACGGGCGGCGAGGGCGAGCTCGTGATCGTCGTTCCCGGCGCCGACCCGCCGC
>CADCVU010000228.1 GCA_902806245.1 uncultured Solirubrobacterales bacterium
CCGAGGGCCTCACGGCGGCCCGGCCCCGGGCGCCCCGCGCCGCACCCGGGTGAGCCGTCCCGCCCGCCCACGCCTGCCGGCTCGTCACTGAGGCTCGGCTCGCGGCAGCTCACATCGGCGCGCTCGGGTATCTTACGCGCGCGATGACGATCTACTACATCGTCGGCGGAGTGCTCGCCGTTTGGGCCGTCGTGGTCGCCTTTCTCGGGATCAAGTTTGACCGCTTTCCCGGCGGCAAGGGAGGCGAGCGTGTCCTTGTCGGCATCTCGATCGTCCTGGTGGTGGCCACCGTCGGCTCGGCGATCATCCTCGCCGCCGCCGAGGAGCAGGCGGCCGGCGAAGGGACGGACGAGGTGGAGGGCGGCAGCGGCGGCTGAGCCCTGCCGTCGGTCGGGTAGCGACCGGGCCTGACTCGAAGCACGCGGGCCGCCGCGGCCTCCTCAGCGATCGGCCGCGGGTGGGTCCTCCGGCGGCCGCCGCCGGCGCGTCTCGGTGCGCTCGGGCTCCGGGTCGAACTCGATCGCCTCGAAGCTGCTCGGGCGAGGAGGTCTCTCCTCGGACCGCGGCGCGGGCTGCGGCGAGCCGGCGCCCGGATCGGTCGCGCCGTCGGCCGGTCGGCGCGCGCCGGCGCCGACCTCCTCCGAGCCCCGATCCTCGGTGTCGCGAGCGCCGCCGCGCCAGCTCTCCGTCCGCGGCGGCGGCTCCTCGAGGTCCGATTCGACCCGCGGGCGGCGCGGACGGTCGCGGCGCCGGGGAGGCGCGTCGTCGCCGGGGGTGGTCACCGCGCCGTAGAGCATTCCCACGGCCGCGAGGACCGCGAGGAAGATACCGACGCCGCGATCCGCGCCCTCGAGGAAGAACGCGACGGTCACCGTCAACACGATCACCCCGATACGCGTCAGGATCGCCTTGTTGGAGGGGCGAATGGGAAGCGCGGCTCCCGCCGCCTTGGCCAGGGGCAAGGCCACGGCGACGAGCGCGAGAAGGGCCAGGAGGACGTCGACGATGTCGAAGAGCTCCCACGCCGTCAGCGCTTCGAGCCACGACAGGAACAGCGCGACGAAGAACACCGCGCCGCTTCCGGCCGCGATCTTCTCCCCCAGGCTCAGGCTCTTCAGATCCACCTCGGTCTCCTCTCGAGCGACGTCGAGCGGCACTGTAATCGGTCGCCGGCCATCGCGTGGCCGCAGCCGGAGGCATCGCCCGGGCCGAAAGTGGATACCTAGGAGCGGAGGCAGCTTCACGCGAGACGAGGAGACAGATGGCATCCGAGCAGACCCAGCAGGCCGGCGAGGACGGCGGCGTGGCGACCGCCCAGGAAACCCTCTCGATCACCGACAACCGCACCGGCGAGACCTACGAGATGGAGATCACCGAGGGCACCGTCCGGGCGATGGACTTCCGCGGGATCAAGGTCAACGAGGACGACTTCGGCCTCATGACCTACGACCCCGCCTTCAAGAACACCGCCTCGACGCGCTCGAAGATCGGCTACATCGACGGCGAGGCCGGCATCCTCGAGTACCGCGGCTACTCGATCGAGCAGCTCTGCGAGCACTCGAACTACCTCGAGACCGCCTATCTGATCGTCAACGGCGAGCTGCCGTCGAAGGACGAGTACGCGCAGTGGGAGCACGAGATCACCCACCACACGTACGTCCACGAGAACGTCAAGAAGCTGATGGAGGGCTTCCGCTACGACGCCCACCCGATGGGGATGCTCCAGTCCACCGTCGGAGCGCTCTCGACCTTCTACCCCGGCGCGAACAACATCACCGACGAGCACGAGCAGCACATGGCGGCGGTCCGGCTGATCGCGAAGATGCCGACGCTCGCCGCCTTCGCCTATCGGCACAACCTCGGGCTTCCGTACTCCTATCCCGACAACGACCTGAGCTATCCCGAGAACTTCCTCTCGATGCTGTTCAAGATGGCCGAGTGGAAGTACGAGCCCGACCCGAGGCTCGCGCGCGCGCTCGACGTGCTCTTCATCCTCCACGCCGACCACGAGCAGAACGCCTCGACCGCCGCGGTGCGCAACGTCGGCTCGACGCAGGTGGATCCCTACTCGGCGATCGCCGCCGGGGTCTCGGCGCTCTACGGACCGCTCCACGGCGGGGCCAACGAGCAGGTCCTCCGCATGCTCGACCGCATCGGCACGACCGACAACATCCCCGACTTCCTCGAGGGCGTGAAGAACCGCGAGGAGCGGCTGATGGGCTTCGGCCACCGCGTCTACAAGAACTACGACCCCCGCGCGCGGATCATCAAGCACCACGTCGACGAGGTCCTCGAGGTCACCGGCAAGAGCCCGAAGCTCGAGATCGCCGTCGAGCTCGAGAAACGCGCGCTCGACGACGAGTTCTTCACCGAGCGCAAGCTGTATCCGAACGTCGACTACTACTCGGGCCTGATCTACGAGGCGCTCGGGATGCCGACCGACATGTTCACGGTGATCTTCGCCATCCCGCGGACCTCGGGGTGGGTCGGGCAGTGGCTCGAGCTCGTCAAGGACGACGAGCAGGCGATCGCGCGGCCGCGGCAGATCTACGACGGGTACCGCGAGCGGGAGTACGTCGGGATCGACGAGCGGTAGGCGGCGCGACCAGGCGCGCTCGCCGCCCGGATACCCTCCCCGCATGAGACCGGAGCTCCTCCACGACGGCCACGGCCGGCGCATCTCCGACCTGCGCGTCTCGGTCACCGACCGCTGCAACTTCCGCTGTCAGTACTGCATGCCGGCCGAGGGGCTGGCCTGGCTCGAGCGCTCGGAGCTGCTGAGCTTCGAGGAGATCGAGCGGCTGGTGACGCTGTTCGCCTCGCTCGGCGTGACCGATCTGCGCCTGACCGGCGGCGAGCCACTGGTGCGCCGGGACTTCCCGAGGCTCGTGGCGATGCTCGCGCAGGTCGAGGGACTGGACGACCTCTCGCTGACCACCAACGGGTTCCTGCTCGAGCGCGACGCCGAGGCCCTGGTGGCCGCGGGCATCGGCCGGGTCAACGTCTCGATCGACTCGCTCCAGCGCGACAGCTTCTTCGAGCTCACCCGCCGCGACGCGCTGCCTCAGGTCCTGCGCGGGCTCGAGGCGCTGGCTCGACATCCCGAGGTCCATCCCGTCAAGGTCAACGCGGTGGCCATGCGGGGCTTCACCGAGGATGAGGCCGTCCCGTTCGCCGAGTTCGCGCGCTCGAGTGCCTTTCAGGTGCGCTTCATCGAGTTCATGCCGCTCGACGCCGATCGCAACTGGTCGCCGGACGCGGTGCTCGCGGGCGACGAGCTGCGCGCGATCATCGACGCCGTCCATCCGCTCGAGGAGGTGCCGCGCGAGGCTCACTCGACCGCGCGGATCTTCCGCTTCCGCGACGGGCGCGGCGAGATCGGCTTCATCAATCCGGTCTCCGAGCCCTTCTGCGGCGACTGCAACCGGATCCGCCTGACCGCCGAGGGAAAGCTCCGCACCTGCCTCTTCTCGCTGCACGAGACCGACCTGCGCGAGCCCCTGCGCGCGGGCGCGAGCGACGCCGAGCTGGAGCGGATCGTGCGCGAGGCCGTCTGGCAGAAGGAGCTCAAGCACCAGGTGAACGAGCCGGGGTTCCGGCAGCCCGCGCGGTCGATGAGCGCGATCGGCGGCTAGCGGCAGGACGAGCTCTTGGCCCGAGCGCGCTACCGGCTCAAGGTCCGCGCCGGCTCGCGCGTCGAACGCCGGCGGTTCTCCGATCGCGACGCCGCTCTGGATGCGCTCGAGGCTCGCGCCGGCAGCCTGGCGGAGGGTGCGAACGCCGGGCTGATCGACCTCAGGGCGCGCCAGTTCGAGCCGGTCGCCCAGGTCGTCGCGCGGCTCGAGCTCGCGGGGCCCGCGCGGCTGCGCGCCGGCCTCGACGTTCGGGGCGACGGCTCCGTCGAGGGCTACACCGGCACGCTGCGACGGCAGGTGATCGAGCAGCGCCCGGGCGAGTCGCCCTACGACGCGCTGCGGCGCGCGGTGGCCGAGCCGGGCGGCGAGCGCTCGCTATAACCGCGGGGTGGTCCCGCGCTCGGCCGTCGAGCTCCCGCGCGGAGCGGAGCCGCCCTACCGGGTGTTCATAAACGGCGTTCCCCAGGTCGAGGGGCAGGACTACCGCGTGAAGGGCCGGACGCTGCTCTTCGAGCAGGAGCTCGTCACCGAGGGGAGGATCGGCTTCTGGCGCTGGACGCTCATGTTCTTCTCGATCGCCGGCACCTACCGGCGCCACCACTCGGTCGACGTCCAGTACCGCCAGAGCGGGCACGAGCGGGTCGCCACGGGCCTCGGGATCCGGTCGCTCAGGGGCCCCGGCGCGGACGGCGCGGACGGGGCGGAGGCTCCCGGCGACCGTTGAGCCGGCCGCCTTTCCCTAAGCTCTCGCACCATGCGAATCGACGAAATCCTCGAGGAACGCCGTCCCTGCTTCTCGTTCGAGTTTTTCCCGCCCAAGACCGACGAGGGCACCGAGAGCCTGTTCGAGACGATCTCGGAGCTCCAGCACGACGATCCTGCCTTTGTCTCGGTGACCTACGGAGCGCTCGGCTCGACGCGCGACCGCACGCTCAACATCGTCAAGCGGATCAAGCAGGAGACCTCGATCGAGGCGATGGCGCACTTCACCTGCGTCGGCGCGACGACGGACGAGCTGCGCGCGACGCTGAACGAGATGCGCCGGATCGGCATCGACAACGTGCTCGCGCTGCGCGGCGACCCGCCTCAAGGTGAGAGCGAGTGGCGCGCGACCGAGGGCGGCCTCGAGTACTCGACGCAGCTGATCGAGCTCGTCACTGGCGAGTATCCGTTTGCGGTCGGCGCGGCCTCGTTCCCCGAGGTCCATCCCGAGGCGGTCGACCTCGAGCACGACCTGCGCTTCCTCAAGGAGAAGGTCGACGCGGGCGCGAGCTTCCTCGTCACCCAGCTCTTCTTCGACAACGACCACTACTTCTCGTTCGTCGAGGCCGCCCGCGAGCGCGGCATCGACGTGCCGATCATCCCGGGCATCATCCCGGTGACCAACTTCAAGCAGTTGAAGCGGATCACCAGCATGTGCGGAGCGTCGATCCCCGAGGAGTTCGAGCGCGAGCTTGAGTCGCGCCAGGACGACGCGGATGCGATCAAGGATCTCGGGGTCTCCTACGCGACGCTCCAGTGCGCCGACCTGCTCTCGCGGGGCGCGCCGGGGATCCATTTCTACACGCTCAACAAGTCGCCGGCGACGCGGGCGATCCTCGCGGCGCTGCGGGCGGCGCGGCCCTGGGACCGGGCGCTCGAGCCGGTCTAGGACCCGCTGGCGCTCGCGACCTCCCAGCGCTCTGGCTCGCCTTCGACGTCCACGCGACCGGCGTCGCCCAGTACCTCGAGCCGGGTCAAGTACGCCAGAACCATGTTGAGCCCGAGGCTGACCATCATCGGCGTGAGCTCTTGGTCCTGCTCGAGCTCGAGCAGGACCCTCACCAGCTCGAACGGCGTCTGCGGGCCGCGCGCGAGCGCGACGCGGACGCGGTCGATCTGAGCCTCGAGCTCGCGGCGGTTGCCGTCGACGTGGGCCTGGACGTCGCGGAAGGGACGCCCGTGCCCGGCCACGCAGAGCCGCGCGTCCAGGCCTTCGACCACTTCGAGGGACCGCAGGAACTCCCCGGCGGGGTCGGGCGTGTGGCCGTAGTCGAAGTAGAGAGCGATGCGCCCGAGCAGGTGGTCGCCGGAGATCAGCAGACCGCTGTCGGGCTCGTGGAGGACGACGTGCGAGGGAGCGTGACCGGGCGTCTCGTGCACCGCGAGCGTGCCGAGGTCGGTCTCGATCTCGACGCCTGGCACCAGGTCGCGGTCGGGGCGCACCACCCCGGCGACGCCGGTTCCCCGGCCGGCGCGCTCGGCCTGGTAGCGGCGCAGGTCGTCCTCGGGCACGCCGCAGTGGCGGGCGACCTCGATCCGGCGCTCGAGCGCGCGATCGGGCCTCTGGACGGCCCGGGTGGAGTGGCCGTGGCTCGGGTGCATCCAGAGCTCGCACCCCGCGGCGGCGACGATCGGCTCCGCGAGGCCGTAATGGTCGGGATGGGCGTGCGTGCACACGAGCAGGCGCACGTGCTCGAGGCCGAAGCCGGCCTGGTGCAGCGCGCGCTCGAGCTGAGCGAGCGCGCCGGGCTCGTCGAGACCGGTGTCGACGAGGACGAGGCCGTCGCCGGTCGCGATGGCGTAGGCGTTGACGTGGGGAACGCCCGGCCACGGCAGCGGCAGGCGCAGGCGCCAGAGGCCCGGGAGGACGCGGTCGGCGCGGGCGAGGTCGCGCTTGCGGGGAGCCGCCACGGGCGCGCATGCTCGCAGGGCCGCGGACCGGCGTCGCGGAGATCGCCCACCGGGCCGCCGAACGCGGATATCGTCGCCTCCATGGGTCGCCGCCAGCGCCGGCGGCGAGCGGAGACTGATCCCGAGCCGCTCGCCACCACCACCGACTACCGCGACGCCGAGGGCAACGTCCTGACCCTGCGCGACGAGGTCTCGGCCGCGACCGTCGAACGCATGCGCAGAGCCGAGAGCCGCGCCGGCGCCTCCCTCGACGACATCGAGGCGCGGCGGGTCGAGCTCCTGTTCGAGCGACTCGCCGTCCGGTGGGAGATCGCGGGCCTGCCGCTCGAGGGACAGCGAGAGCTGCTCGGGCGTTACCGCCTCGCCGATCCCGAATTGCGGCGGTGGGTCCGCGAGACGCTCGACGACCACGCGCGGCGGCGAGACCTGCTCCCGGGCTAGGCTCTGACGCGAGTTGCGCCGGCTACCCGCCGGGGAGCCACCGCCGAAGCGGGTCCGGGAGCCTCCGCCCCGATCGCCGCCGACAGGAGAAGGCCGATGCATCGAGTCTGCGACGGCAAGCCGCTCCCGGGCCGTCAAGCGGCCGGGCGGCTCGGGCTCGGGGCGATCGGCGTCGCGCTGGCGCTCGCCGTCGCCAGTGTCTCCCAGGCCTACGCCGCCCAGGCGGTGAACCTCGGCCCCGAGCGCAGCCACCCCGCCGGCGACCTCCCGTACTCGGTCGAGACCGCCGACCTCAACGGCGACCGCGTGCTCGACATCGTCACCCCCAACACGGTCTCCCATGACGTCTCGGTCCTGCTCGGCCGGGGCGACGGCTCGTTTCGCCCGGCCGTCAACTTCCCTGCGGGCAAAGGCCCGCGCACGGCTGTGACCACCGACCTCGACGAGGACGGGCGCATCGACCTCGCCGTCTCCGACGTGTTCGACCGAGCCGTCCTCGTGCTCCGCGGCGATGGGCGCGGCGGCTTCGGTCCACCCGCGCGGCTACCGGCCGGCGACCAGCCGCGCAACCTCATCACCCGCGACTTCGACCGCGACGGCCACGCCGACCTGGCCGTGGTCAACCGCCGAGAGGACGAGGTCGGCGTCTACCTCGGTCGCGGCGACGGGACCTTCGCCGCACCGGTGACCTACGCGGCCGGCAACCGGCTCGCCGTGGGCGAGGACGGCGACGCCTACGACCTCGACAGCGCCGACTTCGACCGCGACGGGCGGCTCGACCTCGCCGTGGCCAACCGCGCTTCGAACAACCTCTCGATCCTGCCCGGCAACGGCGACGGCAGCTTCCGGGCCGGCGCGAACTACCCCGTGGGCAGGACGCCCTTCGACGTCACCGCCGGCGACTTCAACCGCGATCGCAACCCCGACCTCGCCGTCGGCAACCTCGACAGCAAGAGCATCTCGATCTTCCTGGGCAACGGCGCTGGGACCTTCGCGCGCATCCCGGACCAGGGGAAGGGAGTCGCCGCCTTCACGCTCGCGGTCGCCGACTTCGACGCCGACGGCCGCCAGGATCTGGCAGCCGTGAACAACGCCAACACCCGGTACGTCGCCAGGAAGGAGTACCCGGGCAGCGCCTCGATCCTGCTCGGCCGCGGCGACGGAACCTTCGGTAAGCCGAGCGACCACGCCGTGGGTACTCGGCCGGTGGCCATAGCTGGCGACGACCTCGACCGCGACGGCCGCGCCGACCTCGCCACGGCGAACCGGGAGTCCGACGACATCACCGTGCTCCTGCGCACCGATCCAGGGCTCAGCCTGTCCGCGTCTCGCTCGCGACTGACCTGGCCGGGGACGACCACGCTGCGCGGCCGGCTGACCTCCGCCCACGGAGACCCGCTCGTGGGGCGGCGGGTGCTGCTGTACCGCCGCCCGTGGGTGCGCGGCGCGTTCACGCGCGTGCCGGGTCAGCCCGACGCGGGTACGCCGGTCGCCGCCGACGGGACCTTCCGCCTGGCCGGCGCCAGGCCGGAGTGGACCACCGACTACCGCGCGCGCTTCGTCGGCGACCGGGCGGGCACGAGGGCCGTGGCGAGCCCGCTGGCCGTGGTCGAGCAGAGGCCCAGGATCACGCTCAAGGTGGGACGGACCGACCTGAGGCTCGGCGGCAGCCGCGCGATCACCGGGCTGGTGTCCCATCACTCTCACGCCGGCCTCTTCGTCACCGTCGTCGTCCGCCGCGACGGCGCCGTCGTCGAGGAGCGCCGGCTGGCGCTCGACCGCGAGGTCGACTACGGCTTCGTCTACCGGCCCCGGCGTCCTGGCGACTACTCCTTCGTGGCGCGCTTCGACGGGCACCCGCCCGGACACCTCCCCAACCGAACACGGCCGACGGGCTTCCGAGTGATCAGGTAGCCCGGCTCGAGCCCGGCGAGTCGAGGAGCACGCCGGGATTGAGGATCCCAACCGGATCGAGCTCACCCTTCGCCGCGCGCAGAGCCGCCGCGAAGGGCTCGGGACGCTGGCGGTCGTACCACCGCCGGTGATCGCGCCCGACGGCGTGGTGGTGGGTGATCGTCCCGCCCGCGGCGAGAATCGCCTCCGAGGCCGCGGCCTTGACCTCCGCCCACTGCTCGAGCTCCGAGCCGCGCCGCGCCGGGGCGAGCACCGTGAAGTACGGCGCAGCGCCGTCGGGATAGGCGTGGGTCAGCCGGCAGGTCAACGTTCCGGCGCCGCAGACCTCGTGCAGCGCCGCCTCGGCGTGCTCGTGCACGGCGGCCACAAAGGCGTCGAAGCGGTCCCAGGTGATCGCCGTCTCGAAGGTCTCCGAGAGGACGCCGGCCACCACGAGCGTGTCGCGCAGGTAGGGCGCTCGAACAAAGGCGCTGCGCCAGTTCCCCGCGCCGTCGCCGTCCGTCCGCCCCTCGCCGGGGCCCGAGAGCCGCGGCGGCTCCGGCAGCGTTCCGCCGTGGTCCTCGCACAGCTCGACCGCGCGGGCGATCCACGCGTCGAGCGGATGGTCCGCGGACTCGAAGCCGAGCACGAGCAGCGCCTCACCGTCGGAGGCCGCGCCGGTCACCGCCGCCTCGACCGGATCGATCAGGCGGCAGTTAGACGGCTCGAGGCCCGACTGCGCCAGCGCGCGCACCGCTTCGGCGCCGGCGGCGAAGGTCGGGAAGTGGACGCTCGCCCCGGCGCGGAAGACCGGACGCGGGCGAGCCTTCACCCACGCCTCGGTCACGATCCCGAGCGTTCCCTCGGAGCCGAGCAGCATCCGGTCCGGGCTCGGGCCGGCTCCCGAGCCCGGAAGCCGGCGGCTCTCCCAGACGCCGCTCGGGGTGATTGCGCGAACCGACTCGACGAGGTCGTCGATGTGCGTCGACCCGGTGGCGAAGTGTCCGCCGGCCCGCGTGGCGATCCAGCCGCCGAGGGTGGAGAGCTCGAAGGACTGCGGGAAGAAGCGCAGGGTCAGCCCATGCTCGCGCAGGGCGGCCTCGAGCGCGGGCCCGGTGGCACCGGCCTGGATCCGCGCGGCGCGAGAGACGGGTTCGACCTCGAGCACGCGGTCGAACGCACCGAGATCGACCGAGACCGTGCCGGCGAAGTCCTCGCCCACCGCCGGCTCGACGCCTCCGACCACGCTCGTCCCGCCCCCGAAGGGGATGGCCGCGGCACGGGCGTCGGCGCACCACTCGAGCACCGCGGCGACCTCCGCCTCCGTGCGCGGACGGGCGACGACGTCGGGCGGGTGGTCGAAGCGCCCCCGGAACGCACGGATGACGTCGCGGTAGGAGCGCCCGTAGGCGTGCAGTGCCCGGTCGCGGGGCGCGGTCGAGCAGACCGCCGCGAGGGCGGGGGGCGGGTCGAGCCGGGAGGCCGGCAGGCTCGGGACCTCGGTCACGGTCGGCAGCTCGGGCTCCGCGGGCTCGAAGCCGAGGTGGGCGCGAACGCCCGGTACGGCGGCGCGAAGCTCCTCGTTCGAGGCCGCCTCGTCTTCATGCCCCCACCCCCACAGCCTGCGCCGGCGAGCGGGGGCGCGGCCGGGGCTCGAAGGGCTCGTCATCCCGCGGGATTGTGGCGCGACCGACCCGCGAGGACGGATAGAGTGTTCTTAAGACGATGGCGGGGCCACAACTCGAGATCAAGATGCCCCAGATGGGCGAATCGGTCACCGAGGGCACCGTGCTCGAGTGGCACAAGCAGGTGGGCGACGAGGTCGAGGCCGACGAGACCGTCGTTGAGGTCTCGACCGACAAGGTCGACGCCGAGGTGCCCGCCCCGGCCGACGGCGTGATCACCGAAATCCTGGTCGAGCCCGACGAGACCGTCCCGGTGGGGACCGTATTGGCCCAGGTCGCGGTCGGCGCGAGCGCCGCCGACGTCGCTGCCAACGGCGCCGCCGCCGCGGGCGACGACGGAGCTACCGCGCGCACGCCCACCGACGGCGGCAGCCCGCCCGCCGACGGCGAGGCCGGCGTCGCCGAGACGCCCGGCAACGGCTCCGGTCCCTCGCTCGCCCGCGACACCGGCGAGAGCGTCGTCGAGGAGG
>CADCVU010000229.1 GCA_902806245.1 uncultured Solirubrobacterales bacterium
ATGACGCTGCCGGCCTCGCCATCTCCGAGAAGATGCGCGGCCAGATCGGTGGTCTCGCCCAGGCGCAGCGCAACGCCCAGGACGGCATCTCGCTCGTCCAGACGGCGGAGGGTGCCCTCACCGAGGTGCACTCGATGCTCCAGCGCATCCGCGACCTGAAGGTGCAGTACGAGAACCAGACGCTGTCGACCGAGGACAAGTCCGCGATCGACGCCGAGTTCACGCAGCTCAAGAACGAGATCGGCTCGATCCAGAGCACGACCGAGTTCAACAAGAACAAGCTGCTCAACGCCTCCGGCACGACCACCTTCCAGGTGGGCGCGAACTCCGGCGAGACGGTCTCGGTCACCCGGATCGATCTCACGGGCGTCAGCGGCACCGGCAACACGTCGGGCGTCTCGGCGGGCACCTCGCTGGCGAACGTCTCGCTCGCGGGGATCGACACGGGCATCGAGAACGTCTCGAAGCTCCGTGGCGACTTCGGCGCGGTCCAGAACCGCCTCGAGCACCGCCTCAACAACCTCGCCGTCTACCAGGAGAACCTGGTCGCGGCGGAGTCCCGGATCCGGGACGTGGACATGGCGCAGGAGATGGTCAACTTCTCGAAGTTGCAGATCCTCCAGCAGGCCGGCACGAGCATGCTCGCGCAGGCCAACCAGTCCTCGCAGAGCGTTCTCTCGCTGCTGCGGTAGAGCGTCCGGAACTGAGTGACGTGTCAGGGGGCGGCCATGTGCCGCCCCCTGGCCGTTAAGTCCCCGGCGTGCGCTGCCGATGCAGCCCGGGCAATGAGCATCGCGTCCGTCTACGCCCGCATCGCCGAGCTCGAAACGGCCTTGGCGCCCAAGGCGCCGCCCGCGCCGCCGGCCACCACGCAGACCAGCTTCGCCGGGGCCCTGCAGGGCGCCGTCGGCGCCGCGCCCGGCGCGATGCTGCCTCCGAGCGTCGGCGGCGGCGGGACCGGCGCGGGGCAGGCGATGCTCAACGCCGTGCGCAACGAGGTCGGCCAGGCCGAGCAGCCGCCCGGCTCCAACGACTCTCCCCGCATCGCCCAGTACCGGCAGGCCACCGCCGGCTCCGGTGTCGGGCCCTGGTGCGCGTACTTCGTCTCGTGGGCCGCCCGCGAGGCCGGCGTCCCGGTCGGCGCGCAGGGCGAGGGCCACGGCTCCGTCGACGCGCTCTACTCGTGGGCGCAGTCGGCCGGCAAGGCGATCCCCGCCGGCCCCGGCGTCGCCCCGCAGCCCGGCGACCTCATCGTCTGGGACGAGCACATCGGCATCGTCGAGAGCGTCGGCGCCGACGGCTCCATCCAGACCATCGAGGGCAACTCCTCCGACCAGGTCTCCCGCCGCACGCACGACGCGAGCGGCGACGGCGCGGTCGGCTACGTCCGCCTCGGCTGACCCTCTCAAGTCCCCTCCGACGGCTGCCGAAAGAGACCACGTGCCCGCCGACCGCCCCACCCTCGCCGTCGTCCCCGTGTACCTCCGGGAAGCCGAGGAGCTCGACGTCGTGCTCCGCTGCCTCGTCTCGCTGTGGACGAGCACCGATTCCGCCGACACCGTCGCGATGATCGTCGACGACGGCTCGCCGGCGACCGAGCTCGTCGACCAGCTCGAGGTCGCCGTCGGCGAGCTCGGCTACATGCTCCACCGCCAGCCCGAGAACGGCGGCTTCTCCCGCGCCGTCAACGTCGGCCTGCAGCGCGCGCTCGACGCCGAGGCCGACGCCGTCCTCGTCAACGCGGACATCGAGTTCTTCCAGCACGGCTGGCTCGACCACATGCGCGCGCGCCTGGACACGCAGAAGCAGCCCGCGGCCGTCGTCGGCGCCCGCCTGCTCTACCCGACGGGCCTGATCCAGCACGGCGGCATCTACTTCTCGCTGCTCAAGCGCGACTGGTTCCACCGCTTCCACTTCGGCCCCGGCGACCTCGACCAGGCGCAGGTGCCGTTCCGCTGCCCCGTCACCGCGGCCCTGCAGTTCATCCGCTGGGAGACCCTCGACCAGGTGGGCCTCTACGACGAGGGCTACCGGATGTGCTTCGAGGACGTCGACTACTGCCTGCGCGTCTTCGAGGCCGGCCTCGAGTGCATCTACGAGCCCGCCGCCGCCGCCTACCACCTCGAGAAGTACTTCCGCTCCAAGCCCTCCCCCACGATCCAGCAGTGGACGGAGGCGTCGACCCAGCGGCTGTGGAGCCGGTGGGGCGACACCGACCTCAGCCAGTTCATCCCCGAGGTGCTCTAGATGTCCCAGCCGCTTCCCCGCACGCTCTTCGTCGGCGCGGGCGCCGGCGCCGTCGCCTGGTACCGCTGCGCGCTGCCGGCGATGGCCCTCGGCTGCGAGTGGGTCGGGGTGGCCGGCCAGCCGCCCGACCTCGCCGTCGGCACCGGCCTGGCCAAGGGCCGGATGAGCTTCGCCGACTTCTTCGACTACGAGGTCCTCGTCATCCAGCAGCCGATCGGGCCGGGCTGGGTCACCGCCATCCGCGACCTGCAGGCCGCGGGCATCCGCGTCCTCTTCGAGATCGACGACTACGTGCACGCCATCCGCAAGATGGAGGACCACGAGTTCGCCGCCCAGTTCGGCAAGGACACCGCGGCCGCCTACGAGCTCGGCATGAGCCTCTGCGACGGCGTGATCGTCTCCACCGAGTTCCTCGCCCGCCGCTTCCGCGCGTTCAACAAGAACCTGTGGGTCTGCCGCAACGGCCTCGACCTCAAGCGCTACGCCCTCACCCGCCCGCCGCACGACGGCGTGACCGTCGGCTGGTCGGGCGCCACCGGGCACCGCGAGGCCGTCCGCCCGTGGCTCGCCGCGGTCGCCGACGTCATGCGCGAGCGCGAGGACGTCCGCTTCCTCAGCGTCGGGCAGCAGTTCTCCGACGGCCTCGCCGCCGAGTTCGGGGCGGCCCGCGCGTCGACGATCCCCTTCGCCGAGCTGGGCACCTACCCCGCCGCGATGGCGAACTTCGACGTCGCGCTCGCCCCCGCCGGGAAGAACCACTTCTTCAAGGGCAAGAGCGACCTGCGCTGGCTCGAGGCCTCGGCGCTCGGCATCCCGGTGATCGCCGATCCCGACGTCTACCCCGACATCGAGCACGGCGTCACGGGCTTCCACGCCGCCGACGCGTGCGAGGCGCGCGAGATCCTGCGCGAGCTCGTGGCCGACCCGGCCCTGCGCGCCCGCGTCGGCGGCGCCGCCCGCGCCCACGTGCGCGAGCACCGCGCCGCCGAGAAGACCGCCCAGGCCTGGAGCGAGGCCATCCGTGCCGTGCGCCCTGCGGTCGTCGAGCCCGTCTGACCGCGCCGCCGTGTCCCGCCCGCTGAAGATCGCGCTCAAGGACCATCTGGGCAAGTCGCACCGCCTCTCGCAGGCGCTGGCACGGGCCGGCCACCAGTTCGTGACCGAGGGCCGCGCCGACCTGCTGCTGGTCGACTTCGACCCGCCGGTCTTCGGCTACCGCGAGCTGATCGACCACTACAAGTCGATGGGCGCCAAGGTGCTCCTGTACCCGCACGGCGCCGGGCCGCTGATCTCCTACGACAACCAGTTCGAGCCCTACGCGCAGGTCGACGGCACCCTGAACATCGGCCCGGGCTACGCCGAGGTCGCCCGCCGGATCGGCGACCCGCGCCCCAGTCACGTGATCGGCTGGTCGCTGTGCGATCAGAAGCCCTTCCGCGCGGCCGCCGACGTCCGCAAGGTCGTCTTCGCGCCGCTGCACCCGTCGGGGTGGGGGACGCTCGCCGAGCACAACCGCGCGTACAACGCCGCGACCTACGCCGAGCTGCTCAAGGGCCCGTGGGAGCTCACCGTCCGCCACATCGGGACGCTCGAGCAGAACGGCCTGTGGCCCGCCGACGGCGTCAAGTACGTGGTGGGCGGCTACGAGCTGGCCTTCGCCGAGATGGACGCTTGCGACGTGGTCGTGGCGGGGGAGGGGACCTATCCCTCGCTGGCCGTCGCCCGCGGCGTGCCGACGGTCGTCTACGGCCAGATGCAGCCGCCGATGTACGGCCTGCCCGACGAGGAGCCGATCCCGCTGCGCTCCCTCGAGCGCTACGCCGGCTACCACCGCTTCCCGCTCGACGTCGACGACGGCCCGCTCGACGAGCTGCTCCACGTCGCCGCCGCGAGCGAGGCGCCCATCGCCGAGTGGAAGCGCCGCCACATCGGCGAGCCGCTCGACGACGCCGCCTTCTGTTCGCTGATCGAGCGGATCGTGCGCGAGCCCGCGGCCCGCGTCGAGCTCGACGAGACCCGCGCCTTCACGGTGGCCGGCTTCGCCGACGAGCTCCACGAGCGCCCCGATCTGCTGCGCGAGTACGCCGACGCGGTCGGCCCGGGCGACGACGCGACCCTGGTGCTGTGGGGCCTGGGGCTCGACGCTTCCCAGACTCTGTCCCTCGTAGAGCGTGCCGTCGCCGCGGCGGGCATCGCCGACGACCGCCTTCCGGACGTCCTGCTGCTTCCGCTTCCCGGTTCCGCGGTCGCGGACCGCGCGCTGGCCGAGCGCTGCTCGGCGGTGCTCAGCGACTGGCCTCCCGTCGGCCGGCTGGGCGAGCTGCCCCGGTTCGCCGGGGTGCCGCAGGTCGCCTAGAGCACGATCGACGTGCCGTCCGGCCGGTAGGTCGGGCTGCGCAGGGCGTTCTCCACGAAGCGGTCGCGGAACGCCGCGAACTCCGGCCGCCCACGCATCGCCTCGATCCGGTGGCGGGCCTCGTCCTCGAGGCCGATGTACGCGAGCGCGGCGGCGTGTTGGATCGTCAGGCAGACCATGCCGTGGACGTCGGCGCGGGCGCCCGCGTCGACGAGCGCGGAGGTGAAGATCGCGTCGTAGACGTCGCGGCCGAGGTCCTCGGGCTGATCGGGATAGGCGTCGGCCAGCGTCCGCGGATCGATGGGGCGCAGGAGCTCGAACGCGTAGGTGTCGTCGACGTAGGCCACGAGGCGGAAGTGGCCCGGGAGCAGCTCGGTCAGCGCCGGCAGCCAGAAGCACGAGTACCACCCGTAGTCCTGGAAGACGAGGTGGGCGCCGGCGGGGATCCGCTCGCACATGCGCTCGAGCCAGAACCTCGTCCCGAACCAGCTCTTGCAGCCGTCGACGAAGACGAGCGAGAACGTCGTGTCGGGCGGCTCGAAGATCGCCTCGCCGTGCTGGGTCGTCTCACCCCGGTAGCCCGGGAGGTAGGCCTCGTGGGAGCGGACCAGGCTCGAGTAGTCCTGGCCGGCGTGCAAATGGTCGTAGAGCGCCTGGAAGCTTCCGCTGTCGACCGTCTGCTGCTTGAGCGCGGCGGTGATCTGCCCGCGCTGGGCCATCTGGTCGAAGGTGTCCGGGGGCAGGTCGAGCGACACCCGGCTCGAGAACCAGTCGTGGGTGTGCAGCAGCGTGCCGGGGCGGCGGCGGTCGCTCGCGAGCATGCCGATGGCCAGCGCGCGCGTCGTTCCGCCGAGGAGCGGCCCGTTCTCGAAGACGTCGTGCTGCCCGTCCCAGATCCGCGCCGCGTAGCGCAGCAGGAAGCGGCGCTCGTTGGGCGACGTGGCGGTCGGCAGCTCGGCGAGCCGCGCCTCGAGGTTCGGCCCGATGCCGTGACCGAGCAGCCGCCCGAGCAGCCGCGGCGAGAGGTCGTGGCCGAAGCTGCCGGCCAGCAGGTCCTCGAAGGTGCCGGAGAAGTCGCGCTCCGGGGCGGGTGCAGGGGGCGCCGCGGCCGGCGCGGCGGCCGGCGCGGCGGCTGAGCCGCCTGCGAGGTTCGCGTAGATCCCCGCGAGCTCCGTGCGCACCGCTTCGAGGTTCGCCCGCGCATCGTCGTCGCCGCCGGGCGTGGAGCAGGCCTGCTCGAAGGCGCGCTGCGCGTCGATCAGCCGTCCCTGCTGGTAGGCGATGAAGCCGAGGGCGTTGTGGGCGCCCGCGGCCGCGGCCCCGTCCCCGTTCCCCGCGCGCTCGAGCACCGACTCCGCGATGGCGCGCGCACCATCCAGGTCCCCTTCATTGATCAGCCGCTCCGCGCGGCCGAGTTCCCCCTCGCCCATGGGTGCGCCCTTACCCGACGCTCACCCCGGCCAGACGTACGGGTACTCCCGCCTCGTGCAGGGTCTTCTTGGCCCGCTGGGTCGAGTGCTCGGTGAAGTGGAAGATGTTCGCCGCCGAGACCGCCGAGGCACCCGCGCGGACGCCGTCGACGAGATGCTTGAAGCGCCCGACGCCGCCGCACGCGATCACCGGGATCCGCGTCGCGGCGCTGACCGCCTGGATCAGCGGGAGGTCGTAGCCATTGGCCATGCCGTCGCGGTCGACGGAGTTGAGGAAGATCTCGCCCGCGCCGCGGCGCTCGGCCTCGCGCGCCCACTCGACCACGTCGAGGCCGGTCGCCTCGCGCCCCCAGCGCGTCATGACCTCCCAGCCGCCGTCGCGCTCGCGGGCGTCGATCGAGACGATGATCGCCTGGCTGCCGAACACCCCGGCAGCCTCGGAGACGAACTCGGGCTCCTCGACCGCGCGGGTGTTGATCGTGACCTTGTCGGCGCCGCGGGCGATGCGCTGCCGGATGTCCTCGACCGTGCGGATGCCGCCGCCGAACGTGAGCGGGACGAAGCAGGTGCGCGAGACC
This sequence comes from uncultured Solirubrobacterales bacterium, assembly GCA_902806245.1. Taxonomy (GTDB): domain Bacteria; phylum Actinomycetota; class Thermoleophilia; order Solirubrobacterales; family Thermoleophilaceae; genus JACCUC01. Next base: position 6,612 of record CADCVU010000229.1, read on the forward strand.
TGCTCGATGATGTCGAGCAGGTCGTTCGAGCCCTTCACCTTGTGGTCGTCGCGGCGCAGGTCGTGGGCGCCCTCGCGGGTGATGTCGATGTAGACGAGCTCGTCGACCGCCCAGGCGCTGAAGCGCTCGACCTG